>JANSYR010000014.1 GCA_024742285.1 bacterium | reverse complement strand
CAGCCATGCGTGCCGAAAGCTTGCGGCCCTGGGTCAAGCACTACAATCATGAGCGACCCCATCGCTCGCTCGGCAAGAAGACGCCTATGCAGCGGCTCAGGGAATACCGTCAACAAGCTGCTTAGGTCCCACAACTAGTCGGATCCGGAGGGAAGATCGAGGATCGCGTCCAGCCGAGCGTCGAAGCGCGCCGCGAAATACCGCGCCCCTGCGCGCGTGAGGTGGCGGGTGTCCTGGCTGATGAACATCCCGTCTGGCGTGAACACCGGAACACGCCCGTCGTCGTCGATCACGAGCTCGATGTAGTCGAGATGGCGATCCCCCCAGATCCGCCGCAACGCGTCGTTCTCTTCGAGGGTCCCCGACTGCATGTGCGTGCGCTGCTCGAGATAGTCGTCGCCCCGATAGTTGTAGAAGATGCCGTTGTTCGTTCCGAAGTTCTTCGTTCCGACGGCCCAGAGGGCATCGGGATCCACGCCGAAATGCAGCACTTTCTCACGGCTCGGGGTTCCCCAGAAGAACACGTCGGCTACTGCAGCGCGCTCCGAGACGGGTGAGTCCGCCTTCGGATTGTAGATGTAGGAGATCTGCAATCGATCCGCGTGACGGGACTCGAGCAGGATGTTCGCCCAGTCTCGCGCGAAGCTGTTACCGACGACGAGCACTTTCAGCCGACCGTCGTCGACGAAATCGCGATCGTATTCATGGATCCGATCGTTGTAGAGGGCGTGCTGATTCCGGACGACCTCGCCCCGGGTGATCCCCAGCTCCGGAATGTCCTTCCAAACACCCGCGTTCACGTAGAGGTAGAGAGCGCCGGCGTTCGCGACGAGCGTTCCGGCGCCGAGCACGATCAGCAGCGTCCGCGTGCCGACGCATTGCTTGTTCCGGAACGGCTGTTCGACGAATGCGTAGGTGAGTACCGAGAGGCCCAGCGTGAGCGCGTACAAGACGACGAGGTGCTCCGGCTCGAAATCCTGGACCCAGGCGTAGCGAGCGAAGGCGAGTACGGGCTGGTGCCACATGTACAGACTGAAGCTGATCCTTCCGGTCCAGACCGAGATCGGGTTGGAGAGCAGTAGCGAGGCCACGCGCGACGACGAGTTCGCGGAAGCCACGATGCCTGCGCTGAGCAGAACACTCGAAACGAGCGCGACCTCGGGCGGAATCAGGCCGGACGGGGCGACCATCAGGGCGAGTAGACCGACCGGAAGGATCGCCGTCGCCGGATGTTCGACCACGCGACCACCGAGATGGATCGCCACGAGGCCGCCCAGCGAGAGCTCGAAGAAACGAAACGGGATCCAGTAGAACTTCTGGAAGTCGTCGAAGGGGCCCAGGAAGAGTCCGAAGGAGGCCCCCGTGGCGAGGATCAGAATGGGGGCGAGCAGATTCCGGCGGGCATGGCCGAGAGCCAGGAACAGGAACGGGTAGACCAGGTAGTACTGTTCCTCGACGCCGAGGCTCCAGGTGTGCATCAACGGCTTGTACTCGTTGACGACGTCCCAGTAGTCCCGGGTCGTGATGGACTGCAGGACGTTGTTCGCGAAGAGACTCGTCGCGACCACCGACTGGGAGAGATTCTCCAGATCGTCGGGCAGCATCGTCAGCAGCCCGATGGGCAGGCAGATCGCGCTGACGAAGAGCGACAGCGGAATGATGCGTCGCGTTCTACGCAGATAGAAGTCGACGAGCGAGAAGTCTCCGGCCTGGAGCTTCCGGTAGATGATCCCCGTGATCAGGAATCCGCTGATCACGAAGAAGACATCGACGCCGAGATAGCCGTTCGGCATGAAGCCCGAGTGAAAGGCGATCACCGGAATGACTGCGAGCGCGCGAAGCCCGTCGATGTCCGTTCGGTAGTCGCTCGCTCTCAAGAACTCGGGCATGGCACCATCCGAAACCGACCGCGCGCACGCGCGCAGGCCTTGAGCGCCAGCATTCTACTTCGGCTGCCCCGAGCGGCCGCGCGCGATCTCTCGGGTTCGGCGAGACTACCTTCTCTTTGCCGAGCGCTGCACGAATCGACGCATGCAGCGTGCACGTGCGTTGCGTACTCGAGCTTCGGCAACCCCGCTCCCGCCTATTGCGGCTCGATGTACATGAGCGCGAGCGCGGCGCGCTTGTCGAGGCTGTTCAGGAAGGGGAGCGCTTCGTCCCGGATCATGTCGCGCAGGCGCGGCGCCATCCAGGCGAGGGAGTCGCGCTCCTCGGGCTTGGCCGTCCGAAGGCGATAGAGGAGGTTCGCCATGAGCTGCTCGCGAAAGCCGTCGAAGTTGACCTCGTACATCATCTCGTCGAAGAGCCTCTCGGCGCTCTCGTCGTCGAAGATCTTCCGCACGATCTCGCCCTGGTCGACATCCCAGTTCTCGCCCAGATCCACGAGAAAGGAGCAATGCTCCCGCAATCCTTCGAAGCGGTCCTCTTCGTTGAACACCGCGCGCAATCGCGTCATGGGCCAGAGATCGAGCGCGGGGCGCGCCGATTCCGGGGCGATGTCCGCCAGGTCGAAGCGCCCCGTCGAGCGGACCTCGACGTTGTGCATGTTCTTGAAGTCGCCGACCGGCAGCAGCGTGCCGTGGAGGTCGACCAGGCCGTCCTTCGGGTTCGCGATCGAGATCGCGGTGCAGTCGAAGGGGATGAAGGCTCGGCGCATCGTCCGAAGGAACGGACTCCCGTGGAGCATCTGTGCGACGCCCGGCATGAAGCGCTTCACGTAGCCCGGCAGATTCTGCGGGTCGAGGCGCTCGCCGCCTCCTCCCGGAACGAGACTCGGGCTGCTCTCGATCCCATCGAAGGGCGAACCCAGTCCGATCGCGAGGGCGACCGCGCTGTAGCGATGGACGCGGCCGCTGCGCGGCGAGTGGAGGAAGCGACGCTTGTCCTTCACCCGGACCTGCTGCATCCCCAGCTGCATCGCGCGAAGCGCCACGAGCCCGCCCTGACTATGGCCGATCAGGATCATGCGGGGCGCGAACGCGTCGAAGATCCGGTTGATGATCTTCAGGGCCTTGTCGTCGGTGATCTCGGATCGCTGCCCGTCGGTATCGACTTCGAAATCGGGAAGGAAGCAGGCCAGCTCCGTGCGAAAGCGACGCTCGATGTCTTCGAAGGTCGCCTGGGTCTCGGCCGATCGCAGCACCGCGAAGCGCATCTCGGGAATCTCGGCGGCCTCGTCGGCGAGCCGCTCGAGGAAGTGGGACTCCGAAATCTCCGTGGCGATCCGCAGGCCGAGGGTCGAATCGTCGAGGTTGAAGATCTCGCGGATCACGTGCGGACGGTCCTCGACGCGATTCACCGAGCTCTCGAGGTGGTCGACGACTTTCTGGATCGTGTGCTTGCACTTGACCGCGCGGGTGACCTGGACGTCCTCGAGCTTGCGCCGCGAGTTCTCCTCCAGATCCTGGGCAGCCATGATGCCCAGGTTCGTTCGCGTGACGATCCGGCGGACGTTCTCCTCGTTCTCGAGGTGGTCCATCAAGCCGCGTCCGCTCGAGGCGGGACCGAACGTGCCGGCGACGAACTCGAGGAGGAAGTTCTTCGGCAGGATCGAGGGCCGCGACGGCGGGGGCTCGTCCCGCTCTTGCTCGACCGCGTCGGAGGAGCGCAGCAGGCAGTCCCCGGGCAGCATCTCCACGAGGCGGTCGGTCGCGTCCCGCAGGGCCTCCGCCGCCTTGTTCAGTCCGAGGAGATCATGATCCTGGGTGTTCTGCATTCTGATCCGATCCGTGGCCAAAGACCCCCTCAGCCGGGGCCCGCCCGAGCGTAGCAGGACCTGCGGCCGACGGGTCAGGCGGCTTCCAGGGCAACGCCGTCGATGGTGATGCGGTGCAGGAGACGCCGCTCGCCGTGGTAGTCGTTCATCGCCATGTGCCAGGTGGACCGGTTGTCCCAGATCGCGACCGACCCCGGGGCCCACTCGAAACGGCAGGTGAACGCATCGCTGCTCGCATGCGAATAGAGGAACTGGAGCAGGGGCAGACTCTCCTCCACGGTCCATCCCTCGAATCCGCGGGTATGTCCCGGGTTCACGTAGAGCGCCGGTCGCCCCGTCTCCGGATGGCGGATCACGCCCGGGTGCACGGCCCGCCCGACCAGGTCCTTGCCCTGGAGCATCCCCGCGAGATCCGTCTTGTGATAGATCCCGTCCTCGCCGTAGAGGTGGTCGTTCGAGTGGACCGAGCGGAGTGTGCAGAGCGTCTTCTTGAGGCCGTCGGACAACGCTTCGTAGGCGGCGTGCATGTTCGCGAAGAGCGTGTCGCCCCCTTGTCTGGGGAGCTCCCGCGCGACCAGGATCGAGCCCTTGGCGGGAACCTCGTCGTAGCTGTGGTCCGTATGCCAGCCACCGCCGATGTTCGTCTGCTGCTCCGGCTCCTTGCGGACCTCGGCGATCTCCGCGCGCACGTCGGACTCGGGGAAGAACTTGTTGACGACGATCGGGCCGAAGCGGCGCGCCAGCGCGATGTGGGCGTCGGGCGCGAGATCCTGGTCCCGAAAGAAGATCACGCCGTGATCGAGGAACGCGCGATGGATCGTCCCCCAGGTCTCGTCGTCCATCTTCGCCAGATCGACGCCGTGAACGACCGCGCCACAGCCGGCGGCGGCCGGTTCGATTCGAATCGAGGATCCCATCGCGTTCACGCCTCCCTGGTCACTCCCTCCAAGCTAGCCGAATGCGTTGATCGCGGAGACGGTCCGGGCGATGCTCGAAGCGCCCACCTCCCCGCCTTCCAGGAGAGCCGCATGTCCCGCCCCACCCTCCGCACCGCCTTCTGCGGCCGCGTCGGCATCGAATACCCCGTGATCCTCGCCGGCATGGGCCCCGTCGCGGGCACCGGAGAGCCCGTCGCGACCGGCGAGCTCGTCGCTGCGGTCTCGAATGCGGGCGGCCTCGGCGTCCTCGGCGGCGTCGCCTACTCCCCGGACGACCTGAGATCGGAGATCCGCAAGATCAAGTCCTTGACGGACAAGCCCTTCGGCGTCGACCTCCTCCTCTCGCCGAACTTCCTCGTCCCGAAGCCGAAGGACGCCGTCGTGCCGACGGCCCCGAGGGCCGACCAGCTCCCGCAGAGCCATCGCGACGCGATCGCGCGGATCGCCGCCTCCCTCGACATCGAGCTCCTCGAGGCTCCGCCCGAGAACGAAGTCCTCGGCCAGTGGATCGAGCCGGGCAAGAGCTGGGCGGGATCGCAGATCGAGGTCCTGATCGAAGAAGGGATCCCCGTCTTCGCCTCCGGCCTCGGCACCCCGGCGGTCTTCGCCGACGCGCTGAAGGCGAACGGCGTGACGATCCTCTCCCTCGTCGGAACCGTGAAGGCCGCACGACAGGTCGCCGCCGACGGCGCGGACTACGTGGTGGCCCAGGGCACCGAAGCCGGCGGACACACGGGCCGGATCGGCACCCTCGCGCTGCTGCCCCAGGTCATGGAGGCCGTCGCGCCCACGCCGGTGATCGCCGCCGGCGGTGTGGCGGGCGGTCGTGCCCTCGCCGGCGTGCTCGCGCTCGGCGCGGAAGCCGCGTGGTGCGGCTCCGCGTTCCTCGTCTCGAACGAGGCGAACCAGCCCGACCTCCAGAAGGACCGCATCCTCGCGGCCGCTGCCGAAGACACGGTCGTGACCCGGCTCTACAGCGGCAAGACGATGCGCAACGTGTCGAACCCGCTGATCGAGGCCTGGGAGCGGGAAGGCCTGCAGGCGCTCCCGATGGGCGCGCAGGGCGTCCTGATCCGCGATCTCCAGTACTCCGTCGAGCAGGCCGGTCGGAACGAGCTCCTGATGAACGCCGCAGGACAGACCTCGGGCATGTTGAACGAGCGGCGACCCGCGGCGGAGATCCTCGAAGAGATGGTGGCGGAAGCGGCCGAGGCCCTCGACACGCAGCTGAAGTCCCGGATCCAGGTCGCGGTCTGAGACGCGTCAGAACAGCGTGAGTCTTCGTCCGCGCGGCGCCGGGACCTTCTCGCTCTCCGGCAGCGTGCAGATCCGATCCATCCGCGTCGTGCTCCCGTCCGCGTACTCCCAGATCAGCTGCTCGCCGTCCAGGTAGCGGCGCACGACGACCGGTCCCCAGCCGAAGACGTGGAAGTCGAGAACGCCTTCGTTCCAGATCATGCTCGCGGAGGTGCGAGGACAGAACTCCCGCTCGCCGATCGTGAAGAGGACACTCCCCTCCGTGTCGTTGGTCGTGAGGCCCGCGGTGCTGTTCGGTCCGTAGTCGTGGATGATCCCCGAAGAGGTCACGACGACCCTTCTTCCGCACTGCTCGACCCGCTCGACGTGACCGACGTGACCGCCCTCGACACCGATCCAGAGCCCGCGGATGTCGGTCGCGTTCTCGGGGAGCGGCTCGGTGCAGTCCGCCAGGACGGGCAGCGGAAAGTGCTCGTAGCCGCAGCCCGGCGTGTTCCCCTTCGGAATCTCGAAGGAGGACCGACCGCTCCCATCGAGCTCAGGGAGCACGCAGTAGTCGAGGGCGCTGCCGTCGCCGGCCAGCGTCGCGGGATCGATCGTGAGCGGTGGTCGGGCCGAGAGGAAGAGCTGATAGAGGGCCGCTGCTCCGAAAAGCAGGACGATCGCGACGATTCGGAAGAGCCAGGACACGCGTCGATCCTAGCGAGGATGGACCCGCACGCCTCGTGCGCTCAGTTCACGTCGTATTCGGCGCCCGGCACCCGTCGGGTGAGCCCGGCATAGGCGTCCTCGGCGGTCCGCCCTTCGTAGAGGACGCCGTGGACCTCCTGCGCGATCGGCATCTCGATCCCGTGTCGCTCGGCGAGCTCCATCACGACTGCGCTCGTCTTCACGCCCTCGGCGACCTGGTTCATGTCGGCGATGATCTCGTCGAGGGTCTTGCCGAGGCCGAGCTGTTCGCCGACGAAGCGATTGCGGCTCTTCTGGCTCGTGCAGGTCGCGACGAGGTCGCCGACCCCCGCGAGCCCGGCGAAGGTCGCACTCGCCCCACCCATCGCGACGCCGAGCCGGGTGAGCTCGGCGAGTCCGCGGGTGATGACCGCACTTCGCGTGTTGTCGCCGACGCCGAGTCCGTCGCCCATCCCCGTCGCGATCGCGATCACGTTCTTGAGCGCGCCGCCGAGCTCGCATCCGATCACGTCGGTGTTCGTGTACACGCGGAAGACGCCGCTGTGGAGGACCGACTGCAGCTGGCGCGCCAGCTCGACGTCCTCGAAGGCGACGACGCTCGCGGCGGCGAAGCCCGCCATGATTTCGCGTGCCAGATTGGGCCCCGTCATCGCCCCCGCGCGGTGGTCCGGCAGGACCTCCCGGATCACCTCCGTCATGCGCAGGTGCGAGCCCGGTTCGAGTCCCTTCGCGAGGCTGACGACCGGAACCCAGGGGCGGATGTGCTTCGAGACCTCTTCGAGGGTCGAGCGCATCCCGTGCGAGGGCACCCCCATCACGACGACGTCCGCCTCGAGGACCGCTTCTTCGAGATCCCCCGTCGCGCGCAGGGAGTCGGCGAGGGGCGAGTCCGGGAGATAGGCCGAGTTCCGGTGATCACGATTGATCTCGTCCGCGGTCTCCCGTCGGCGACACCAGAGCAGCGTCGGTGTGTTCCGCGAGATCACGTGCGCCATCGTGGTTCCGAAGGAACCGGCTCCGAGAACGGAGACCTTGAGATTCATCGTCGTGCGCCGCCTTCCGGTTTCGGGAGCCCGGTCAGTCCTGGTGGAGGACGTCGAGATAGAGTCGTCGGACGGAGGCGATGTGATCGTCGATCGTCTCGACCTTCCAGTCGTCGGTCGGAACCGGGTCGAGGACCACGATCTCGATCGTCGAAGGCCGGATCACCGTCCCGTCCTTGGGCAACGCGTCGAGGGCGTTGCGAATCACGACCGGCACGATCGGCACGCCCGCCTGCATCGCCATGTGGAACGCGCCCTTCTTGAAGCGTCCGAGGCGAGGCGTGAGGGAGCGCGTGCCCTCCGGCGCGATCATGAGCGAGCGCCCTTCCCTGAGCGCCTCGACCGCCGGCCGAAGCGCCTCGATCGCCTTGCCCGTGTCCGCGCGATCGACGAAGACGGCCCCCGCCGCCGTGAAGATCGGCCCCATGATCGGCGTCGACTGGAGCTCCTTCTTGCCCACCCCGGTCACGTCGCGGCGGATCAGCTTCATCATGATCACCGCATCGAGCCCGCTCTGGTGGTTGAAGGTGAAGATCGCCGGCCGTTCCTTCCAGAGGTTCTCCTCGCCCTCGACGCGGATGTCGACGCCGGAGAACGAAGTCGCGAGGTCGCCCCAGACCGCCGAGCCCACGTTGATCGCTTCGCGCATCGAGCCGTTCAGCAGCCCGGCCGTCGCGCCCGCGACGACCGCCGGTCCGAGACTCGCGTAGCCGAGACCCGTTCGGACGATGTCCCCCCACCCTGCCCGACCGCGACTCTCGAATCGGCGAACGGGCCAGCGGCGCTCCTTCGCGATCTGTGCCAGCTGCCGGTTCGGGTTGAGGGGGCGCGGACGCCCCACGCAGTCGAGCAGCGGCAGGTCCTCATGGCTGTCCGTGTAGGCGTAGCTCTCATCGAGATCCAGGCCTTCGCGATTCGCGATCGCGCGGGCGGCGTCGGCTTTCCCTTCGCCCCAGCAGGTCGGATGGACGACCTCGCCGGTGAAGATGCCGTTCTCGACCTCGAGCTCCGTGCACAGGACGTGCTCGATCCCCATGTCGCGTGCGAGGGGAGCCGCCTGATAGCGGGTCGCGGACGAGATGATCGCGACGGTGTGTCCCGCCTGCTGGTGGGCTTCGACGAGCGCCCGTGACTCCGGATAGATCTTCGTCGCGAGGTGCTTCACGAACACCTCTTCTCCGATCTCCTCGAGGACACTCTCCGCGAGACCACGATAGGCGGCGGTCGTCGCGGACATGAGGCCCGAGAATCCGGTCCGCCCGGCGGCGAAGGAGAGCGTCCCGTAGAGCCCGTCGATCACCTCGCGCGGCGTCGTTCGTCCCGACAGCATCCGCTCGCGCATGAACGCGCCAGCCGAGAAGCCTGCGAGCAGGGTCTGGTCGAGGTCGAAGAACGCGCCGACCTTCGAGCCGCTCGGTCCTTCGCGAATCTCGCGGGTGAGGCGTTCGTGGAGGGGGGGCATGAAGTCAGCATGCCCGTCCGCACGTCCCGACACAAGAGGGGATCGCCCCCGACGGGCGCCAGGCCCTCGACCGTGCGTCGCCCCGGTGTTCAGCTCCGCAGGAAGCGACGAGCCCACGCCAGGAAGTCGCTCGTCACCTCCTCGCGATTCGTCTCGTTCAAGAGCTCGTGCCGCGCCTCCGGGTAGAGCCGAACCACGACGTCCTCGACGCCGGCCTCGCGGTAGCGGGACCCGACGAGCTCCACGCCCTGCCCGTTGGCCCCGACCGGATCGCGATCCCCGGCGAACAGGTAGATCGGCAGATCGGGACGAACGCCCGCGATCGCCTCCGCACGCGAGAAGACCTGCGCCGCCTCCCCCATCGAAGCGACGGACGCGCCCTCGACCATGAAGCCGCAGAGCGGGTCCTCGACGTAGCGATCGACCTCGTCCGGATCCCGGCTCAGCCAATCGAAGGCGGTTCGGTTCGGCGCGAAGGCCGCGTTCATCGCCGTAAAGGTGTCGACCCCGGGGTCGGGCGGGGACGCGGTGATCAGGTCGACGGCGGTCGTCCCCGACAGGGCCGCGGCGGCGATCCGGTCGCTCGACTCGGTCAGATAGTGCTGCACGACGAAGGAGCCCATCGAGTGGCCCAGCAACACGACGTCGAGCGCCGCGTGCGCCTCCCCGACGCGATCCACGAGCGCGGAGAGATCGTCGACGACACCGCGCCATCCGTCGGGGCCGAAGTCCCCGAGCTGCTCTTCGGAACGCACGGTCCCGCCGTGGCCCCGATGGTCGATCGCGTAGACCACGAAGCCCTCGTCGTTCGCGGCCTCGGCGAAACGCGCGTAACGAAGGGCGTGCTCGCCCATGCCGTGCGCCACGACGAGGACACCCTCGGGCGACGACGCGGGCTCCCAGCAGTGGATCGCGGGGCACTGCCCCTTGTCTCCGCGCGACATCGAAGAGAGCGAGTACGTCATGGCGCCAGCATACCGCCGATCGCGTGCGCGGAGGCGCGCGTCGGGATCCTGCTAGTCTCGCGGGCCGCATGGCGAACAAGGAACGGACTCCGGACGTCCACGAGGACGAGCAGCTCCGGCTCCAGCGGATCGAGACGCGCGTCGTCGAGGGCCTCTTCGAGCACCCGGGCGTGCTCTCGCGCCCGGAGGAGCACCGCCTCCGCTACGCCGTCGTGCTGGCGGGCCTCGACCGTTTCCAGCCCGGCGCCGCGGTCAAGCACGGGCGCTCCCGCCATCCCGAGGTCCGCGTCCGGTCCCGTGCCCTGAAGCGGCTTCGCGCGGCCGTTCTCGGCGAGATCGCCGATGCACTCTTCCGCGAGCGGAAGAGCCTGCGCGCCGTCGAAGCGGCCTCCGCGGCCCTCGCCCGGCAGCGCGCGCTCGTCGACCGGGCGCGGAGCGAGGTCCTCGAGACCCATGCCGACGATTTCTCGGCCCGTCACCTGGATCAGGAGATCGGCATCAAGACCCTCGTCAACGTGGCCGGCGGCGGAGGCGGTTCGGCGTGGGTCTATCTCGGCGCATGGGACGTGTTGCAGCGCGCGGGCATCGTCCCGGGCTATCTCGTCGGCTCCTCGATGGGCGCGGTCCTCGGCCTCTTCCGCGCGGCGGCGAAGGACGTCGACTTCGACACGTACTCGCGGATCGCCAAGTCGATCGCGACGGAAGAGATCTTCCGGTTCGTGAGCCTCAAGACCCGCTTCGGCTTCCCGGGCATGGCCCGGCTCTACCTCTCCGGCGCGATCGGCGACCCGCTCCGGGCGATGGCGGGCCGGCCCGACGGGACGGCGCTCCGGCTCTGCGATCTCGCCATCCCCTTCGACGCCGTCGTCGCGGGGATCCGCCCGGATGCCCTCGGCGAGACGCCGGAGCAGTACGCCGCGTCCCATCACCTGCACGAGGACCAACGTCCGGCGCCCCTCCAGATGCGCGCGCAGATCGCCGTTCAGCTCGTCCGCCTGGTGCAGTTCGTGAACCCGCGCGTCGCGAAGGAGATCGTGCTCGGGGCGGACGAGGAGACCGTGCTCTTCGATGCGATCGACTGCGTGGGGTTCTCGGCGGCGATCCCGGGGATGCTCCACTACGACATGACCCGCGACGATCCGACGATGGACGCGGCCCTCACGTCCCTCCTGGAGCGGGAGAACGTCGTCGCCCTGGTCGACGGAGGCGTCGCCAACAACGTTCCGAGCGGCCCCGCGTGGCGGCAGGTTCGCGACGGGCGAATCGGCACGCGCAACGCCTACTACCTGGCCTTCGACAGCCTCCACCCCCAATTCTCGCCGGGTCACGTGTGGATGCAGCCCCTCACGCGCGTGCTCGCTCTCCAGGTCGCTCCGAACGATCGCTATGCGCATCGCCGAATCGAGTTCGCCCCCACCCTCTCGCCGATCGACCTCATCCCCCCGTCCGAACGCCTCGACCGCGCCTTCGCCTGGGGGCGGCGCCAGATGGCCGCCGAGCTCCCCCGGATCCAGAAGTTCTTCGAGCGCGTGCGCTGGGTCGCGGCCTAGCAGGTCGTCGGAGAATCAGCGTACCTGGCTCCGCGGGGATCGTTCGACGGGCTGCCCGCTGCCTACGCGATGCCGGTCGGGCGGTTCGATCGCCGCGCTGAACGAACGTTCGTCGCTCCCACACGGCTCGAGGATGCTCGTCGGAGTCACTGCTCGGTGTAGAATGGACCAAGCGCGTCGTCGCCCCCCAGACGCCCCTCGAATGCGAGGCTCGAGCGGGCGAGGCCCGCCCTTCGGAGCCGAGCATGACGGACCGGGACAGCGTGAGCACGCAGGAGCGTTTCGGCGACTGGCCGGTCGGCCCCGGGCGGGAGGTCGTCTTCCTCCTCGACGCGGCGTCCGCCCTCGAAGAGCGGATCCTCCACGAGTGGATCGATGCGCACCGTCCGGAGGGCACGCCCTTCGCGGAGAGCGACGTCGTCGCGATCGCCTCGACCCGCCGCCCCGAACGCAACCGCGACAGCAGCGGTCTCGATCCGATCCTGGCGACTCGCGACGATGCCTACCTCGCTCCGCTCCGCGTGTTGTGGCTCCCGAAGGTCGACCCGACCGAGCACGAGGCCAGCCTCTGGGATCTGCTCCGACTCGGGGACGACCGCGATCCGGGACGGCTGCGCGAACGATTCATCCGGCGCTTCCGGCCGGAGCGTTGCCAGGTGGTCGCCGCGGAGCCGGCGACGGTCGCTGCGCTTCGGGAACGCTGGCGCGCAGCGGCGGGCACGGACCTCGGCGAGACCGTCGGGCTGTCGCGCTTCGTCAGCCGGCAGGCCGCGCTCGCCCTCGACCGTGCCGAACGCAGATCCCGCGACGCGCGCTACAAGGTGGCGCGCTTCCTCCACGAACAGATCCTCGCGACGCCGGCCTTCCAGGGCGGTCTCGAGAAGCTGGCGAGAGAGACGGGCCAGTCCTCGGCGAGCGTTCGACGGGCCGCCCAGCGCTACCTGAAGGAGATCGCGGCCAAGCACAGCCCGCGGATGATCGACGTCTTCGCCGGTCTCTCGCGCTCGATGGCGACCCGAGGTTACGACGCGGTCCGCTACGACCGGGGTCGCCTCGCCGAGATCCGCGCGCTCGCACAGCAGCACCCGGTCGTCTTCCTCCCGACCCACAAATCGAACGTCGACCACATGGTCGTGTTCCATCTGCTCCACGAAGACGGTCTCCCGCCGCCCCACACGGCGGGCGGCATCAACATGAACTTCTTCCCGCTGGGCCCCCTCGCCCGCCGGGCCGGGATCTTCTTCATCCGCCGCACCTTCGCGGACAACCCGGTCTACAAGTTCGTGCTGCGCGCCTACATCGACTTTCTGGTCGAGAAACGCTTCCCGCTCGAGTGGTACATCGAGGGAGGACGCTCGCGATCCGGCAAGCTGCTGCCCCCGCGCTACGGGATGCTCTCGTACGTGGTCGACTCGTTCTGGCGGGGCAAGAGCGACGACGTGATCCTGCTCCCCATCTCGATCGCGTACGATCAGATCTCGGAGGTCACCGACTATTCCTACGAGGATCGCGGCGGCACGAAGCAGGCGGAGAACGCCGTCTGGTTCGCGAAGTACCTCGCGCGCCTCGGCGGCGAATACGGCAGCATCGAGATCTCCTTCGGTGACCCGCTCTCCCTTCGCGAGGCCCTCGGCGCGCCGCAGGGCGACGCGCTTCCCCTCGACGATCTCGCGGTCCCGAAGCTCGCGTTCGAGGTCTGCGCGCGCATGAACCGGGTCACGCCGATCACACCGATCGCCCTCGGCATGCTCGCCCTCCTCGGGCGCGGCGACCGCGCGATGAGCGTGAGCGAGATCCTCTTCGCGCTCCGCAACCTGGCGAGCTTCGTCTCACGGCGAGGGCTCCCGACGACGGCCAAGCTCGACTTCGAGACCGAGGAGGACGTCCAGACGACCCTCGACCCCCTCGTCCGGACCGGCGTCCTGCAGCGCTTCGACGAGGGACCGGAGCTGCTCTACTCGATCAAGGACGGACAGCACCTCGCGGCGGCCTACTACCGCAACACGCTGATCCACTTCCTGCTGAACGGCGCCATCGTCGAAGTGGCGCTGGTCAGTGCCAGCGAGCAGGACGACGGCCGGCGACTCGAGGCGTTCTGGGAGGAGGCGATGCGCCTGCGCGACCTCCTCAAGTTCGAGTTCTTCTTCTCGGACAAGGAGGTCTTCGCGCAGGAGATCGAGTCCGAGATCGGCTTCACTTCACCCGCCTGGAAGGAAGAGATCATCCGGCCCGGCGGTGCCCGGGACCTGCTCGAACGGATCCGCCCCTATCACGCACACCGCACGCTTCGCGCGTTCGTCGATGCCTATCAGATCGTCGCCGACCGGCTCTACATGTCCGGCGGCGAGGCCGTCGAGGACCGCGCGGACCTCCTTTCCGACTGCCTGTCCTGGGGCAAGCAGTACACGCTCCAGCGCCGGATCCGCAGCCCGGAGTCCGTCTCCAAGGTCCTGCTCGACAACGGCATCAAGCTGGCCGAGAACCGCGGGCTGATGGCCGGCGAAGGCACGGCGGTCGAGGCCGACCGCGCCCTCTTCGTCGAGGAGGTGCGCGACACGATCCGGCGCATCCGCGTCGTGAACGCGCTCGCGCAGCAGCGCATGGCGGGCGCGCTCGATTGATTCGACGCCGTCCGGGAGGGAAGCACTCATGACCGAAGAGAACGACCGAACCCCGCCCCGGCAGGATCCGCGCCCGACCCACCACGACCGTCCTCTCGGCTGGGGGAAGTCGCGGGAGATGAACGCGATCGAGGCCATGATGTGGCGCGGCGAAGCGGATCCACGCCTGCGGTCGACGATCACGAGCTTCGGCGTGCTCGACTGCGCACCGGATTGGGATCGTTTCGTCGCCGCCTGCGAGTGGGCCACCCGGATGGCACCTCGCTTCCGGCAGAAGGTCGTCGAGCCCTCTTTCGGGCTCGGGACCCCGCGCTGGGTCACGGATCCCGACTTCGACCTCCACTACCACGTCCGGCGGATCCGTCCGGGCGGCGACGCGACCTGGCGCGACGCCTTCGAGTGCGCGGAGCAGTTCGCGATGACCCCCTTCGATCGGTCGCGGGCGCCCTGGGAGGTCCTGCTGATCGAGGGGCTGCCCGAAGGGCGCGCCGCGATCGTCGTCAAGCTCCACCACTCGACCACCGACGGCATGGGGGCGACGCAGCTCTTCTCCGAGCTCTACTCGAGCCAACGCGAGCACAACCCGGACAAGCCCCAGCCCGCGGCCCCGGCGCCCGAATGGGTGCGCCCCGCGGATCTGCTCCGTCAACAGCTCCGCGACGACGCGGCCTCCAGCGCGGCCGGTCTGTTCCGGGGCGCCGAGAACCTCTTCGGGCTGATGCGCGACCCGGCGGCGCGGGTCAAGGAGGCGCGCGAGCTGATCGAGAGCGCCGGGCGCGTCATGAGCGACGGCGGCGTCGAAGGGTCTCCGCTCCTCAAGGAGCGCAGCATGGCCTGGAAGTTCATCGCGCTCGATCTCCGCTTCGCGGACCTGCGCGCCGCAGCGAAGACCGTCGGCGGCACGCTGAACGATGCGTTCCTGGCGTCGTTGCTCGGCGCCTTCCGTCTCTACCACGCCAAGTTCGGCATGGAGATCGACTCGATCCCGATGGCGATCCCGATCTCGATCCGGAAGGCCGATGATCCCGAGGGCGGAAACCAGTTCACCGGCGCGCGTTTCGCCGGACCGGTCGCCATCCCCGATCCTGCCGAGCGCATGCGCGAGATCGGCGCGATGGTGCGCAACGCCCGGGGCGAGCCGGCGATGGACGCCATGGGACTGATCGCGCCGATCGTGTCGCGTCTGCCGGCGGCGGCGCTCGGCGCGCTCTCCGGAACGCTCACCGCTTCGAACGATCTTCAGGCGAGCAACGTCCCGGGCTTTCGCGAGGACTTCTACGTCGCCGGCGCGAAGCTCGAGCGGGTCTACGGCTTCGGTCCGCTTCCGGGCTGCGCCACGATGATCTCGATGGTGAGCCACGGCCCGCTCTGCTGTGTCGGCGTGAACGTCGACCGGGCGGCGGTGACGGATCCGGAGTTCTTCGCCCAGTGCCTCGTCGACGGTTTCAGCGAGGTCCTCGCCCTGGCCGACGGTGCGGAGGCCCCCGTCCGGCGGATTTGAACCGTCCACGTCCGGCGCCGAGCCCTCCCCTCCGATTGCGTCGTACGACGCGATGGTCCGAGGGCGCGCGCTATGCGACGATCCGGCTCGCCCCACAAGGAAAGGCCGCCGTCGATGAAACTCGCCGCTCTCTCCCTCTCCACCAGTCTGCTCGTCCTCGCGAGCTGCGCCACCCACGATCCGCCGGCTGTCGAACCGAGTGGCGACTTCGACGCTCCGCCGGTTCTCGCACCGAGTGGCGACTTCGACGCTCCGCCGGTTCTCGCACCGAGTGGCGACTTCGACGGGCTCGCCGCGGCGATCGCCGACGAACGGCGCGGCGACGACACGGAGCGGGATCGCTATCGCCACCCCGAGGCCACGCTCCGCTTCTTCGACGTCCAGCCGAACCACACCGTCGCCGAGTACGCCCCGGCCGGCGGCTGGTACATGAAGATCCTCGCTCCCTACGTGGCCTCGGAAGGTCGCTACGTCGGGGTGTCCTTCCGTGGCGAGCAGACGGGCATCGAGCGACTCGAGCAGGCCCTCGCCGGCTGGGACACGGGCTTCCCCGCACAGGTCGAGCAGATGACGGGCGTTCCCGCCGATCGCGTCGCCGCCTACTACACCACCGACATCCCGGAAGACGCCCGAGGAACCGTCGACCGGATCGTGATCCCGCGCATGGTCCACAACCTGCTGCGCTGGAACATCGCCGACGGGGAGCTGCGCGGCCTCCGCACGCTCCTCAAGGACGATGGCCTCGTCGGGATCGTGCAGCACCGCGCGAAGCCCGACTCGCCCTGGGCCTACGGCGACGGCAACAAGGGCTACCTGCGCGAAGCGGACGTGATCGCGCTGATGTCGGTCCACGGCTTCGTGCTCGTCGGAAAGAGCGAGGTCAACGCCAACCCGAACGACACTGCGGACTACGAGAAGGGCGTCTGGACGCTGCCCCCTTCGCTCCGGCTCGGAGACGTCGACCGTGACAAGTACGTTGCGATCGGCGAGAGCGACCGCGCGACCCTTCTCTTCGCGAAGGCGAAATAGGAAGGCGAAGCAGACCCGCTTTCGAGAGAGACCCGATGACCGAGACGACCGAACACGACACGTCCATCGACCACGACGCCTTCGAAGCGAAACAGCGTGCGGGGATCACCGCCTGGGTCGCCGAACACCTCGGCGGCGAGGTCACGGGGGTCGAACGGCTCGCGCGATGGCGCCCGCAGTGGAAGGTCGACTTCACGAAGGACGGCGCGGAGGACGTGGTCTTCGTCCGCGGCAACCGACCGATCGCCGGGGAGGACGACCTCCGCTTCGAGATGGAAGTCATGCAGGTCCTCGAGAAGAACGGGATGCTGGTGCCGCACATCTACGGCTGGATGGACGAGCCCAAGGCCTTCGTGATGGACTGGGTCGACACGGAGGATCGGGCGCCCGGGATGCTCCACACGGCGATCGAAGACCCGACCGTCATGACCGACGACCGCTGGCAGGCGATGCTCGCGTACATGGGTCATCTCGCGAAGATCCACGAGGTCCCCGTCGCCGAGTTCACCCACATCAAGGGGATGAAGGCGCTCGAGACCGCCGAGGAGATCGCCCTCCGCCAGACCGAGCGGATGTATCGGATCGGCCAGTTCACAAAGGGCATCGACTCGAGCCTCGAGTTCCTCCAGCTCTGGCTGCGCCGAAACGTCCCGCAGCACCGGACCGAAGCCCGCTTCCTCGCCGGGGACGCCGGACAGTTCATGTCGCGCGGTCCGGAAGTCCTCGCACTCATGGACTTCGAGATCGCGGCGATCGGCGACACCCACTGGGACCTGGCGTGCTTCCGTGGCCGTCATCCCTACGAGAACATGGGCGACATCCCCGCGCTCTACCGGGAGTACGCGAAGGTGACCGGTCAGGAAGTCGATCTCCCCGTCGTCTCCTACCACACGGTCAACTTCCTCCAGCTCTCCGCGATCGCCGCGACCACGTTCATGAACCCGCAGGCCCGGGGCGCGAACTGGATCGAGGGCGTGCTCGAGTACGCGAGCATCTCCCGCCGCGCCTTCGAGGCGATCGCAGAGCTCCAGGGCTTTCCCCTCGACGACGACCTGCATCTCCCGGAGCCCACCGTGCAGCCCTGGGAGGCGTCGGGCTTCGAGAAGATGCTCGTCGACATCGCCCAGCTCCCGACCTCGAGCGCCTTCCAGGAATGGGAGCGCGACCTGCTCGCGGCGATTCCGAACTTCCTGCGCAACTACTCGCGCTACCGGAGCTGGCACGAAGCGGAGACGATCGCCGACATCGAGCGGCTCACGGGAGGTCGCTTCTCGAGCCCCGGCGATGCCGACGCGGCGCTGATGGCGTTCATCCAGGCGGGCGACCCGGACCGCGACGAGGCGCTGGTGCGCCTGCTCCACCGGAAGGTCCTCCGGCTCTCGATGATCGTCGCCGGAACCGACCCGGACGACGAGAACCCGCTCTTCCACAGGCTGGACCCGATCCTCGCCTGAGACCGGCACGAACCCTGGAGCCCGACCATGATCGAAGGCCGTCCCGAGCAATGGGACCGAATCGCGGACGTGATCGTCGTCGGGAGCGGCGGCGCTGCGCTCACCGCCGCGACGCTCGCCCATGACGGCGGCGCCGAGGTCCTCGTCGTCGAGAAGGCCGATCGGTTCGGCGGCACGACCGGCATCTCGGGCGGCGTCATGTGGATCCCGCAGAACCACCACATGGCCGCAGCCGGCGTCGACGACTCGCGCGAGGACGCGATCGCCTACATCCGCCATCTCGCGAAGGGACGACCCTACGACCCCGATCTGATCGAGACCTGGGTCGACGCCGCACCCGAGGCGCTCCGCTACCTCGAAGCCCACACGCCGGTCGAGATGCAGACCGTGCCGAATTTCCCCGACTACTACTTCCCCTACGAGGTACCGGGCCGACGGCCCGGGGCGCGTTCGGTCGAGCCGGTGCTCTTCGATGCTCCGGGCGAGCTCGGAGAATGGAAGGACCGGCTGAGCAGTCGGGTCGCCGACCCCCATCTCGGGGGCGTGACCACTCTCGGCGAGGACATGTCGGGCCAGGCGCTGCAGATGGGCGACGAGATCGCGCGACGCGAGGCGGCGGACGTACGAGCCAAGGGGGCCGCCCTGATCGGCCGGCTCTTCCGGGGGCTCCTCGATCGCGGCGTCGCGGCACTGTCGTCCACGCCGGCACGGGAGCTGATCTGCGAGGGCGGCGAGGTCATCGGCCTGCGTTGCCAGCAGGACGGGCGCGACGTCCACTTCGGGGCGCGGAGAGGCGTGGTCCTCGCCTGCGGCGGCTTCGAATGGAATCGCGAGCTCGTCCGCGCCTTCATCGGGTACGACTTGATGGCGCTCTCGCCGCCCAACAACACGGGGGACGGGCTCCAGATGGCGATGGAGGCGGGCGCCGCTCTCGGCAACATGAACTCGTACTGGGGGCAGCCGGCGATGGTCGACCCCGAGGACACGCGGGACGGGGTCCCGATCGCGCAGTTCGAGTCGGGCCGCGGCGAGCCCGGGAGTCTGATCGTGAACGGTCACGGCGACCGCTTCGCCAACGAGTCGCTCCCCTACAACGATTTCCCCAAGGCCTTCGGCCGCTTCGACCCGACCGCGGTCGGCTTCCCGAACGAGGCGCCCGGCTGGCAGGTCTTCGATCACGGCGTGAAGTCGCGCCTCACCGTCGTCGGCGTCGGCCCCGACGATCCCGCGCCGGAATGGATGCCGAAGGCGGACGGATTCGGCGCGCTCGCTCGCCAGATGGGCGTCGACCCGGAACGCTTCGAGGCGACGATCGCGCGCTTCAACGAGCATGCCGCGAAGGGCGAGGACCCGGACTTCGATCGCCACCGCGCCGGCATCATGGCGCCCGGCCGCGTCCGTCCCCTCGACCGCCCGCCCTACTACGCGGTCCAGATCCATCCCGCGACCCTCGGCACGAACGGCGGGCCCCGGATCGATCCCGACGGGCGCGTCCGCCGCGCGAGCGGGGGCGTCGTTCCGGGCCTCTATGCCGCCGGCAACACCGCCGCGAACACGTTCGCCTGGGCCTATCCGAGCGGGGGCGGCACGATCGGGAACGGCGTGGTGTTCGGCTATCTCGCGGGACGACACGCGGCCGCGCAGCCCGCGAAGGATCTCCAGACCGGCTGACGCATTCAGTCGATCGGACGATCCCAGTCCTCGGGGTGGTCGAGCTCGGGATCGTGCGGGACCTCGCCGCCACCGCGCTTCAGGAGCGACTTGGCCAGACCGTCGAGCCCGGTCTCGCCCTTCGTCATCGCCCGGCCCGCGATCCGGGCCATCAGTCCCGACTTGAGCTCGCGGAGCTTCTGATCCCAGGCGCTTCGGGTCGTCATGGCCGGCGCCCCCTCAGCCTTCGAGCGTCGTCTTCGACATCCCCGCCGGCGGATCGCAGGCGACGAGCCGGCCCGGGTAGCCGCGGAAGTGCGGGATGCCCTGCTCGTAGTCGATCAGGTCGTCGGTGTCCGCGGTCAGGACCGCGTCCGAGGAGACGAACGCCCCGGCGAGGGCGACGTCTCCACCGCGCGTCTCGGGATACCACCAGCCGTGGGGGACCCGGAGGTGTCCGCGTCGCATCTCTTCCCGAAGGCTGACCTTCGCGTGGACCGCGCCGTGGGCGGTCTCGAGTCGTGCCCAGTCGCCCTCGACGAAACCGTCGCGCAGGGCGTCTTCGGGGTGCAGGAAGAAGCGGGGCGCGGGACAGCGACGGCGCAGGACGCCGACGTTGCGCTGGCCCGTCTGGAAGAAGGGATCCTCGCGTACGCCCGAGAAGACGAGGTACGGGTACTCGGCGCTCGTCGAGGGCGCCGGGCGGTGATAGGGCACGGGGTCGAAGCCCAGGTCCTCGAGGATCGACGACGCGAGCTCGACCTTGCCGGACGGCGTCGCGAAGCCCGTCTTCCGGTACTTGCGGAACGCAGGGACGGGAAAGTCCATGACCGTCGTGGCGCGGAACGCTTCGAAGGTCTTCCCGGACGGCTCGAGTCGGTGGTCGATCACGTCCTCGAGCGTCTGCCAGGGGAAGTGCTCCGCGAGTCCCATTCGATGCGCGAGGTCGGTCCAGAAACGGAAGGTCGAGCTGGCTTCCTCGGGCGGCTTCGCGACCGCTTCGGAGAGGCTCAGCCGGTTGCTCCAGGACCAGCTGTCAGCGACGTGGTTGCGCTCGCTGAAGACGTCGCCGGGCATCACGTAATCCGCCAGCATCGCCGTCGGCGTCATGAAGATCTCGTGGGCGACGATCAGGTCCTGATTCAGCATGCCCTCGTGGATCTGGTGCTGATTGGGATACGAGAGCAGCGCGTTGTTCCCGAGCGCGAAGAACGCCTTCACGGGATAGGGATCGCCCTCGGCCATCGCGCGGAAGAGCTCGCTCGGGTTCGCCATGTGGCAACCCATGACCTGATCCACCCACTCCCGTCCCCACACCTTCTTCATGTAGGGGCGCAGGATCTCGGCCGTCCGGTACGTGTAGACCGGATGCTTCTCGTAGCCGAGCTGCTTGGCGCGCTGCGCAGGCGAGATCGCGTCGTGGAGCTGGAGATCGGCCTCGGTCCGGTAGCCGGGGTGGAGGCCGCCGAGGGTCTCGCCGCCGACCACGTCGAGGTTGCCGGTGATCGCGCGCAGGATCGCCTGGAGGCGGATGCTCGAGGTCGAGTCGATCTGCTGGTCGGTGATCGGCGTCCACGGGATCACGGCGCCGTCCGCCGCCGCGTACATGCGTGCCGCTCGCGCGATCGACTCGGCGTCGACGCCGGTGATCTCGGCCACGCGGGCGAGGGGATACTCGTCGACCCGCTCGCTCAGCTCGTCGAAGCCGACGCACCAATCCCGGACGAAGTCCTTGTCGTAGAGCCCTTCGTCGATGATGACCTTCGTCCAGCCGAGCAGGAGCGCGGCGTCGGTACCGGCCTTGATCTGGAGATGGAGGGTCGCGCGCTCGGCCTGACTCGAGACCCGCGGGTCGACGACGATCGTCTCCGCGCCACGCTTTCGGGCGGACTCGATCTGGTTGAAGATCGGCGTCCAGGAGTGCTTTCGCGGGTTGTGGCCGAGGAGCACGATGCAGCTGGCGTTACCGATGTCCGGGAAGGGGAACCAGCCGTAGGTGAGGCGGTTCACGGCCGCGGTGTTGCCGGCGCAGAGCGACACGCCGGAGGTCCAGTTCGGCGATCCGAGCAGGTTCATGAAGCGACGATCGAGACCGTGGGTCGTCTGCGTGTTCCAGCCGGAGGTCGAGACCGCGAAGGCTTCCGGGCCGTAGGTGTCGACGACGCAGCCGAGTCGCTCGGCGATCTCGTCCATGGCCTGCGCGTAGGAGATCTCCTCCCAGCGATCCTCGCCCCGCTCGCCGACGCGCTTCAGCGGGACCCGGAGGCGATCCGCGTGATCGTGGATGTGGGGTGCGGCGGTTCCCTTGTAACAGATGTTGCGGGCGACGGCGGGTGAGTCGTGCGCCTTGATCCGGACGAGCTTGCCGTCCCGGGACTCGGAGCGGAGCTGGCACCCGATGTCGCAGATGGTGCAGACCGAGTAGCCGGTCTTCGTCTCGGATCCGTCCACGGGCGCGTGGGCTGCGCTCATCGTTCGTCCTCCGGTCGCGCCCGTTCGACGGGGGCGACGTGATCGCGCGACGGCCGCTCGCGGCGGTCGTCGTGTTCGCGCGCGAGCCGCGCCAGGTGTTCGAGGACCGTGGCTTCGTGGGCCACGGGACGGCCGCGATTCGTCGCGCGACCGACCGCCAGACCGATCAGCGTCTCGCGCACCATGAGAAAGAACGCCTGCGCCTCGTCGTCCGGCAGCAGGTCGGACCGGACCTCCGGCTGGACGAGCTTCGAGAAGCGCTCCACGACCGGTCCGATCGCGTCACGTAGCGACGGATCGTTCGCCGCCGCGAGCCACGCCTCGATCACGACCTTGAAGTCGGTCGCGACCACGCGCGCCCACATGTCGTCCACCAGCTCGACGATCGACGTGACCGGCGAGTCGCCGGGCGCAGTCGCCGAGAGGTCCGCGTATCGGCGCTCGAGGGCGGCGGCGAAGAGGTCCGGAAGGCCCTCGAAGTGGTGGACGAAGGCGCCTCGCGTCAGCCCCGCACGTTCGCAGACGGCCACGGACGTGATCCCGGCCCAGCCGCGTTCGACGAGGAGCGCGAGGGTCGCGTCGATCAAGGCGCCGCGCGTTGCGGCGGATCGATCGGCCTGGGTTCGGGGAGCCATGGCGGGAGGCTATCATAATACATACATCGATGTATATAAATTTCGCGAGCCGATCGGATACGCGCGCGAACGCAGGCGGGGCCGCCGACGCGACCGACCCCGGCGGACCGGGCAAGGAGACCTTCGGGGCCTCGCGGAGTACACGACACCGCCAGTCCGGGCACTCCACTGCGCAGATCGCCCCGTGCGCTTCCACTTCGAGAAAACGCGATGCGTGCCCCGTACGGAAGCGACGTTCTTCGACGCATCTCCACCGAATTCGACCGCCGCGGGAGATACAGTCCGACCGATGGACGGCGACCCACTCCACGAGCTCGCCGATCGTCCGATCCGGGACCTTCTCCCGGGCGACGAGACGAGCTGACCCGTCGCACCGCGTCAGGGTGGGTCCCGGTCCAGCCTCGACACCCCCCGCACGGCCGAGAAAGAGGCCCGTCGACCATGTCCCCCTGCCCGGCTCGTCCTCCCAGCGTCGTCGCCTCCTTCCGCCTCGCGGTGCACGCGACGCTCGTCCTCCTCGCCGCGACGCTGCTGCTCGCGACGCCGCAGGCGCTTGCGCAATCCGTCTGTTCCCCCGAGACGCGAATTCCCTTCGCCGGGCACAGCTTCCCCCTCGACGGCGCGTTGGTCGAAGAGGACCTCGTCTTCTCGGGCTCGTTCCCGCTCTGGAACGGCGCGGGGACGCAGCGACTCGACTTCGTCGCCGCCCCGCCCGACGGCACGAACCGCCTCTTCCTCCTCGGTCACTTCGGCACGCTCTGGTCGATCCCGAATCAGCCGGACGTGACCGTCTCCGACCTCTCGACGGTGCTCGAGATCGCCGAACGCATCGACAGCTCGGACACCGAGGAGGGCCTGCTCGGGCTCGCGTTCCATCCCGACTTCGCGGAGAACGGCCTGTTCTTCGTCCACTACACCGCGGAGTCTCCGACCTGCGACCAGTCTGCCCGCTGCGCACGAATCGTCCGCTACCAGATCGACCCCACGAACCCCGATCGTGCCCTGCCCGAGTCCGCCTACGTCGTCCTCGAGATCCCTCGGCCCGGCTCGGACCAGTTCCACAACGGCGGCATGCTCGCCTTCGGTCCGGATGGCTACCTCTACGTCTCGACCGGCGACGTCGGCCAGCGCGAGCTCTCGAGAGACCCGAACGTGCTGAACGGCAAGCTCCTCCGGATCGACGTCGACTCGGGCAGCGAGTTCTCTCCGGGAATCCCCGCCGACAACCCCTTCGGCAATCCCGTCTGGTTCATCGGCTTCCGCAACCCCTGGCGCTTCTCGTTCGATCTCGAGGGGGGCGGCGACCTCTGGATCGGCGACGTCGGCGGCGTAGAGGTCGAAGAGGTCAACCGGGTCCCGGCCGGTACGCCGGGCGGACGCGACTTCGGCTGGCCGGACTGCGAGGGGACGCGCGAGGTGACGCCCGGCGGATGCGACGGCGAGCAGCATCGTCCCGACCTCGAGTACGTCACGCGCGACGTCGGCTTCGCCGTCGTCGGCGGCTACGTCTATCGCGGAACGATCGCTTCGCTCCAGGGCCAGTACGTGTTCGGCGACTTCTCGGGCAAGGTGTTCGCCTGGGATCGCACGACCCGGGATCCGGGAACGGGTCTCGGCGTGTACGAGGAGCTCTTCGACGTCGGCGGGATCTCCTCGTTCGGCGAGGACGAATCCGGCGAGCTCCTCTTCTGGAACTACTACAACTCGATCATCGGGACGGCCGCCGCTTCCGATCCCACGATGATCGGCGACTACCCACAGACACTCTCCGAGACCGGGCTCTTCAGCGACGTCGGCTCGCTCACGCCCGCGCCGGGCCTGATCGAATACGAAGTGAACACGCCCCTCTGGAGCGACGGCGCAGCGAAGATCCGCTGGATGGCGCTGCCCGGAACCGAGCGCATCCAGTTCGATCCCGATGCGCCCTGGACCTTCCCGGTCGGGACCGTCTTCGTGAAGCACTTCGAGCTCGAGCAGCCGGGCACGACGCCGCGTCGACTCGAGACGCGGATCATGCTCCGCCAGAACGACGGCTGGATCGGTTTCACCTACCGCTGGAATGCGAGCGGCACCGAAGCGAGCCTGCTCGTGGACGAGGTGCGGGAGGAGATCTCGCTGGCCGGCGGCGGATCGCAGACGTGGATCCATCCGTCCCCGTCGAATTGCCTCGAATGCCACTCGGCGCCGGCAGGACGCGTTCTCGGCGTCCGCACCGTCCAGCTGAACGGCCCCCTCGATCACGAGGGCGTCCCGGCCAACCAGCTCGAGACGTGGAACTGCCTCGGTCTCTTCGATACGGACCTCGGGCAGGCGGCCTTCTACGACCGCCTCGCCGCGATCCACGACGCCTCGGCCTCGATCGCGACCCGTGCGCGGGACTACCTCGACGTGAATTGCGCCACGTGCCATCAGCCCGGGATCGGTACGACAAGCATGAATCTCCGACGGGACCTCCTCCTGGCGGACATGAACCTGATCGATCGGACGCCGATTCGAAACGACCTCGGCCTCCCATCGCCCTTCCTGGTCGAGCCGGGTGACCACACGAACAGTGTCCTCTCGCTCCGTGTCGGGTCGACCGACGAGACGATCCGGATGGCGCGAGGCACGCTCGCCGTCGACGACGACGCGGACGCCCTGCTCGTCAGCTGGATCGACGACGTGCTCTTCGATTCGAGCGGGGGCGTCACGCGGCTGGACTCGGACGAGGACGGGATCGGCGACGCGGTCGATCTCTGCCCGTCGATCCCGGACCCCGGCCAGGAGAACGCAGACGGCGACGCGCTCGGCGACGTCTGCGACCCGGATCAGCAGCCCGACCTGCTCCCCGCGCTCACGGCGCCGGCGCAGGTGGAGCTCGGGGCGCCCCTCGCGCTCACGACCCGCGTGTCCAACGCGGGCGTGCTCGACGCCGGCCCGTCACAGGTCCGCTTCCACCTCTCGGCGGATGCGGTGCTCGACGCGGAGGACACGACGCTGGCCGAGTGCTTCGTCGACGCGATCGGGAATGCCGGGAGCGATGACTGCACGCCGCAGAACGCGGCCGTTCCGAGCGAGGTCGACGGCGCACCCGGCGAATTCCACTTCATCACCTGCGCCGACTCGCTCGATCTCGTGCGCGAAGGCGACGAGTCGAACAACTGCGTGGCGGAAGTCGTGATGATCCCGGAGCCCGGGGCGCTGGCGGCCGGTGCGGTCGCCGTCGTCACGACGCTCCTCACGGTCGGCCTGCGGCGACGCGGAGAATCTGCCTCGTCGATCGGCGATTGAGCCGACTCGGCCCACGCTCCCCGCTCAGCCCGGATCCGGCAGGCGATCGCTCACAACGCGCCTCTTCGAAGTCGAAGCCCTCGTACCCCTTCGAGGCCACGTCCGCGAGACGCATGTAGTAGATCCCGCCGCCCAGGTAGGCGGAGAAGTACCGGGGCTTGCCTTCGACGTTCGCGCCGGTCCACCAGGAGTCGGTCTTGGGGAAGAGCGTGGCGTTCGCGATCCCCTGGACCTCGTTGCCCCAGGCCTCTTCGCTCTCCGGCTTGGGCTCCGCGGCGCCGAGGCCGTGCTTCTCCTGATGGCGGATGAACTCGCCGATCCAGCCCATCTGCCGCTCGGCGCCGAGGGGCATGTTGTAGAAGACGCCGGGGGAGCCGGGGCCGTGGATCATGAACAGGTTCGGGAAGTCCTTGACGACCATACCCAGGTAGTTGTGGAAGCGTTCGGTCCACCGCTCCTTCAGGGGGACGCCGCCGCGGCCCTTCGGGTTGAGCTTGAGCAGAGTGCCGCTGATCGCGTCGAAGCCCGTCGCGAGGACGAGCATGTCGATCGGGTGCTCGCCGCTCGCGGCGGTCACGACGCTGTTCTCGGTGAAGCGCTCGATCGGGTCCTCGCGCAGGTCGACGAGATCGACGTTGTCCCTGTTGTACGCCTGCCAGTACCCGTCCTCGAGGATCGGCCGCTTGGTCATCACGTAGTGGTCGGGCATCAGCTTCTCGGCCGTCTCGGGATCCTTCACGATCTCCCGGATCTTCCCGCGCACGAAGTTCGAGAGCGAAGCGTTGGCCTCTTCGCTCGTCGCGACGTCGTTGTATCCGTTCAGGAAGAAGTGGAAGCTGCCGATCTTCCAGAGCTTCTCGAAGTGGGCCTGGCGCTCTTCCTCGGTGTAGTCGAGGGCCGCACGCTCGTTGCCCTCGTGCGGGAAGCCGCCGGGATGCGCGACCATCATGGCCTTCGTCTCTTCCCAGGCCTTGCGCGCATTCGCGCGATCCTCGTCCGTCAGCGGACGATTGCCGGCCGGGAAGGCGAACTGCGCCGTCCGCTGGAGCACGGTCACGTGGTCCGCGGTCTTCGCGATCTCCGGGATCGCCTGGATGCCGGATGATCCGGTCCCCATCACCGCGACGCGCTTCCCCTCGAAGGAGACGTCTTCGTGGGGCCACTTGCCGGTGTGGTAGATCTCGCCGGTGAAGGAGTCGATGCCCTCGTAGTTGGGCATGTTCGTCGTCGAGAGCGCGCCGCTCGCACAGATCAGAAAGCGTCCGGAAGCACGCTCTCCGCGACTCGTCTCGATCGTCCAGCGCTGGGTCGCTTCGTCGTAGCGCGCGTCTTCGACCCAGGTCTCGAACCGGATGTCGCGACGGAGATCGAACTTGCTCGCGACGTGGTCGATGTACTCGAGCACGTCGGAGCCTTCGGACTGGGTCTCCTTCCAGTCCCACTCTTCCATCAGCTCGTCGGAGAACGTGTAGCAGTAGTAGGGGCTACCGGGGCCGTCGACGCGCGCACCCGGGTAGCAGTTGTACCACCAGGTCCCGCCCACGTCCTTGGCGCCGTCGTAGGCCCGCACGGAGAGCCCCATCTCGCGGAAGTGGTGGACCGCGTAGAGCCCGCTGACTCCGGCGCCGATGATCAGGACGTCGAACTCCTCGACCGAATCGTTGCTTCCGTTTCCGCTGGCCATGCTTCACTCCTGCACATTCGTTTTCTGGAGCCGGACGGCGACCTCTGATCGACGTCGGTTCGGGTCGCCCGGCGGACGGTCGAGGATACCAGCGCGGCCGAGCCTCGACATGCACCGCCTAGAGGCATTCCGCCTCGCCTCCAGCCGGCCACGAGACGGGCTCGGCGCACGCGCGGACGCCCCGAATCCGGTTTCGCACCGCGAGCCGGTCGACGAAGGGCTTCGATGCCCGGAACCGACGCGCCGGTCGCCGGACTCGCCTAGGCCAGGTCGAACTCGCGGTAGCCCGCCTCGGCGATCGCCGTCACCAGCTTCCGGTATCGAGGCGCGCCGCCGAAGTAGGCGATGTAGTGGAACGATCCGGCGCCGTGCCCTTCCACGTTCGAGTTGTAGCCCCCGAACCAGCCCTTGCTGTTGCGAACGAGCATCCGCTCGTAGGACGCGACGACCTCCTCGTGCCAGGCCTTCTCGATCTCTCGCCGCGACTCGACCCGGGTGAGCCCCTCGCGTTCCATGTATTCGACGAGCCCGGTCACCCAGTCGACGCCGTCCTCGATCGCGCGCGGGAAATTCGTCGACCCCGAGACGCTCTGGGGCCCCGCGACCATGAGCAGGTTCGGGAAGCCGTGGGTCAAGAACCCGTACGACGTCGTCGGCCCCTCGCTCCACACGTCCTGGAGGCGCACGCCACCGACTCCCTGGATCTCGATCTTGTCGAAGGAGCCGACGACGACGTTGAACCCCGTCGCCAGAACGATCAGATCGAGGTCGTAGTGCTCGGCCGCCGTCTGGATCCCCGTGCGCGTGAAGCGTTCGATCGGCGCCTCGGAGAGATCGACCAGGTGGACGTTGTCGCGGTTGTATGCCTCGAAATAGTTCGTCTCGAGAGGCAGCCGCTGGATACCGAAGCCGTGGTCCTTGGGAATCAGCTTCTCGGCGACCTCGGGATCGTCGACGCGCTCGCGGATCCGATCGGCGATGTAGTCGGACATCTCCTTGTTGGCTTCCTCCTCGAGGAAGACCTCGGCGAAGTTGCCCGCCAGGAGCGCGAAGCCGGGCGTGTCGTAGAGCTCGTCCCAATGGGCCCGACGCTCCTCCGGCGTCAGGTTGTGGAACCCGCGCCGATCCGGGAGATGGACGAAGCCCCCGACCGTCTTCTTGCAGTTCGCGAAGATCTCGTCGTAGCTGGCGCGGATCTCCGCCATCTCCTCCTCGGAGATCGGCGAATTGCCGAGCGGCGCGCTCCAGTTCGGGCGCCGCTGGAAGACGAAGAGCTCGTCGACCTTGTCCGCGATCTCGGCGATCACCTGGATCCCGGTCGCCCCGGTCCCGATCACGCCGACACGGCGTCCTGCGAGCGGAACCTCCTCCTTCGGCCAGTAGTAGGTATGGAAGGCGTCGCCCGCGTAGTCGTCCATCCCGGCGTAGCGAGGCGGGGTCGGGGCCGACAGGGGGCCGAGGGCGGTGATCACGAAACGCGCCGTAAAGGCCTCGCCGTCGTCGAGATCGATCCGCCAGGTGCGAGCGTCGTCGTCCCAGGTCATCGTGGTGACGCGCGCGCCGAAGCGCATGTGCCGACGCAGATCGAACTTGTCCGCGACGAAGTTCAGGTAGCGGAGATTCTCCGGCTGGGGGGAGAACCGCTCCTTCCAGTGCCACTCGTCCAGCAGCTCCTTCGAGAAGGAGTAGCCGTAGCTGTAGCTCTCTGAATCGAAGCGGCAGCCGGGGTAGCGATTGCGGTACCAGGTCCCGCCGAGGTCGTCGTCCGCCTCGAGCAGGATCGCATCGAGCCCGAGATCGGTCAGGCGCTTGATCTGGTAGATGCCGGAGACGCCGGCGCCGATCACGATGGCTTCGTGGTGCTTCGGTTCGCTCATGACGACGCGATCGTCGCGCATTCGACGGACGTTCGCTCCGAAGCGCAGGGACGCCCGGTCAGGGCGCCCTCGGCGCCCGGATGGCGGGAACCGTCGAGACAGCGATACTCGCGGACCGCCTCCCATTGATGGAATTCCGATGACCGAAACGAAACGATCCGCCCTCCCCGCCCATCCCGACGACCTGACGCCCGCCTGGCTGAGCGGGATCCTCGACGCCCCCGTGGCGTCGGTCGAGCTCCTCGACCACGCGTTCTCGACCAATCAACGCGCACGCATCGGCCTCACCTACGAGCAGGACGGCGCGGGACCGGCGTCGCTCTTCGTGAAGCTCGCCCCGCTCGACGAGGGACACCGCGCGATGATCGGCGCCATCGGAATGGGCGAGCGCGAAGCACAGTTCTTCGCGGACGTCTCGGGAACGATCGACCTGCGTGTCCCCCGCTGCTACTTCGCCGGCGCGGAAGGCGACGACTTCGCGCTCCTGCTCGAAGATCTCACGACGAGCGGCTGCCGCTTCTCGCAGGGGGAATGGGGGATCCCCGCAGACGCCGCGGCGAAGGCCCTGGAAGAGCTGGCCCGATTCCACGCGCGCTTCGAGCGCGACGCCGCGCGCGACGAGGTCGCCCCCTGGCTGCGGCAGCCCGACCGCACCCCCGGAAGCGAAGCGACCTCCGGCCTGATGCGCTTCGTCCTCGACCAGAACGCAGAGGCGCTCCCGGAGACCTACAAGGCGATCGGCGAGCTGTACGTGGAGCATCACGCCGCCTTCCACGCGCTCTGGGACGTGGGCCCGCGGACCTACATCCACGGCGACCTCCACGTCGGCAACGTCTTCCTCGACGACGACCGGGTCGGCTTCCTCGACTGGGGCCTCTCGAAGACGAGCACGCACCTCCGGGACGTGAGCTACTTCCTGACGATGAGTGTCGACATCGAGGCGCGGCGCAAGAACGAGCGCGCCCTGCTCCAGACCTACCTGGACGCGCTCCGCGCCGCGGGCGGCGTCGAGGTGTCGATCGACGATGCCTGGCGTGCCCATCGGCTGCAGGCGTCCTACACCGTCATCGCGACCTTCCTCGCCTTCATGCCCAGCTACGCGAGCGGCGACGGCATGGACCTCGCCGAAGGATTGCTCCGTCGCGCCAACGCGGCGATCGAGGATCTCGAGGTGCTCGAGGCGCTGCGGGCCGCCCTCTAGGACGGACCGTCCGGGGACCCGCGGAATTCGCTACTCAGTTCGGCGACGCCGCCCGCGGCTCGGCCACGCGGTGCGGACCCGGAAGGAGCCCCCATGCGCACCGACCTCTGCGAGAAGCTCGGCATCGAGTTCCCCATCTTTGCCTTCACCCATTGCCGCGACGTCGTCGCCGCGGTCTCGAACGCCGGCGGCTTCGGCGTGCTCGGCGCCGTCGGCTTTACGCCCGAGCAGCTCGAGATCGAATGCAAGTGAATCGACGAGCACGTCGGCGACGGCATCACCTATGGCGTCGACCTGGTGATCCCCCAGAAATACGAGGGCATCGGCGAGCTCGACGCCGAGAAGCTCGAGGCCCAGCTCCGCGCCGCGATCCCCGATCAGCACCGCGAGTTTGCCGCCAAGCTCCTCGCCGACCACGGCATCCCCGAGATCCCGGAAGAAGAGAAGCACCACGAGCTGCTCGGCATGAGCCTCGCCACGGCCACCCCCCAGCTCGACGTCGCGCTCCAGCACGAGAAGGTCGCGATGATCGCGAACGCCCTCGGGACGCCCCCGCCCGAGGTCGTCACCCGCGTGAAGGCGTCCGGCCGGGTGATCGGGGCGCTCTGCGGCAAGGTCCACCAGGCCGTGCAGCACAAGGCCTCCGGCCTCGACTTCATCATCGCTCAGGGCACGGAAGGGGGAGGCCACACCGGGGAGATCGGCAGCATGGTCCTCTGGCCCCAGATCATCCAGGCGGTCGCGCCCCTCCCGGTCCTCGCCGCAGGCGGAATCGCGACGGGCCAGCAGATGGCCGCCGCCCTCGCGATGGGCGCGCAGGGCGTCTGGACGGGATCGATCTGGCTGACGGTCCAGGAAGCCGAGGCGTCCCCGGCGCAGATGGCTTCGTACCTCAACGCAACGAGCCAGGACACGGTCCGCTCGCGCTCGTTCACGGGCAAGCCGTGCCGAATGCTGAAGAACGACTGGACGGAGGCCTGGGCCGCGGACGACACCCCGGACCCCCTCGGCATGCCGCTCCAGAACATGGTGACGATGGACTGCATCACCCGGACCAGCCGCTACGCGACTTCGCCCCAATCCCAGGAGGTCGCCTTCAACCCGGTCGGCCAGGTGGTCGGCATGATGAACGAGGTGCAGTCGTCCCGGGAAGTGATCGAGGAACTCGTCACCGGCTACCTGGAAGCGATCGAACATCTCAACACGCTCCAGGCGCGCGCCGAGGGTTGATCGCCGCATAGCGGGCGCTCTCGAATCCGCCATCCCGGGCCTTCACCAGGGGGCGGACGCGCGCCGAAACCGATCTACCATCCTGTCCGTGTTCCGGGCGCGTCGTCGAGCGTTCCGGAACGTCCACCACGAGGTTTCCGAGACGCGCCATGACGACCGCCCAGCCCGACTCCAGCACGAACGTTCCGCCCTTCCCGCCCGAGCGCATCGCGAACGCGAGCAGCTATCCCGAACGGACGAAGCTCGTCGCCCAGAACTGGGCCTACGCCTCACCCAATCGCCCATCCGTCATGGCGCTCTACTGGATCAAATACCTCTGCGTGCTGATCCCGATCTGGGCCTTCTGGTGCACGTTCAACGCGGGCTACACGAGCTTCTTCGACGTCGGTAGCTGGGCGATGACCGGCGAGGCCTTCAAGAAGGCCATGGTCTGGTCCATGTGCTGGGAGCTCTTCGGCTTCGGCTGTGGCTGGGGCCCGATGAACGCACGCTTCGACAAGTGGTACGGCGGCTACCGCCACTTCGCGCGGACGGGCACGATCAAGCTCCCGCTCTTTCCGGGCGTTCCGCTGATCGGAGGGAATACCCGCAACTGGCTCGACGTGAGCCTCTACTCCCTGAACCAGATCCTGCTGCTCTGGGCGCTGATCCAGCCGGAGATGACGCCGGCCCATCTGCTGCCCTGCTTCGTCCTAGTCATCGTGAACGGGATCCTCGACAAGACGCTCTACCTCATGGCCCGCTCGGAGCACTACCTCGTCGTGATCGGCGCGGTCATCTTCGCCTTCGACGACGAGCTCTGGGTCTCCGGCGCGAAGCTCACCTGGTCGTTCATCTGGATCTGGGCCGCCGTGTCCAAGTGGAACATGCACTTCCCCTCCGTGATCATGGTCATGATGAATAACGGCCCCTTCTTCCCGAAGGCGCTCAAGAAGAACCTCTTCGCGAACTATCCCGACGACATCACGCCCTCGCGCTTCGCCCATTTCATGGCCGCCTTCGGTCATTTGTCCGAGTTCGCGATTCCCTTCATCCTCTTCGCCGGCCTCGCGACGGGCAACGACTTGATCCTGCTCGGCGGCTGCATCCTCTTCACGGGCTTCCACGGCTTCATCGGCCTCAACAACCCCGCCGGCATGCCCGTCGAGTGGAACATCCTGATGATCTACGGCGGTTGGAACCTCTTCTGGTTCCACCCGACGGACTCGATCTTCGAGATGACGCAGGCCCCGGTCGTGCTCGCGGTGATGCTCTTCTCGCTCGTCGTGATCCCGACGCTCGGCAACTTCTTCCCGTCGCGGCTCTCGTTCCTCCTGTCCATGCGGTACTACGCGGGGAACTGGGCCTACAACGTCTGGCTCTTCAAGAAGGACAGCAACTACCGGGAGAAGATCGCGAAGATCAAGAAGCCGTCGACGACGGTCCTCGAGCAGCTCGAGGAGATGATCGAGGACCCGACCGAGCTCGCCGCGGCCAAGGCCTCGATGAGCGCGAACCGGCAGCTCCATCTGCAGGGACGTCCCCTTCTCGAGGCCCTGTCGGCGGCCGTCGGTCAGGACATCGACGACTACGAGTTCCAGGAAGGCGAGACCTTCGGCGGGACCATCCTGGGCTGGAACTTCGGTGACGGGCACCTGAACGGCTACGAGCTGCTCGAGAAGATGCAGCCCATCTGTGGCTTCGAGAAGGGCGAGCTCAAGCTCATCTCCGTCGAGTCACAGCCGCTCTTCAACCCGACGATGCACTGGCGGGTCTATTGCCCCGTCGAGGGCAAGATCGCCGAGGGCATCACCAACCTGAAGGACTACAAGCTGAACCAGCCGTGGCCCGAGGGTGAGATCGCCGCAGCGCTCACTCGCGGATAGAACCGCCCGAGCGGCTGCGCGCGCCAGCGAGGTGCGAACGTGACGGAGCCGGATCGATCGTTCGGAGGAGAGGATCCCGAAGCGCTCGAGGCGAAGTACAGCCTCGAGCGCGATCGCCGGACCGGTGTGGACCGCTCCGCGATCCACGACCTCCAGCACGACGACCGCTTCGCCCGCTATCGCCGCGACCCCTTCACGCCCTTCGAGGAGCGCGAAGCCGTCACCCGGCGGGTCGACGTGGCGATCGTCGGCGCGGGCATGGCCGGGATCGTGGTCGCCGCGAGGCTTCGGGAACAGGGCTTCGAGGATCTCTGCCTGCTCGACGAAGCGGGGGGCTTCGGCGGGACCTGGTACTGGAACCGCTACCCGGGCGTGATGTGCGACATCGAGTCGTACATCTACATGCCGATGCTCGAGGAGATGGGGACGGTCCCGACGACCCGGTACGCCTTCGGCGAAGAGATCCGGGAGCATTTCGAGGCGATCGCCGAGCGCTACGCGCTCGGCCCCGATGCGCTCTTCCACACCCGGGTCCTTCGGAGCGAGTGGGACGAGCCCGACGCGCACTGGGTGATCACGACGGACCGCGGCGACACGATCCGCGCCCGCTTCGTGATCATGGCCGTCGGGATCCTCAACCTGATGAAGCTGCCCGTGATTCCCGGCATGGACGACTTCGAGGGCCGCGCCTTCCACACCGCGCGCTGGGACTTCGACTACACCGGCGGCTCCCCGGACGACTGGAGCGCGCTCCCGGGACTTCGGGGCAAGCGGGTCGCGGTGGTCGGGACCGGATCGAGCGGTATCCAGTGCATCCCGCCCCTCGCCGAATCCGCCGAAGAGTTGCTCGTCTTCCAACGCACGCCCTCGGCGATCGGCGTGCGGGACAATCGGCCGACCGACCCGGACTTCGCCGCCTCGCTCGCGCCGGGGTGGCAGGCGGAACGGATGGACAACTTCGCGAAGATCATGCTCGCGCTGCCGACCGAAGAGGATCTCGTCGACGACGGCTGGACCCACCACTACGCCCCGCTGCTCAGCCCGCGAATCGACCCCACGCTCCCGCCCGGGGAGATCGTGGGTCGAATCGCCGCGGCGGATCACGCCGTCATGGACGCCCACCGCGACCGCGTCGACGCCTTCGTCTCGGATCCCGAGAAGGCCGAGGCGATGAAGCCCTACTACCGCTACATGTGCAAGCGGCCCTGCTTCCACGACGAGTACCTGCCCGCGATGGACCGGGAGAACGTGACCCTGGTCGACTGCCCGGCCGGCATCGAACGGATCACACCGACCGGCCTCGTCGCGAATGGGACCGCCTACGACGTGGACTGCATCGTCTACGCGACGGGCTTCGAAGGCGAGGCCACGCCCTTCCATCGTCGCGCCGGCCACCCGATCGTCGGCCGCGACGGCCTCGACATCGAGACGAAATGGAAGGGCGGCGTGCAGTCCCTCCACGGTCTCATGACCCGCGGCTTCCCGAACTTCTTCACGATGCCGGCCCCGTACCAGCAGGCCGTCGTGACGGTCACCCACACCCACGTCACCGTGGAAGGCGCCGACCACCTCGCCCGCACGATCCGCGCGATGGTCGACGCGGGCATTCGCTGCTTCGACGTCCGGGAAGACGCCGAGGCCGCCTGGACCGAGGGAATCGTCGCCTGCGCCGTCGACCGAGGCGCCTTCGACGCCGCCTGCACGCCCTCGCGCTTCAACTTCGAGGGCGACCCGAGTCAGGCGAACCCGCGGAACGGTTCCTACGGCGGCCGCGCCGGGGATCTCTTCGGTTACCGTGTGCTCCTCGCGGAGTGGCGCGAGAAGGGCGGATTCGAGGGGCTCGAGCTCGACTACGCGCTTGGCGAAGACTGACCCCGGCGTTCGCTAGCCGACCGCCGGCTCGACCTCGACCGGGATCCCGGTCATGAACGCCTGCCCCGACAGGGGCTCGAAGCTCCCCGGGCCGTGGGGCAGGAGCCGGTTCACGTTCTCGCCCGGTCGCTCCGCGGCGAAACGGAGTGCCGGCGAGCCCTGGAAACCGCCGCCGTGGGGCATCGCCACGACGCCTTTCGCCAGCCCGTCATCGAGGGCCGCCGCCACGTCGATCTCGCCGAATGCGTTCCGCGCGCGCACGCGGTCTCCTTCGGCGATTCCGAGGCGCGATGCGTCTTCCGGATGGAGCCAGAGGCGCGGCTCCCGATGGCGTCCGCGCACCTTCGGCAGGTTCTGCATCCAGCTGTTGTGCATCGAGGGCTCCCGCTTCGAGATCAGCTTGAGCCGATCGTCGGGCTCCGCGGCGAGCGATTCGAAGATCACCGCCATCCGTTCGATCGCGCCTTCCGCATGGAAGACCGGCGGGGCGCAGGCGACGCGTCCGTCGTCGGTCTGGATCACGTCGTCGTAGAAGCGGCCGGGCTCGAGGGAGGGCAGGACGAAGGTCCCGCTCGGGGCCTGCGCGATCTCGGCGGCGGTATGTCCCGTCGAACGCAGCATGTGATCGAGTCGCCCGAAGAGCGGCGGGCTCGCGTCGGCGTCGAGCACGCTGTCGAGGCCGAGCGCCTGCTCGAGGCGGCCGAAGATCCACCACTCCGGCTTCCGCTCCGCCCGCGGCTCGACGGCGGGATCGCAGACCTGGACGAAGGGCCGCGCCTGGAGTCCGAGGCCGCAGAGATTCAAGTCGGCGCGCTCGAAGCCGTCCGCAGCGGGCAGAACGTAGTCCGCGTGCTCCGCCGTCGCGTTCGGATAGAGATCCACGACCACCAGCAGCTCGAGCTCCTCGAGGGCCGCGGCCATCGCTGCCTCGCCCCCGACCGAGAGCACCGGGTTCCCGCACATCACGAACATCGCGCGAATCGGATCCGTCGCCGAGCGGATCGCGTCGGCCATGAGGTTGCCGGGCAGCGAGCCGCGAATCTTTCGGATCCGCCCCCACTCGCTGTCGAAGAAATGCTTCGCCGGATCCGTGCGCCCGCTCCGTGGCGCGGCGGGGTAGAAGCCTCGGCCGTAGAGGTTGCCGCCGCGTCGGTCGAGGTTGCCCGTCAGGAAGACGAGCATCTGCATCAGCCAGTAGGCGGTCGTCCCCTGACGGCCCATGTTGACGCCGGTCGAGAGCGTGGCCGACGCGCTCGGCGCATCCGCGAAGTCCCGGGCGAGCTGGCGAATGGACTCCGCGGTCGTCCCGACGACCGGAGCCACCCGCTCGGCGGGATAGTCGCGAACGATCGCCGCCAGGCCTTCGAAGCCGGAGGCGTGCTCGGCGACGACCGCTTCGTCGACGCGGCCGCTCGCGAGGACTTCCCCGATCAGGGCGGCGAGGAGATAGACGTCCGTGTCGGGCTGCACGAGGAACATCTCGCCATCGCGGGCGCTCTCGATCGTGCGCGGCCCGACGTAGACGAGACGCCCGCCGCGGTCCCGGATCCCCCGCATCGCCGCCATCGGGTCCGAGATCGATACGAAGCTCATACGCGAGACCTGCGGATTCGAGCCGAGTACGAGCAGGAAGTCCGTGTGGTCGAAGTCCGGGATCGGATGACACGTCGATGTGCCGTAGACCGCTTCCGCCCCCGCGAACTTGTTGGCACAGTCCTGGGTCCCGGAGCTGAAGTTCTTGCGCACGCCGAGCTGCCCGAGGAACGATCCCATGGCCGGACCGGCGAGGGCGTTGAACGCGCTCGGGTTGCCGATGTAGGAAGCGAAGGACTTCGTGCCGTGGCGCGACTGGACTTCCCGGATCCGCTCCGCGATCTCGGTGATCGCCGTGTCCCAGGAGATCGCCTCGAAGGTCCCGTCGGGTCGTCGACGCATCGGATGGTCGAGCCGGTCCGGGTCACGGTGCAGCTCGAGACCCGCCAGCCCCTTGTTGCACGCGAAGCCTTTCGTGACGGGATGCGCCCGGTCGGGGCGAACGCCGACGAGCTCACCGTCCTCGACCTCGGCGACCAGGCCGCAGCTCGGCTCGCAGATCCGGCAGAACGTGGCGACTTCCTGCATGCTTCTTCGTCCCTTCGATGGCCGCGTCTGCGGGTCGATCGACGGTACCCCAGACCCTCGGACCCGAAGCCGAGGGGCCGCGGAACGCGAGTCGCCCCACCTCGCGCGATCGCCCGGGCCTTCTCTATATTCGACCGGGTCGCCCACCACGACGCACAGCCCAGGGAGCCCCGCCATGACGAAGCTCGAACTCGGTGTCCACCACGTATCCCTCAACGTCGACGACCTGGAGGCGAGCCTCGCCTTCTACGTGGACCAGCTCGGTCTCGAGGTCCTGCCACGGCCCGACTTCGGCTTCCCCGGCGCATGGCTGCGATCGGGCGGGCAGGAGGTCCACCTGATGCAGGTCGAGGACCACGTGGCACCGAAGGGCCAGCACTTCGCCTTCCGCGTGACCGATCTCGACGGGACGCTCGAAGCGCTGCAGGCCCAGGGCATCGAGGTCTCGAAGGCCTTCGAGCTCCCGAACGGTCGCCAGGCCTTCCTGCAGGACCCGGCCGGCAACATGCTCGAGTTGAACGAGCCCAAGACCGCCTGATCCGGAGCTGCGGCGAAGCGCGACCGAGGGTCGACGGAACTAGCAACGCGGCTCCGACGCCGGGTGCAGCCCGATCCCTGCACGGTCGAGCATCCGCAAGGGTGTCATACTCTCGAGACGCGCCGACCCCGCGCCCGAAGAGAGATGTCCATGCCCCGCACGCTCGCCTTCGCCCTTTCCCTGACCTTCCTCTCCCTGCTCGGAACGAACGCGTTCGCGGACACCTTCGAAGAGGAGCTCGCGATCCTGGAGGAACGGCTCCGGCTCACGCCCGGCATGGCGGTCGCCGACCTCGGCGCCGGCAAGGGCGCGTACGCCGTGGCCCTCGTGGAACGCGTCGGCGCCGAAGGCCGCGTCTTCGCGACCGAGCTCGACGACGAGCGACTCGAGACGCTTCGCGAGAAGAAGCAGGAAGCCGGCCTCACACAGCTCGACATCGTACCCGGCGCGTTCGACGGAACCGCCCTCGCCCCGTCGAGCGTCGACGGCGCGCTCCTCCGCGACGTCTACCACCACGTGACCGCCCCCGAGCCCTTCGTGCGGAGCATCTACGAAACGCTCCGCCCGGGCGCGCGAATCGTCGTCGTCGACTTCCCACCGACCTTCTGGCTCGCGCTCTGGACGCCCGAGGGCATCCCGGAGAGCCGCGGCGGCCACGGAATCGAGGCGAGCCTCCTGATCTCCGAGTTCGAGGCCGCCGGCTTTCGCCGGGTCGAAGTGATCGACCCGTGGCCCTCGTCGAACTTCGTGACGAAAACCTACGCGGTCGTCTTCGAGCGCCCTTGACGCGCGGGCGATCGCGACGCGGCGCGCCCCACGAACCGCTGGAGGAACGACGCATTGACGGACCGACTGAAGGACAAGACGGCGATCGTGATGGGCGGGGGGCAGACCCCGGGTGACACGATCGGGAACGGTCGCGCGACGAGCCTTCTCTTCGCGCGGGAAGGCGCGAGCGTGGTCGTGGTCGATACACGGCTCGACAGCGCGCGGGAGACCGTGGCGACGATCGAGGCGGAGGGCGGCCGGGCCATCGCCGTCGAGGCCGATGCGACTCGGGAGGCCGACTGCGATCGCGTCGTCGATACCTGCACTTCGGAGTTCGGTCGCGTCGACGTGCTCCACAACAACGTCGGGATCGGCGGTGGGGACGCTGGGCCGGCGCACGTCACCGAAGAGGCCTGGGACCGGATCCTCGACGTGAACCTCAAGAGCGTCGTCTTTCCCTGCAAGGCGGCGCTCCCCGTGATGCGTGCGCAGGAGAGCGGCTCGATCGTGAACATCTCGTCGATCGCGGCCGTCTGCTCCACCGGGATCGTCGCCTACAAGACCTCCAAGGCCGGCATGAACGCCTACACCCAGTCCCTCGCGATCGGCAACGCGAAGTACGGGATCCGCGCGAACGTGATCATGCCTGGACTGATGGAGACGCCGATGGCGATCGAAGGGATTTCCGAGGCGCGCGGCATCGACAAGCAAGAGCTCATCCGGGCGCGCGACGCGCAGGTCCCCCTCGGCCGGAAGATGGGCACGGCCTGGGACATCGCCCACGCCGCCCTCTTCCTCGCCTCCGACGACGCCCGCTTCATCACCGGCGTGATGCTGCCCGTCGACGGCGGACAGAGCGCGCGGATCGGATAGCTAGTCGCCGGTCGGGAGACCTTCCTCGGCCCAGGCGACCGTCCCGCCGTTCAGGCTGCGCACGTTCCGGTAGCCGAGCGACTGCAGGACGAGCATGCCCTGGAGCGAGAGGTTGCCGCGATTGCAGACCGTGACGATCGGATGGTCGCGATCCTCCGGGAGCTCGGCCTGGCGATCGGTCATCTCCGCGGTCGGGATGTTGACCGCCCCGGACACGTGCTGGTTCGCAAAGATCTCGGGCATCCGGACGTCGATCACGAGCGGCCTCAGGTCGCTCTCGAGCCCGGCCTTCAGATCGGCGATCTCGCAGGTCGTGTGCGGACTCCGCGCGTTCTCGATCATCGTGCCGAAGAGCTGCTCCTTCGCCGACGGCTCGCCGATCGCGACGCCCTCGTCCGCGCGGGCGGCGCGGTACTGGGGGAAGTGCCGCTCGAAGGTCGACGCGTACTTGAAGGCATTGTCCGGGAAGATGACCACGACGACGGCGTCGGGATCGTCCTCGATCACCTTGAGCGCGCCGACGAGCGCCATCGCCGAGCTCGGCCCCGCGATGATGCTCTCCTCCTGGTTCAGGCGGAGACACATGTCGAACGCCTCCTCGTCGGAGACCTCGACGAGCGCGTCGTACTCGTGGGGTAGGAAGAGCTTCGTGAGCTCCAGCTGCTTGATCGAGCGGACACCCGGGATGTCGTGCCCTTCCGAGGGGTGCACCGCGATCACCTGGACGCTCGGGTCCTTGGCCTTGAGGAAGCGACCGTTGCCGGTGATCGTGCCGCAGGTGCCGAGCCCGGCGACGAAGTGGGTCACCTTGCCTTCGGTCTGACGCCAGATCTCAGGACCGGTCGAATGGACGTGGGCCTCGAGGTTGGCCTCGTTCTCGTACTGGTTGGGCATGTAGAACTCGGGCTTGTCGCCGAGCTCCATGGCGCGTGCGATGGCCCCCTCCGGGGACCCAGGGGCCGGTCACAAATCGTCCTCGAGCTCCTCGACGTTCGTCCCGAACATCTTCAGCATGATCCGCTTCTCGGCGGGGATCTTGTTCGAGAGCGGCGTCGTGAGCGAGTAGCCCTTCGCGTTCGCCATCATCGCCAGGCCCATGCCGGTGTTGCCGCTGGTCGGCTCGACGAGCTGCTGGCCTTCCGCCAGGAGCCCCTTCTCGCCGGCATCCTTGATCAGGTTCGCGGCGACGCGGTCCTTCACGGAGCCGAAGGGGTTGTACCACTCGAGCTTGCCGTAGACCTTCGCCTTCATGCCCTCGGGCAGGACACGGTTCAGACGCACCATCGGCGTCGGGTTGTCCGCGTTCGAGAGCATCTCGAGCATGTCGTCGTAGACGCGGGTGGCGTGGTTCGGCATGGGGGACCTCCGGGAATCGGGGCCGGAGTGTATCGCGGCGAACTGGAGATGGGAGGCACCCCCGGTCCCTCGAGATGCGTGGCACCCCGGTCTCCCTCGTTGCGGCGCCTTCGGGCCTCTGCCTATCGTTCCGGCAGGGAGGCGCCGCATGACGGATTCGACCTGGCCCCGGGCGCTCGAGCGCGTCACGGGCCCCCATCCCGAGGCCAAGATCCGGGGTGTCGCGGCCAGCATGGGCGACCACGGCCCGACGATCGGCGCGCTGATGGCGGCGGGCACGCTCCCACCGGAGCTGATGACCGGGCTCACGCTCTTCCTCCTCTCGGGGCAGCCGCGCAGGCCGCGGACCGAGGGCGCCCCGAAGAAGAAGGGGGCCCCCGGCGTCTCGGGGCGGATCTGGGCCCGCGAGCAGCAGACGATCCGCCGCCCGCTTCGGATCGGCGAGGCGTTCACCGTCGAGGGCTCGAGCAGCGGCCGTCACGTCCGCCGCGGCCGCCGCTACGGGACGACCGAGGCCGAGACCTTCGACGCCCAGGGGCGGCACGCCGCGACGAACGCCACGACGGGGCTCCTGTCCTACCGACCGGACCCGGATCGTGTCGACGGCTTCCAAGGCCTCGACCCGGCCAAGCGTGCGAGCCCCCTCCCCGATTTCGAAGCGGCCGAACGCAACCCCCATCTCGACGCGCTGGCCACGGCCGAGGAGGGCGAGGTCCTCGGCGGAGATCCGCTCGTCGTGACCCTCGCCATGATGGCGGCGCGGGACACCACCGACCCGAACAATCCGATCCACAGCGACCCGGAGGCCGCCAAGGCCGCGGGCCTCGCGAAGCCGATCGCTGGCGGCGACCACGTCCTGTCCTTCGCCCTCGAGCTCGTGATGGCGCGCTTCGGTCCGGAGGTCCTGCTGCACGGGGCCTGCCTCGACACCCGCTGGAAGGCGCCGACGGAGTGCGAGGCGGGGATCGTGCCGCGCGCGACGATCACCGAAGTCGTTTCCGATCGCGTGGCGATCGACTACGAGGTCGCGCTCGAGGCGGGCCCCCTGGCCATGAAGGGTTCGCTCGTGATTCCGAGGCCCGCATGAGCGACGCACTCGCGGGGGTCCGCGTCCTCGATCTCGCGGACCGTTCCGCGGCGCTCGCGGGTCGGATCCTCGCGGACCTCGGTGCCGAAGTGATCCTGGTCGAGCCACCGGAAGGCAACGCCATCCGGAGGCTCGCGCCGTTCCTCGACGACGCTCCGGGCCCCGAACACAGCTTCCAGCACCTCTATCTGAGCGCCAACAAGGCGTCGGTGGTGCTCGACGACGACCTCGCTTCGTCGCGGGACTTCGAACGTCTCGTGGCGAGCGCGCACGTGCTGATCGACACCGCCCGCCCGGGGACCCGCTCGGGCCTCGAGCATTCCCGCCTGCGCGCGCTCCGCCCCGACCTGATCCAGATCTCCGTGACGCCCTTCGGCCTCGCCGACACCGCCGGTCGCAAGGCCAACGATCTCGTGGCGGGGGCCACCGGCGGCCTCGTCGCGATCTCCGGCGAACGCAAGGGCACGCCGGTCCAGGGCGGGGCCTCGCCTTCCTACACCCTCGCCGGCTTGTCCGCCGCGTCCGCGGCGACCATCGCGCTCACGAAGGGCGAGGGGGTGCACGTCGACCTCTCGCTTCAGGAAGTGACGCTCAGCGCGTTGATGCAGACTTCGAACGCGACCCAATGGACCTGGTTCGAACGGATCCCTGCGCGGCCCGGACTCTCGGCGGCGCTCGCGTGCCGCGACGGTGGCTACGTCGGGCTCCTCGTACGGCCCGATCGGTTCTCGGACTATCTCCGCTGGCTCGACCGGGTGGGCATTCCGCATTCGATGACCGAGGACGACTGGCCCTGGTCGCGGCTCGATGCCCCGCGCAAGGACAACCCGGTGTCGGAGGGCACGCTCGCGCTCGCGCGGACGCTCACCCGGGACGAGTTCGCCGCCGGCGCCCTCGAAGCGGACATCGTCTGCCTCCCGGTCCTCGGACTCGACGACCTGGAGGAGACCGAGCAGTACCGCGTGAACGAGCAATTCCTCGAGGTCGAGCACGAGGGCCTGGGCCGGTCCCTCGGGTTCGTGCGCTCGACCGTCGACGGCATGGCCGACGGCGTCACCCTCCGTCGCGCGCCGCTCCTCGGTGAAGACACGAAGACGATCCTCGACGACCTTCCGCCCCCGGCGCCCCCGGCCGACGCCGCAACGGCGACCTCACCCGATCCCCGCGAGCAGCTTCGCGGTCTGCGGGTGGTCGACTTCGGCTGGGTCCTCGCGGCGCCGATCGGAACGCGCCTGCTCGCGAGCTTCGGCGCCGAGGTGATCCGGATCGAGAATCGCCGGAAGCCCGACTCGATGCGCAGCCAGCTCGGTCCCGACGGCGAGCCGCATCCGGATCTCGGCGGCCTCTTCAACACCGTGAACGCCGGCAAGAAGTCGCTCTGCCTCGACCTCGGAACCGAAGCGGGCCTCGCCCTCCTGCTCGACCTCGTCCGCGTCTCGGACGTGGTCGTCAACAACTTCCGCCCCGGCGCCCTCGAACGGATGGGCCTCGGCTACGACGTCCTGCGCGAAGCGAAGCCCGACATCGTCCTGCTCAACCTGCCCGGCGCGCACAAGCAGGGCCCCTGGGCCGGCCGCGCCAGCATGGGAAACATCCTGATGGCGGCGTCGGGATTCAACATGCTGACGGGCTTCGACGGCGAGCAACCGCGCGGGATCGGGATCCCCCTGCCCGACTTCGTCGCTCCTCATCTGCTGACGGCGACGATCCTCGCCGCGATCCGCAAGCGCGACCGGGGTCAGGGTGGGCAGGAGATTGACCTCGCCCAGCTCTCCGCGACGGTCGCGCTCCTCGGCGCGGAGTGGATGCAGTACCGCGCGGGCGGCGTGGTTCCGCCGCGCAATGCGAATCGCGATTCGAACGCCTGCCCCCACGGCGTCTACCCTGCGGCGGGGGACGACCAATGGCTCGCACTGGCGGTCGAAGGGGACGACGCGTGGGCGACGTTCGCCCGCGAGATCGAACACCCGGAGCTCGTCCTCGACGAGCGCTTCGCGACCCACACCGCGCGCAAGCGGAACGAGGATGCCCTGGACGAGATCGTGCAGGCATGGACCCGGACCCAGGACAAGTGGGCCGGTGCTGCGCGACTCCAGAGCGCGGGGCTCGCCGCCGGGCCCGTCGAGGACCTGCGCGACACGTTCGAACGCGACCCCCTGCTCCGCGACCACTACCAGATCGTCCACCAGCCGGGCGCGCCCGACGTCGCGATCCCGATCGATCGCGAGAGTGCCCGCTACGTCGGCCGGGACCACGTTCTGACCCGCGCTCCGGGCGTCGGTGAGCACAACGAGGCCATCGTGCGCGAGATCCTGGGCAGGAGCGACGAGGCGTTCACGGAGCTGATCGTGAGCGGCGTCCTCCAGTAGCGGCGCGCCGATTTCGGGACCGGCAGACGTGCGATCAGAGGGCTATCACCTCTCGAACGCACCCCCCTCGCCCAGGAGTCCGACCCCGTCATGTCCCAGTCCACGACCACGCGATTCACGATCATCGGCGCCGGCGCCGGCGGCCTCTGCGCCGGCATCAAGCTGAAGGAATCCGGACAGGACGACTTCCTGATCTTCGACAAGGAGCCCCGGGTCGGCGGCACCTGGCAGCGCAACACCTACCCGGGCCTCGAGTGCGACATCGCCTCGCCGCTCTACTGCTTCTCGTTCGCCCCGAATCCCGACTGGTCCGGCCCGTTCCCGCCCCAGCCGGAGATCCGCGAGTACATCGAGGGCGTGGCGAAGGACCATGGCCTCGAGCCCCACCTGCGCCTCGGCGTCGGCGCCGTCTCGGCGACCTGGGACGAAGCGAGCGCCCGCTGGACGGTCCGCTTCGACGACGGGAGCGAGGTCGTCTCCCAGTTCGTGATCAGTGCCGTCGGCATGTTCGGCCCCCTCTCCTGGCCCGACATCCCGGGCCTGGACCGCTTCGAAGGCACGACTTTCCACTCGGCCGCCTGGAACCACGACCACGATCTCGAAGGCGAGCGCGTCGCCGTGATCGGCAGCGCGGCGAGCGCGGTGCAGTTCATTCCGGAGATCGCCTCGGGACTTTCGAAGCTCCACGTCTTCCAGCGGACACCGAACTGGGTCCTGCCCAAGCAGAACGATCCCTACACCGAGGAGCAGAAGGCCACCTTCCGCGACCAGCCCGAGGTCCTCGAAGAGGGTCGCCAGAACCTCTTCAACGTGGTCGAGCAGTCTCTCACCTATCTCGAGCCGGGCTTCTTCCAGGCGGCGGAGGACATGGGCCGCGAGGCGCTGCTCATGGTCGAGGATCCGGAGCTCCGCGCGAAGCTCACCCCGGACCATCCCTTCGGCGCGAAGCGGCCGCTCGCCTCGAACAAGTACCTGAAGACCTTCAACGAGGACCACGTCGAGCTCGTGACCGACGGCGTCCGGGAGATCACGCCGAAGGGCGTGGTCAGCGGCGACGGGACCGAACGCGAGGTCGACACGATCATCTTCGCGACCGGCTTCGATACCCAGAAGTACGTGAGCGCGATCGACGTCGAGGGCCGCGACGGGCGGACCATCCAGGAGGCGTGGCAGAACGGGCCGGAAGCCTACTTCGGGGTCACGACCAGCGGCTTCCCGAATCTCTTCCAGCTCTACGGGCCGAACACCAACGGCGGCAACTCGATCATCCTGATGCTCGAGTTCCAGGTCGACTATACGATCCGCATGATCGCCGAGGCCGATCGCGCGGGCGTCGACTGGATCGACGTCCGACGCGACGTGATGGACGCGTACAACGCGACGCTCCAGTCGGAGCTCGAGCAGGTCGTCGTCTGGCAGTCTGGCGCGAACGACTACTACCGCGCCGCGGACGGTCGAATCGTCACCCAGTGGCCCCACGGCTTCGCCGTCTACAAGGAGCGGGTCGACAAGGACGATCTCTCCTCCTTCGAAACCGGAAAGCGCACGGCATAACGCCGGCCGAAGAAGGAGGAACCCGCCATGGGCCGACTCGACGGCAAGGTCGCGATCGTGACGGGCGCGGCCCGCGGACAGGGCGCCGCGACGGCCCGCCTCTTCGTTTCCGAGGGGGCGAAGGTCGTCCTGACCGACCTCCTCGAAGACGAGGGGGAGGCCGTGGCCGGGGAGCTGGGGGCCGCCGCCTGCTTCGCCCGCCACGACGTCACGAGCGAGGACGATTGGGGACGGATCGTGGCGCTCGCGGTCGAGCGGTTCGGCCGCCTCGACGTGTTGATCAACAACGCCGGGATCATGCAGAGCACCCCCGTCGTCGACTGCAGCGTCGACGAGTTCCGTGGCGTCCTCGACGTCAATCTCGTCGGGCCGTTCCTGGGCATGAAGGTCGCAGCGCCCGTCATGGGCGAAACGGGAGGCGGCGCGATCGTCAACGTCTCCTCGATCCAGGGGATCATGGGTCGCGCGGGCACCCCGGGCTACACCGCCAGCAAGTTCGGCCTGCGGGGCTTGACCAAGACGGCGGCGCTCGAGCTGGGAGCGCTCGGCGTCCGCGTCAACTCGATCCATCCCGGCGGCGTCGACACGCCGCTGATCCGGGACGCGGTTCCCGACGGCACCGACGTCACCCAGGAGATGCTCGATGCGGGGCACGCCCACCTGCCGGTCCCGCGCATCGGTCGTTCCGAGGACATCGCCCCGACCTCCCTCTTCCTGGCGAGTGAGGAGGCCGCCTACATCACCGGCGCCGAGCTCGTGATCGACGGCGGCATGACCTGCGGCTACGGCGCCGGCGGAGGCCGCTGATGGCCCTGGCGCTCGAGCCGCTCGGTCGCCTCGACATCCATGCGACCGCGTCCTGGTCGATCGGGCGGGGGCCCCGCGGCACGCGTTCGGTCACCCACTTCGAGAAGGTCGTCTGGACCGGACCGGTCGTCGAGGCGGAGTCCCGCTGGGCGAACGGGAGCTATCTCGCGACCGAGCACGTCGCGGAGCCGCAGATTCGCGCGTTCTTCGAGACCACGGACGACGAGCCCGCCCAGCTCTTCCTCGAGTACCGGGCGCGATTCCAGATCGATTCCGTCGCCCGAGAAGCCACCGGCCAGCCGACCCCCGGCGAGAATCCCGTGTACCTGGCGGGAAGGATCGAGACCGACGACGACCGCTACGCCTGGCTGAACGCCACGCAGGTCGTCGGCAAGGGTGGCTTCGACGCGGCGCGGCTCGTGCTGAGCTACGAGATCTACGCGCTCAGGTAGCGCTTGCCGCCGAGACGCAAGATCCGCGCAACGTCGTCTCGGGCGTTGGCTCAGGCGGTCTCGCCGCTCGGCCGATGAGCCGGGCATGACGCCCGAGTCGACGAACCTGTACAAGCTGGACGACGTCCTGATCCGCGTGGGTGGGATCGGACTCGCGGGCGTGTTCGTCGTCTCGGCGGCGGTGGCGATGGTCGCGCTCGGAGACGGAGGCGAGGAAGCGGTCGTCCGACTCGCGTGGGATCACGGCTTCCATTTCACGATGGCGGTGTGTCCGCCCATCGCGTGTCTCTGGGCCGGTCGTCGGATCCGCGCGCGGGAGCGACGCATCCTCTCGATCTGGAAGGTCCTGCGAAGTCACGCCCAGCTCCGCGTCGACGAGTTCGTCGCGAACTCGCACTACACGCGCGAGGAGCTCGACGACGCCGTCAAGCTGCTCAACACCCGCGCCCTGGCCCACTACGTCCACGACCGGTCGAACGGCGTCATCCAGGACGGCCGACTCCGCGACGTGCGATTCCACGTGGAGAAGTGCGACGCCTGCCTCGGGGAGATCTCGATCGAGGTGCCGATCGGATTCACGCGCATCCCCACCTGCCCGTATTGCGGGGATCCGGTCTGCATCGACACGCTCGACGAGCGACGGCGGGCCGTCCTCGATCGGCTTCGTAACGAGTCCGCGCCGAAGCCGGAGAGCCTGGGCGGCGTTCCGTTCTCGATCCCCGTCTTCCTCGTGCTGATGGTCTTCTGCTGGCCGGCGGCGGTCGGCTACGCCCTCTATCGGACCTACGCGACGAGAGACGACCCGGCCCCTTCGTGACGAAGGATCGAGGCGAAGCCTCCGTGCGGCGCGACCGGCTCGCTCCCGGACGCGCCGAACCTACGAGCGGCGCGCGATCACGAAGACGATGCCCGCCGCCTGATCCCAGCGTTCCTCGACCGCGAAGCCGACGCGTTCGAGCTTCGCGACGAGCCCGTCGGCCGTGAGCGGCACGACGGTCGGCATGAAGGGCACGAAGCGCACGAGCCGCCCGATCCGGGCGAGCCGCCCCGCCACCTCATCGAGACAGACCGTCGACGACACGAAGAGACCGCCGGGCTTCAGCACCCGCGCGACCGTTTCGAGGGTCGCGTCGAGATCGGGCAGAAGGTGGAGGATGTTGAGGCCGATCGCCGCGTCGAAGCTCTCCGCCTCGAGGCCTGCTTCCTCGAGCGTCCCCACGACGAAGTCGAGGTGACGCAAGCCGGCGAGCTCCGCCTTTTCCCGCCCGATCGCGACCATCCGTTCGGCGACGTCGATTCCGACATAGGCGCCCACGTGGGGCGCGTGCCGGACCGCCGTCGATCCCGTTCCACACCCGAACTCCACGACCCGCATCTCGGGGGTGAAGTGCGCCTGCGTCATCGCGAGCTTCTTCTCGTAGGCGGCCTCGTCGGCGATCGGCTGTCTCGCATAACGTGGCGCGAGCCAGTTCCAGAAGGCGGTAGCGGTACTCATCGGGGACCTCCGCGGGCGCGGTCGGGACGCCCCCACAGGATAGACAGCTCCGCCCCGAGCGAAATGCAGCGCGCGCGCTGCACGGCCCGAAGCCCGCGTCCTGCACCTCCTCGACCGGACCGATCCTCTCTCAGAGCGAGGCGAAGTCCACCACTTGCGCCTGGGGCGTCTCGACCTCGCCCTCGGGCAGCAGGAAGCGCCAATAGACCATCCCGAAGGGCCGACCTTCCGTGTCGAGCCAGTTGGGCGTCCCCGGGTCCTCGTGCGCGATCACCATCCGGAAGGAACCGTCGGGCTCGAGGGCCGTCTGCTTCCGGTTGAGGGAGATCCGGCGGTTGTTGAAGTCGTAGCTCTGGATGTACCGGTTCCAGAGGCAGACGTTCGCGAAGCGGCATTCGGGAAAGCGCCCCGTGATCACCAGGGCCTGATCCGGACCGATCACGTAGGGCGCCATCGTGTACGCGATGTCCATCGCCGAGAACGCCAGGTCGCCCGGCTTCTCGGGCGCGTTGAAGACGTTTGGCGTGGTCGAGACCCAGCTCGGCTGCTCTTGCGGCTTCCGCGGCGGCTGGTCGAGCGTGTCTCCGCGAACGAAGTTGATGACGCGCTGAATGCTCGCGGCGACGCGCTCGTCCTGGCCTTCCGGCGTCCAGGCGGGCGGCGGTCCAGGGTCGACGACGGGTTCGATCGAGAGCGGGACGTGTCTCGATGGGTCCGCAGCGACGCAGCGTTCCTCCTCGAAATAGTGCCGCGTGGTGATCCGGCTCGCGGTCGGCGTGAGCTCCAGCCAGTTCCGGTCGTGCTTCTTCGCGGAGAGCACGATCTCGAAGTTCCCGTTGGCGTCGACGTCGAACTCGCCGTCGTGCAGGCCCGCCGCCGTCCCGGTCGCGTAGGCGCCCTCGCCGGGCCCTTCCTCGATCGTGATCGAGACGTAGACCGCCCCCGCCATGTTGCCCTTCACGACGTATTCGCGATCGGGGCGGATGGCCGCGTCGAAGTAGATCGCGTCCCCGTTGTCGCCCCGGAACTTGCGGGTCGGCGACACGATCCGGCGGAAGACGGGACGCTCCGGATCCGCGTCGAAGTGCGAGAAGAGCCCGCCCTCGAGCACGTGCATCAGATTCCGGTGGCCATCGGCGACGTCGCCCTGGCTCTCGATCCCCCACTCGGGTCCGTAGCGTCGCTCGTCGACCTCACGGATCAGGTCGAGAAGCTCGTGCAGCTTCTTTCGGCTCGCGGTCTCGAGGGGCGTCATCGGGATTCCTTTCGCGCGACTCGACGTCGCCGTTCGATGGTGGCCGAATGCGTCCCGCGCGCAATAGACTCCGGCGGAGCCCGAAACCAGACTCGAAACGACCCTCGACCCCAACCGGAGCAAACCAACCATGGGACAGCTGGACGGAAAGATCGCCGTGATCACCGGCGGTGGCAGCGGCATCGGCCGCGCGATCGCCGAAGCCTTCGCCGCCGAGGACGCGACCTGCATCCTCGCCGCCCGGGGCGTCGAGCGCCTCGAAGCCGCCGCGAAGGAGATCCCGAACGCCGTCGCGATCCCGACGGACGTGCTCGAGGACGCGCAGGTCGACGCGCTCTTCGATCGCGTCGCGAGCGAGTTCGGCCCGGTCGACATCCTGGTGAACAACGCCGGCATGGCCAAGCCCTGCCCGACCCACGAGCTCCCCCCGGACGATTTCCGGCAGGTCATCGGCGTGAACGTCACCGGCTGCTTCCTTTGTGCCCGGAAGGCGCTCCAGCAGATGATTCCGCGCAAGTCCGGTCGGATCCTCAACATCGGCAGCATCTCGGGCCAGATGTCGCGTCCCCACTCGGTCGCCTACACGACGAGCAAGTTCGCCCTCGACGGCATGACCCGCTCCCTCGCGCTCGACGCCCGGGAGCACGGCATCGCGGTGAGCGCCCTCCACCCGGGCAACGTCCCGACCAACATCTGGGGCGACTTCGTCGATCAGGTCCGGGACACCGAGGGCATGGTCCCGCTCGAGGACATCGGTCGCGCGGCGCTGTCGATGGTCACGATGGCGCCCGAGACGAACGTGCTCTCGTCGATCATCCTGCCGCTGACGCAGCCCTATCTCGGTCGAGGCTGAGGGCTCTCTCGGTCGGGGCTGAGGGCACTCTACCGTCAGGGCCGAGGGCTCTCTCCGTCGAAGCCCGTCAGGCCGCGTCGTTCGGAAGGTACGCGATCGCCTCGGTCTCACAGAGGAGATCCGGTCGGCAGACCGGCGCTTCGACGAGCGCATGCGGGAAGCCGGAGAAGCCCGCCCGCGCGAGGGCCTCGCCGAGGCGATCCGCGTCCGCGCGGCGCTTCACGTAGGTGATCGCGGAGACGATGTGCCCGAAGCCCGCGCCCTGTCCGTCGAGGAGCGTTCGGACGTTCAGGAGCATCCGATCGGCCTGGGCATCGAAGTCGCCCGGATGCGCCGTCCTTCCGGCCTCGTCGACGCTCGCCGTGCCGGAGACGTGGAGGAACGTGCCATTCTCCCCGACGACGCGGAGCCCACGAACGAAGTCCGCACCGTATTCGGGCGCCTCGTTCAGCGTCGCCGCATGCATCACCGAGGTCGCGCGACCGCCATCGCGACGAATGGCTTCGAAGCCGAGGCAGAGATCGTGCGCCGGTGCGGAAGGACCGCCACCGATCCCCGTGCTCGCGGGCGGCGACGTGATGCCCCGCTCCGCGAAGAAGGCGCGCCGTCCCTCGTTCAGCGCATCGTAGTCGCGATCGATGTCGCGCAGATGGATCCACGTCCGTACGACGTCGCCGAAGTCGAGCCCCGCGCATTCGAGGAGCGCCGCCGCCTGCGCGAAGGCACTCCGCGTCTGCACGAGCGCGTCCCCACCGGCACCGAAAACCGCCGCGCAATCGAGACGGCACCCATCTTCCGTCGCCCGCCGGACCGCGACGGCCGCGGGGCCGTCGTCCGGCGGGCCCACATCGGCGATCCGAACGACCTCCGCCGAGGCGCCCTTCGCACCCGGCTGCGGAACACGGAAATGGATCGCCGTGAGGAGCCGCGCGCCCACTTCGAGCGGTGGCTGCTCGATCTCGAGCGGCGGCAGCCCGGCGGCGCCGACGACGCGCTGGCGCGCCGCGCGAACGTCGTCGAGGTCGCGGGTGTGGGAGGCGAAAAAGACGGTCTCGCGAAGCACATCCGCCCAGGAAGCCCCCTCGTTCGCGAGGAACGCGTCGATCGCCCGATAGACGCCTCCGGCCTGAACGCCGGCGTCCGCACCGACTTCCGTGGGCTCCGCCAAGAGGAAGAACTCACGCGCGATCGCGCCTTCGACGCGCCGCACGACGACGCGACACCCTCGGGAGGCGATGGTCTCGGCGGAGGCTTCGGAGGGCACGTCGTTCCTCGGGCACGCGATCGGCGGTGCGCACCCGATCGTTAGCGCAAGGCGCGCGCCAGCGCAGAACGCCTCACCCGGAACGAAGGGCTGCGCGGCGAGCGCGCTGGCCGCCGTCCCGCGCTAGCAACCGTCCGTAGGCAGCAGACCGTCCGGCTCGCTCGAGAAGAAGGTCAGGTCCGAGGGCCGATTGTTCCGGAAGCAATTGCCCGTTCCCGGCTCGAAGGGCGGCGTCTGCAGGTAGATCACGTCGCTCGCCAAGGGTGCGAGGGGATGCTCCGCGGGCGGCGCCTGACCGTTGTTCTTGATCACGTTCCTGGCGACCTTGTTGTCGTTCGCGGACGGGTTCGCGATCGGCGGCCGAGCCTCGCAGTTCCGGGTCGGGTCGAAGCTAAGGGCCGTACACCAACCGAGCACACCGACGCCGTAGAAGTCGTTGTCGACGATCCAGTTGTTCTTGATGACGTGATCGCTCACGCCCAGCAGCAGCACACCGCCGCCGAGGGGCAGCCCCGCCTGGAAAGAACCGACGGGCGCGGGGTTCGGCAGGTTGTTGTCGTAGATCCGGTTGTTGCGGATCACCCAGTTCTCCATCACCGGCAGCGGCGGATTGCCCGCGGCGTTCGGGTGGAAGAGGCCGACGCCCACGGTGTTGTCGTGGATGTCGTTCCGGGACACGACGACGTTGTTCGAAACGGTGATCTCCAGACCGATCGGGCTGCCGAAGACCTCGTTCTTGACGACCCGGACGTTCTCCGAGCCGGCGACCCACATGGCGGTGTCGAGCGAGCCGTAGGACACGTTCGCGCGAACGAGCCCGTTGGCGGAGAGCGTCGGGTAGATGCCGTTGTTGAGGTTGTTCACCGATTCGTTGTGGATGAACCGGAAGCCGTCGACCCAACGCGTCTGGATGCCGTTGCGCGGGAAGCCCTCGACGGTGAAGCCGCGGACGTGGAAGTCCTCGATCTGATCGGGGCACGCGTCGTCGGTGTACTCGCAGCCGGGAGGCGCCGCGTAGATCCCGGTTTCCTGGTCGCCGGTCGCGAGCAGCCGGACCTTGCCGGCCTCGCCGATGCCCTTGTTCACGCGGCCGATCAGGCGGATGTTGCTCTTGGTCACGTGGAGGCCGTAGAGGCTGGTCGGGTCCTCCTGATAGGTCCCCGGATCGACGAGGATCGTGTCGCCCGAATCGGCCGCGTCGAGGGCGGCCTGGATCGACTCGCCCGCGCGGACGCGGTGGACCGCGGCGACCGAAACGGACGCGGCAGCGATCAGAAGGAGGGCGATCGCGAGGATCGACGGGGCGCGGCGCAGGAGCATCGGCATTCTCCATCCCGGGCGATCCCGGGATCCAGACGGAAGGGCACGGGAGAAGACGCAGCTTCCCCGCCCATTCCTTCTACCCCGAATGGCTTTCCGAAGTCAATTTCGAACTTGGTCGAAAACCGACCGCGGGTTCGCGGTCCGCGCCTCGGGGCCACGTCGGTCGGGCACCGGCTCGCTATCGTGTCGACCTTCGACGCGGCCCGCGGGGCCCATGCCCGGAAGACACCGACCCCCATGACGTCTCCCTACCCCCTGATCGCGCGCCTGGGCATGCTAGGCGCGACCCTGATCGTCCTGTCGAGCTGCTCGCCGGCCGGCCCGGTGGACTTCCCGGACACCCCTTCGGGCCAGCTGACCATCACCTACCCGCTCGAAGGCGCGCTCTTCCCGCCCGACATCGTCGCGCCGACCGTGACCTGGGTCGACGAGACGCCGGGCGCCGAGACCTGGACGGTGCTCGTCCGCTTTTCCGGCGAGGGCGAACCCCTCCGCTTCCCGGTGTCCGCCTCGAGCTGGCGCCCTTCCGAAGAGGACTGGTCAGAAATAAAACGTCGTTCGATCGCTGACGCGGCCCAACTCGCCGTCGTCGGAAACGACGCGGACCGGACGACGGCCTCCGCCGCGCTCGTCTCCTTGCAGACCTCGACCGATCCCGTGGGCGACGCCCTCTTCTACCGGGAAGTCCCGCTTCCGTTCATCGACGCGGTCCAGGATCCGTCCCGGATCCGCTGGCGCTTCGGCTCCGTGGACTCGGAGGAACGCCCGCCGATCGTGCTGGAAGACCTGCCGGTCTGTGGCAACTGCCACTCCTTCTCCGGCGACGGCTCGACCCTCGGCCTCGACGTCGACTACGGCAACGACAAGGGCGGCTATGCGATCCTCCCCGTGTCGAAGCAGATGTCCCTCGACGACGAGAAGATCATCACCTGGAGCGACTACCGCCGGGACGATGGCGAGGGGACCTTCGGGCTCCTCTCCCAGGTTTCGCCCGACGGGCGCTATGTGATCAGCACGGTCAAGGACCGGGCGGTCTTCGTCGCGACGCCCGGGATCGAATACTCCCAGCTCTTCTTCCCGATCAAGGGGATCCTCGTCGTCTACGACCGCGAGACCGGCGAGTACACGCCGCTCCCCGGCGCCGACGATCCCGACTACGTCCAGAGCAACCCCACCTGGAGCCCCGACGGCGAGTGGATCGTCTTCGCGCGCTCGAAGGTCTACGACAAGCCTGCGGTCACGAACGCGACGAGCATCCTGCTCGACGAGAAGGACGTCCCCGAGTTCATCGAAGACGACGAGCCCTTCAAGTTCGATCTCTATCGCGTGCCCTGGAACGGCGGCAGGGGCGGGACGGCCGAGCCCCTCGCCGGCGCGTCCCACGACGGGAAGAGCAACTTCTTCGCCAAGTACTCGCCCGATGGGAAGTGGATCGTCTTCTGCAAGGCCGAGAACTACATGCTGCTCATGCCGGACAGCGAGCTCTTCATCATCCCGGCCGAGGGCGGCGAAGCGAGGCGGCTGCGCGCGAACACGAAGAACATGAACTCCTGGCACAGCTTCTCGAGCAACGGCCGCTGGCTCGTCTTCTCCTCGAAGGCCAACACGCCCTACACCCAGCTCTTCCTCACCCACATCGACGAGGACGGGAACTCCACGCCGCCCGTCGTCCTCGAGCGATTCACGGGCCGCGATCGCGCGGCGAACATCCCCGAATTCGTCCCGCTCCCGTCCGATGCGATGGCTTCGATCGACGAGAAGTTCCTCGACGCCTACTCGTTCCTCCGCGCCGGCATGGCCAACGAGCGGACCGGCAACTATCCCGGCGCGGTCCGGCTCTACGAGCGCGGGCTCTCCGTGGAGCCCGAGAACGTGGAGCTGCTGAATGCGCTCGGCTTCTCGCTCTTCCAGCAGGGCAAGAGCGAGGAAGCGGTGGTCGCCCTCGAGAAGGCGATCGCCGCGGACCCGAAGCACGCGAAGGCCCACAACAACCTGGCCCTCGCGTCCGTCGATCTCGGCGAACTCGAGCTGGCCGAGGCCTACTACCGCGAGTCCCTCGCGATCGAGCCCCACCCCGCGATCTACAACGACCTGGGCTTCGTTCTCGAGAGCCAGGGCCTCCCCGAGGACGCGGAGGAGCTCTACCGCGAGGCCCTCGCGCTCGACCCGGGATCGGCGAGCGCGAACTTCAATCTCGGCGGGTCCCTCGCACGATCCGGCCGCTTCGCCGAGGCGGAGGGTCACCTTCGCGCGGCCCTCGCGACGCAGCCCAACACCGAGACGCTCACCGGCCTCGGCGTCGTCGTCTGGCAACAGGGACGCCCGGGCGAAGCGAAAGGCTTCCTCACCCGGGCGATCGAGGCGGATCCGACCAACGCGGCGGCCTACGACCATCTCGGGACGATCCAGGTCCAGCAGGGCGAGCTCGACGAGGCGCTCGCGACCTATCGTCGCCTGGCGGAGCGACGCCCGAGCCCGGCAGCCCACCGCGAGGTCGCGCAGGTGCTGACCCGACTCGGACGCGGCGATGAAGCCCGACAAGCGGAGCGGGTGGCAGCCGAGCTCGAGTCCGCCCGCGCCGGAGCGCCGGCGACGCGCTGAAACGCCCTCGCGATCGAAAGAGAGGCCGCACGATGCAGATCGGACTCCTGACCTTCACCAGCCCGGGTGGCACCGCCGCGATGGCTCGCAACGCCGAGGAGCGCCGCTTCGACAGCATGGTCTACGCGGACACGCAGAACCTCACCCCCGAGGTCTGGAGCCAACTCATGCTCGCGGCCGGCGCGACCGAACGGATCGAGCTCGGCACGGGCGTGACGAATCCGGTGAGCCGCGACGCGGCGGTGACCGCGAGCGCGGCCCTCGGCCTGCAGGTCGAGAGCGGCGGGCGGGTCGTCCTCGGGATCGGCCGCGGCGACTCCTCGATGGCGAAGATCGGCCGCAAGCCCGCGCCTCCCGGCGACTTCGAGACCTACGTCACGCGACTGCGCGCCTATCTCGACGGCGAGACCGTCGACCGTGAAGGCACCGAGAGCCGGATCGAGTGGCTGGACGGAATCGACGTCCCCTACGTACCGATCGAGGTCGCCGCGACCGGTCCGAAGGTCATCGAGCTCGCGGCGCGGAGGGCGGACCGGATCTGCTTCGCGGTCGGTGCGAACCCGGCGCGCCTCCGGGACTGCATCGCCCGCGCCCGCGCGGCGGCCGAGGAGGCGGGCCGCGACCCCGGCGCGCTCCGCTTCGGTGCCTACGTGAACTGCGTCGTGAACGACGACCGTGAGGTCGCGCGCGAGTCGATCCGAGGAAGCCTCTCGGTCTTCGCCCACTTCTCCGGGTTCGCCGGCATGGACATCGACTCCCTCCCCGAAGAAGTCCGCGGCGCCGCCCGCCACCTGCGCGAGTCGTACGACATGAAGAATCACGCGGTCTCCGCGGGGGCCCACGCCCAGGCCCTCGAGAACGAGTTCATCCACCAGTTCGGGATCGCCGAGCCGCCCGACGCGGCGCTCGCCCGGCTCGAAGAGGTCTGCGCCACCGGCCTCGACTACCTCCGGATCGTCCCCGGCTCGCGGGACATCCAGCCTGCCGTCGCAGCGCAGTCCATCCTGGCGATCAGCGAGCTGATCGAGAAGCTCCGCTGAGCGTGCCGCATCCCCCTTCCCCAAGGAGACCCTCTCGATGAGCGAACCCAGCATCACGGCCAACCTCGACGGACAGGTCGCCCTCGTCACCGGCGCGACCTCGGGCCTCGGCCGCCGCTTCGCCAACCTGATCGCCGACTGCGGCGCCAAGGTGGCCCTGGCCGGCCGCCGGGTCGAGCGCCTCGAAGAGGTCGCCAAGGAGATCGAGGCACGGGGCGGGACGGCCGTGCCGTTTCCGCTCGACATGACCGACGCCGAGGCGGTGAAGGCCGCGCCCGGGCGGGTGGAGGAGCTGCTCGGCGCGCCGGTGCAGGTCCTGGTCAACAACGCGGGCGTTCCGGACGCCCAGCGCGCGCACAAGATGTCCCTCGACCTGATCAACACGGTCTTCGACACCAATCTTCGTGGCCCCTGGATCCTCGCCTGCGAGGTCGGTCGACGCCTGATCGAGCTGAAGAGGCCGGGGCGGATCGTCAACATCTCGTCGGTCGGCGCCACCTCGTACTCGGGCATCGGCGCCGCGCTCTACTCCGTCACGAAGTCGGCGGTCATTCGCATGACGGAGGTCCTGGGCGTCGAGTGGGCGCGCTACGAGATCAACGTGACCGGCATCGCGCCCGGCTCCTTCGAGTCGGAGATGATGGACGGCATGCTCGAGCGCATGGGCGACCTGGCGCAGGCGTTCCCACGCAAGCGGATCGGAAAGCCGGAGCAGCTCGACAGCACGATGCTCTATCTGCTGTCCCCGGCCTCGGAGATGGTCACGGGCACCGTCGTCATCGTCGACGACGGACAGATGCCGCGCTGAACGCGCGGGCCACTGGACGCGTCAGGCGGAGACGACGACTAACCGATGCGGCGGATCGGATCGCTTCCGTCCCACCCGCCTGCGATCTCCCGGATGCGCTGGAAGAGCTTCCCCTTCGGCCCGCTCACTTCGGAGATCTCGACCACCGTCCCCGGATGTCCGCCGGTCTCGAAGTAAACGAAGCGCCCGTCGGAGCCGTTCACCTGACCGGCCTGGAGCTCCTCGAGGCCCATCCCCTTCGCCCGGGCGAGCTCGGCGTCGAAGTCCTCGGTCCAGTAGGCCACGTGTTGGAGCCCTTCATGACCCGCCGCCAGGAAATCGCGATACCCCGACGGCGCGTCGTTCCGCTGCTCGATCAGCTCGATCTGGAGCGGCCCCGAGTTCGTGAGCGCGATGCTCACCTCGAGATCCGACGGTTCGCCGCGATAGGTGAAGTGGTCGATCGGCGCCCGTTCGAGATAGAACCAGGGCCCGACGCCGATCACGTCGACCCAGTGGCGCATCGCCGCCTCGATGTCTCGGACCACGTAGCCGTTCTGCCGGATCTCTCCGAATCGTCGACTCATCTTCGCGCCTCCTGGGACGAGCTCGGATCGAGCGCGCCGCTCAGCTCGTCTCCGATCGGATCAGATCTGCCTGGTACTCGAGGTTGGCGATGCGCTCCTTCACCGTCCGGCCCTGCGGCGCGAGGCGGAAGACGTCCACCCCCGCGTCCCGGAACGCTCGGATCCGTTCGCGCACGCGGTCCTCGGTCCCGATCAGGTACGCCTGCAGGAGCATCTCGTCGGGAACCGCAGCGATCGCCGCCTTCTTGTCACCACCGATCCAGAGCCGCTGCACTTCCTTCGACACCTCTTCCCACCCGCTCCGGCAGTAGGCGTCGTTGTAGAAGTTCGTCCTCGCCGAGCCCATCGCACCCAGCGTGAAGGCCATCCCCTGCCGGGTACGATCGAGCAGGCCCTCGACGTCGTCGGAGACCGCGACCATCGAGTTCACCTCGATCTCGATGTCGTCGAGCGAGCGTCCGGCGCGCTCGGCACCCTTTGCAATATGTGCGAGATGGGCGTCGGCTTGCTCGGGAATGAACGACGTCCCGAGCCAACCGTCGGCGATCTCCCCGGTCATCTCGAGCGACTTCACCCCGAGCGTCGCCAGGTAGATCGGGATCCGCTTCGGCGGCATCGACAGGCGGAGCGCCTTCCCCTCTCCACCGGGGCGCGGCAGCACGAGATGCTCGCCGTCGATCCGGAGGCGCTCCCCCGCCGTCGCCATCCGCACGATTTCGACGTACTCGCGCATCCGGGACATCGGCTTCGCGAAGGGCAGCCCGTGGAGGCCCTCGACGACCTGCGGACCGCTCGCGCCGAGGCCCAGCAGGAATCGCCCGTTCGAGACGCGATCGAGGGACATCGCGGTCATCGCCGTCGAGGCCGGCGTCCGCGCGCTGATCTGCATGATCCCCGTGCCGAGACGGATCTGCTTGGTACGCCCGGCGAGCACGCCGAGCGCGACGACCGCGTCCATCCCCCAGGCCTCGGCGGACCAGACCGAATCGATGCCCATCGCGTCGGCGGCTTCGACGAACTCGAGCATCTCCTCCCAGTCGTGCCCGTCGTAGTAGGCGCTGCCGATCGAGATCGCGATCTTCATTCGTGGTTCCACCAGGCGGTGTCGGAGTAGGCGCGCAGGTCGATCTCGTGGGTCCAGCACGAGCGATGCTGCTTGGCGACGTGAAGATAGGTCTCCGCCATCTCGGACGGGAGCATCAACCCGTCCTTCTCACGCCCCATCGCGTCCCGCAGCTGCTCGAAGCGCTCCGGACCGAGGAGCTTGCCGAGCGTGTCCGGCGCATCGACGGCCCCGTCGATCAGAATGTGCGCGACGTGGATTCCCTTCGAGGCGAACTCGGCGTTCAGGGTCTGGCAGAGCATTCGCCGGCCGCCCATCGCCGCGGCGTGGGAATGCTGGCCCGCGTTGCCGCGGACCGCGGCCGTCGCGGAGGTCACGAGGATCGTGCCCTTCCCGCGCTCTTCCATCGCCGGGCAGACCGCGCTCGCCACCCGGAAGAGCGCGAAGGTCGCGAGCCGCCAGCCGAGTTCGAATGCCTTGTAGCTCGTCGCGGCGAGCGGCCGGCTCCCGATCTGTGCGCCCAGATTGAAGAGGACGACCTCGATCGGGCCGATCTCGGCCTCGACTGCTGCGACGCGGTCTTCGATCGTGTCGGGCTTCGAAGCGTCGAGGAGGTAGCCGGTCGCCGTTCCGCCCTCGGCTTCGATCTCCCCGACGAGTCGCTGGAGGCCTTCCTCGTCGCTTCGACGACAGAGAACGGCGTGATAGCCGTCGCGGGCGAAGCGCTTGCCGACGTTTCCGCCGATACCGGCGCCGGCGCCGATCACGAGACAGACGGGTTTGCTCATGGGAAATCCTCCTGATGGGGCACGATCGGATGGGTTGGAGCGACGGGAGATCAGGCGTTCTTGCGCGCCAGGATCTCCTCCTCGGCGTCACGGAGCTTGTCCTTCCCGAAGAAGATCTCGTCGTCGACGAAGAAGGTCGGCGACCCGAAGTTGCCACGCGCGACCGACGCGTCCGTGTTGGCGATCAGCTTCGCCTTGACCTCGGGGTCCTGCATGCCCTCGAAGAGCGCCTCGGTCGGAAGGCCGGACTCGTCGAACGCCGACCGGATCACTTCGGGGTCGTCCATCTTCCTCGGATCGGACCACATGTGCCGGTAGACCTCGTCGACGTAGCGCTCGAAGCAGCCGAGGGATTCCGCCGCGATCGCTCCGCGCATGATCTGGAGCGTGTTGACGGGGAAATGCGGATTGGAGTGGAAGCTCGTGATCCCGTGCTTCGTGAGGAAGCGCTGCATCTCGATCCGCTGGTACTCGCCCTTGTTCTTGATCCCGGCGAGGGTGACCGCCGGTGACGCGTTGCCCGTCGCCTTGAAGAGGCCACCCAGCAGGACGGGGACGTAGCGGAACTTCACGCCGGTCCGCTCTTCGACCGCAGGGATCACGACGTGGCTCAGGTAGGCATTCGGACTTCCGAAGTCGAAATGGAACTCGACGGAGGGCTCGGCCATGGATGCGCTCTTCCCTGGGTTCGCTGGGCTTCTTCACACGCGGCGCCCGCCGCGAACGAAGGGATCGGCCGGGCTTGTGGATCGAGACGCTAGACGATAAGGTTTTGTAACGCAACCTGTATTGCCGACCCGATCACGAGGAGCGGCCGATGTCCCGCAAGCGCTTCGAGGAGATGAACTGTGGCGTCGCTCAGGCGCTCGAGCAGGTCGGAGACTGGTGGACGCTCCTGATCGTCCGCGATGCGTTCTTCGACAAGACGCGCTTCTCCGAGTTCCAGGAGAGCCTGGGCATCGCGAAGAACATCCTGAGCGACCGTCTCCGCAAGCTCGTCGAGAGCGGCGTGCTCGAGAAGGAACGACTGCCCGAGCCCGGCGAGCGCTATGCGTACCGGCTCACGAAGAAGGGTCGTGATCTCTGGCTCGTCCTGACGGCCATGCGCCTCTGGTCCGATCGCTGGGTCTTCGGGGAGGACGACGTGCCGCTGGTCGCGCGCGAGCAGGACAGCCATCGCGAGGTCGCCGCGCTCCTCGCCGTGGACCACGAGGGCCGGCCGATCGAGCCCGGCAAGCTCGAGTGGGCGCCGGGACCAGCGGGCCGAAAACGAAAGAAGCGGCGCGCTAGCCTCCGGACATGAGCAAAGAGATCACCGTCTTCGTGGAATCCGAGATCCTTCCCGGCCGGGCGGACGCGCTGCGCGAAGTCGTGGGGCGGGTGATCGAGCACTGCGGCGCGACCGAACCGGGACTGCTCGCCTACGAGTGGTACGTCGACGAAGCCGCGTCCGAGGCCCGCGTCGTCGAGCGCTATGCCGACTCCGACGCCCTCCTCTTCCACTTCCAGAACTACGCCCGCTTCGGCGAAGCGCTCGCGGCCTGCAGGAAGATGAAGAAGTTGACGCTCCTGGGAGAGCCGAGCGAAGCGCTACGGACCGCCCTCGAGGCCATGTCGCCGCCGGTCTTCCGCCCCTCGGTCCGGCTCGAGCGTTGATCGCCCCGCGCCTCGACTTTCGTCGTCGATACACGCGAACGACCGTGTATTTCGGTCGTAGAAACCGTCGGGCGCGGGGGTTTCCTGCCGGCTAGTTCACGCCGCGAGAGGCGTCGCCCCAGTACTGCGCCCGGAGCACCTTCTTGTCGGGCTTCCCGACCGCCGTGAGCGGCAGCGCGTCGACCACGTCGACGGTCTTGGGCGCGTAGACGGGACCCTTGCGCTCCTTGACGAGCCCGATCAGCGTCTCCCCGTCGACCGTCTCGCCGGGACGTGCCACCACGATCGCCTTCACGGCCTCCCCCCACTTCTCGTCCGGGACGCCGATGACGGCTGCCGCGGAGACGCTCGGGTGGGTCGACAGCACGTCCTCGATCTCGCGCGGAAAGACGTTGAAGCCGCCGGACACGATCATGTCCTTCTTGCGATCGACGATCGTGAAGAAGCCCTCCTCGTCGCGGACCGCCATGTCCCCGGTCCGGAGCCAGCCGCCCACGAGGGTGCCCTCGGTCAACTCGGGCTGCTTGAAGTACCGCCGCATGACCGCGGGGCCCTGCACGCAGATCTCCCCGGCCTCGCCGTCCGGGACCGCGTGCCCCTCCTCGTCGAGGACGGCGACCCGCGCGCCCGGCATCTCGATCCCACAGCTCGAGAGACGATCCATCCGCGAGACGTCGTGGTGTTCCCGCCAGAGACTCGTCGCGACCCCGCCGCACTCGGTCTGCCCGTAGAGCTGGGCGAAGACGGGCCCGATCCGCTCGATCCCTTCGACGAGGCGCGACGGCGACATCGGCGAAGCGCCGTACATGATCGTCTCGAGCCGGCGGAAGTCGGTGGCGTCGAGCTCCGGATGATCGAGCACGGCATAGATCATCGTCGGCACGAGCAGCGCGAGCGTCGCCTCTTCCCGGACGACCTCGTCGAGCCAGCGCGAGGGATCGAATCCCTTCTGCAGGACCACCGTGCCCCCGGCCATCAGCGTCGGCGAGATCAGCATTCCCGCTGCGTGGGTGATCGGCGCGCAGGCCAGATAGCGACGCGCCTTCGGCAGGTCCCACCCGCTCGAGACCGAGAGGGCCATGTGCGCCACCGCCGCCTCGGGCAGCTCCGCGGCCTTGGGGACGCCCGTCGTCCCGCCGGTATAGAGAAGCCAGGACGTGTCCTCGGGCCCGTTCGGTCCCGGCTCGAGGGTCGCGGCTCCCACCGCATCGACGAGCGCGTTCAGGTCTTCGCCGACTTCCGAAGGGCCGAAGGTCAGCACCGTCTCGACGGCCGCGGACTTTTCGAGGAGCTCGCCGGCCCGCTCGGCAAAGCTCGGATCGATCATCAGGATCTTCAGCTCAGCCTCGTTGCAGGCGTACTCATGATCGTCGAAGGAGCCGAGCGGGTGGAGCGCCGTGTAGCGACCCCCGGCGAGCCCGGCGCCGGCTTGACCGAGCCAGACCTCCGGTCGGTTCGGCGAGAGGACACCGACCCCCTCCCCACGACCGAGTCCCTTCTCCTGGAGCACGCGGACGACCCGCGCGAGACGCGCCTCGGTCTCCCGATAGGTCCAGGACACGCCGTCCTGCCGGAACGCCTCCCGCGAAGGCCAGCGCCGGAGCGAGTTCACGATCAGCTCGCTGTGGGTGATCGGTCGGTGCAGATCGGTCGTCGCCATGGCCCTCGTCCTCCGGCTGGCTTCAGCCTGAAGAGATTGGTCCGTCCGCGGGAGGAGCGCCAATCGCCGAAGGGGCGATCTCCGTACTCGCCGTCTTCGTGGCGAGACGCCCGGTCGCCTAGACTCCCGGCCTCGTTTCCGGAACCCGAGGAGAAGCCCCATGCCCGGACCGCTCGACGGCATCCGCGTGGTCGAGGTCGCCAACTACGTCGCCGTCCCGGCGGCGGGAACGCTGCTCGTCGATCTCGGCGCCGACGTCGTGAAGGTCGAAGTGCCGTGGGGCGACTTCTATCGCTTCGCGACCCCGAAACGGAACGGCTACGACAGCGACTTCCCGCTCAGCGCCAACTATCAGATGGACAATCGCGGCAAGCGTTCCCTCGCCCTCGACCTGGCCCTGCCGCAGTCCGTCGAGGCGCTAGAGCACCTGATCGCCCGAGCGGACATCCTGATCACCAACACCCTCCCCGGCCGTCTCGCGAAGGTCGGCCTCGACGTCGACGCCCTCCGCGCCGAACACCCGGAGCTGATCGTCGCGCGCCTGGGCGGCTTCTCGCCCGAAGGGTCGCAGGCCGATGATCCGGGTTTCGACCAGACCTCGTTCTGGGCGCTGTCGGGCATGATGGACCAGCAGCGCGATCCCGATTCACCCCCCGCATTCTTCCGACCCGGCGTGGGCGACCACTGCGCAGCGCTCTCGATGACGACGGGGATCCTCGCTGCCCTGCGCCACCGCGACCAGACCGGCGAGGGGCAGATCGTCGACGTGAACCTCCAGCAGGTCGGGTTCTACATCGGCGGCAACGACAGCGGGCAGGCGCTCGCGACGGGCAAGCCGCCGCCGCGCCACGACCGACGCGCACCGCGCAATCCCCTCTGGAACCACTATCCGACGTCGGACGATCGCTGGCTCCTGCTCGTCATGATCGACTCGACGATCTACTGGAAGTCCTTCTGTCAGGCGATCGGACGCCCCGACCTCCTCGAGGACGACCGTTTCAAGGACCCGAAGGCGCGTTTCCAGCACAACCGCGAGCTCGTCGCGACCCTCGACGAGACGTTCCGGACGAAGTCGCTCGCCGGGTGGACGGCAGCCCTCGAAGGCCAGAAGGTGATCTGGGCGCCGGCGAAGACCGTCCTCGAAGCGGTCTCCGACGAGAAGACCCGGGCCAACGGTGTCTTCTCGACGATCGAACACCCGGAACACGGCTCGTTCCAGACCGTCGCGCCCCCCTTTCGCCTCTCCGAGCACGACATGCACGGCACCTTCCCGGCGCCGGACCTGAACGCGCACACGCGCGAGGTGCTCGAGGAAGCCGGGGTGGACGCCGCGACCGTGGAGCTGCTGGTCTCGGTGGGCGAGCAGTAGCGTCACCCCGGCCCGAGACGGGGCCTAACGCAGATCCGTGCGGAGCGTCCGCTCGAGCTCGGCGCGCATCTTCTCCGGGATCTCGATCGCGCGGCGCTCGTCGAGATGGAGGGCGATGTCGACGACGTCGTTCGCGAGGAGCGGCCGACCCGAATCGAGGTCGAAGACCCAGTAGCGGCGCAGGCTCGTCTTCTTGTTGAGCTCGACCGGCGCCCCGAAGCTCTGGATCCGCGTCCCTTCGCGAAGCGGGGCCAGCCGGACCGACCGCATCTCGAGGGAGGCCCAGCCCATCCGACCGCCGCCCTCGAGGGGATAGACCGGGGGCCCTGCCTCGCTCCCGTCGAGGGGCTCGCCGCCCCACATGACGAAGGGACGGTGGTCGGCGGAGACGCGACCGGTCGCGTCGCAGATCTCCGCGTCGATCACCCGCGGCTTGCGCACCGCCATCCCATGCTCGAGCGCGTCTTCGAGGCTCGGAGCCTTCGCGCTCGCGTCGAGATCGATCGAGCGCGGGCGGCCGTGCTCGGGGATCACGATCCGGCGGGCCTGGAGGGCCGCGACGATCGCGTGGTCGATGATCGGCGGCTCTTCGAGGTCTGCGTCGGGGAAGCGGACGTCGTGCATGAAGGTCGCCGCGATCTCCTCGCGGACCGGGTTGCGCAGCTCGTGGTAGAAGCGGAGACCGCGCTCGGTCACGTCGACGAGACCGCCATGGACTTCGAGGGGCGCGCCGGCGAGCTGTTCGCGCTGGTAGCGCGTGTAGAGCCGCGGGAGGTCGTGGACGCCGGGCGTCACGCCTTCGACGCCGAGGCCGGCGAGGTCGATGCGCTCGAGCAGGCACGCCGTCGCTGCGAGGGCGCGCTCGCCGTAGTGGCGCACGTTCATGTGTCCCAGGGCGTCGATCTCGGAATCGAGGACGACGCTCTCGTGGAGGCGTTGGAGGTCTTCCATGACTGTCTTGCTTGTCGTCCGGGCGCGGGCACGCGACGCCGGGTGGCGAAGAGTCTCGGCGGGATCGCGCGCCGCGGCAACCCGCCGTGGGGGAACCGCGAGTACGCGCCCGGGGCGCCCGACGACGGCCTGCTGCGGCCGCTATGCTCGCGTCCGGCCCGGAGAAGCGATGACCCAGCGATTCCCGAATGAACGTTTCCTGAGCGGCAACTTCGCCCCGGTCCGGGCGGAATGCGACGCGCCCGATCTCGAGGTCGAAGGCGACTGGCCGGAAGAGCTGGCGGGCACCTTCGTCCGCAACGGGTCGACCCCCCTCTTTCCTCCGCGCGACAAGTACCACCTCTTCTCCGGCGACGGGATGATCCATGCCTTCGACATCGAGGGCGGTCGGGTCGCCTACAGGAACCGCTGGATCCGCACCGAGAAATGGAAGCTCGAGCAGGAGCACGGACGCGCGCTCTTCGGGACCCTCGGAAACCCGATGACGAGCGATCCGCTCGCCGCCGGCAAGCCCTTCAACGTGGCCAACACGAACGTCCTCTTCCACGGCGGCCGGCTGCTCGCCCTCGAAGAGGGCAACCCGCCCTTCGAGCTCGAGCGCGGGTCCCTCGCTTCGATCGGCCCCTACGACTTCGACGGCGGACTCGAAGGGCCGATGACCGCGCATCCGAAGATCGACCCCGAGACCGGCGAGATGCTCTTCTTCGGATACAGCGTCGGCGGACTCGGCAGCCCGACCATGAGCTATCAGGTCGTCGCGAAGGACGGGCGCCTCACGCGCAGCGATCGATTCGAAGCCCCCTATGCCTCGATGGTCCACGACTTCATCGCGACCCGGAACTTCGTCGTCTTCCCGGTCTTCCCCGCGACGACGAGCCTCGAACGCGCCATGAAGGGCGGACCGCCGATCGCCTGGGACGCCTCGCAATCGAGCCGTTTCGGCTTCCTGCGCCGAAGCGACCCGATCGACGCGATCCGCTGGGTCGAGACGGAGGCCTGCTACGTCTACCACCCGATGAACGCCTTCGAGGACGGGGACCGCCTCGTCGCGGACATGGTCCGCTACGACGGGGCACCGGGCTTCCCGACGCCCGACGGCGGCCGGCCCGCGCCGAAGGACGCGGAGGGGCGGCTCGAACGCTGGACCTTCGATCTGTCGGGATCGACCGACGATCCGACCATCGAGGTGATCGACGACCTCATCTCCGAGTTCCCCCGTCTCGACGAACGCTTCGCCGGCCTGCCCTATCGACACGGCTTCATGACCTCGACCGAGAGCCCGGAGGGCCGGAACGCGATCTTCGACCAGATCGCCCACGTCGATTTCGAGACGGGCGAGGTCGCGCGCTGGCACGCGGGCGAGGGCTGCCTCGTCGGCGAACCGATCTTCGTGCCGCGAGCCGCGGACGCCGACGAAGGCGACGGTTTCCTCCTGTCGATCGTCTATCTCGGCCCCGAGAACCGAAGCGACCTCGTGCTCTTCGACGCGACCTCGATCGAGTCGGGTCCACGCGCTCGGGCCAGGCTCGATCTCCGCGTGCCCAACGGATTCCACGGCAACTGGATCCCGGCCTGATCGATCGGCACGCGCGCTTTGGGAGCGAGGGCTTGCGCTGAATGACCGATTCGATCCCGCCGCGCCTACAGGATCTCGCGGATCAGCTCGACCGACTGATGACGCAGTCGAGCGCGAAGCCGACCCTCGTCTATCTGGACGTGATGGGCATCGGCTGGCCCATCCATTGTCTGCTCCGAGTCGCGGGGGTCGACTACGACTTCGTCCGGATGAGCCTGCTCGAGTGGTCGGCGCGAACCCCGGACGGCGACTTCTTGCTCAAGCCGCGGGTGCGCAACGGGCACCTGCCGCTCTTCGTGGACGGCGACCTCCGCCTGAACCAGAGCAACGTGATCCTCGCCCACCTGGCCGAGCAGCACGACCTCTTCGGCGATGCGCCGGAAGAGCGCCTCGCGGCGATGGAGGTGATGGCGCACGCCTACGACGCGCTCTTCCACTGGAACGGGATGCTGACCGTCAACGCAAAGGTGAACGTCCCCGACGACGTCGTACGAGACCGCCTCGCCGCCTTTCTCGGCGACGGCGCCTGGGGCGTTTCGGGCAACGGCTATCGAAACCACCTGAACGGCTTCCTTCACTACCTGCAGGCGAACCCGAAGGACGGCGGATTCATGGTCGGCGATCGCCTGTCCGTCGCGGACCTGCACGCCTTCAACGTCCTGGCCAACTGGTACAAGGCCTTCGACCGTTCGCTCTTCTCGAACGAGTTCCCGGATCTCGACGCGTACATCGAGCGCATCGCGACGATCCCCGCAGTGTCCGACTACATCCGGAACCACCAGGAACCCACGACCTGGATCCCCTTTCCCGCCTTCGGGATCGCCCTCACGAGCGCCGAGGAGACCCTCGGCCTGACGTCGGTCCGCTGAGGTGCCGCTTCCGCTCGTCCCGGAGGCGACGCGCGTCGTTGGCGCCTGCCCGGTGCGCCAGACGGGTCACCCGCGGCAGGAGCGGCGGAGACATCGCGGGGCGAGCGAGCGTCGATGAGCGAACGAAGGACCTACGGCACGGGCTGCTACCGCCGACGCATCGAGCTGCGCGCGACGGAAGCCGGCGCGCGCGGAGAGCTGGGGGACGACTTCCACCACTTCGCGGTGGAGATCACGCACGACGGAGGGTTCGTCACAGCCGTCGCGGGCGAGCCGCGCCGGATTCCGTGGACGACCTGCCCGGGGGCGCTCGTTCCGCTCCAGGCGATGAAGGGCGCGGCGCTCGACACCGCCATCCTCGACCTGGTCCGCCACACGCCGGCGAAGGCGCAGTGCACGCATCTCCACGACGTCACGTGTCTGACGATCGCGCACGCCGGCCGCGTCGCTTCGGGCGGATCGTGCGAGCGGCGGTACGACGTGACCGTCCCCGACCGCGTGGAGCGGCGCGCGGAGTGCCGTGTCGAGGTCGACGGGGAAGAAGCGCTCCACTGGTCGCTCGAGGGGATGCGCGTGACCGCTGCCTCGGACCCGTCGTTCGAGGGACTCGCGATCGGCTCCAGGCCCTTCCGGGAGATCCTCCGCGACCGCCCCACCCCCGACGCGATCGAGGCCGCCTGGATCCTGCAGCGCGCCGTCTTCATCGGCCTCGGCCGTCAACACGACTTCGACGCCATGCAGACGGCCCGCGAGTTCGCGGACGAGGTCGGCGGCGGCTGCCACGCCTTCGCGCCGGAACGCCTCGACCAGGGGCTCCGCGTGCTCGGCAACACCCACGACTTCTCGGAGAGCGCGGACGAGGTCCTCTCGAAGCCGCCGAACGCGGGAGCCGCAGCACGCTAGGCCTTCCGGCCCGTCGATTCGCCGGCTCGTGCAATCGACGAGGAGGAAGCCGATTCGCTCGGGCTTCCCCGCATCCGGATCCGTCCACGAGGTCGTCTCCGACCGGTCTCCAGTGGGTCGCCGGCGCGACCGCGCACCGATCGCCGGCGGCGAGCACCCCCGCCTCCCCCTGGGTAGGGCCGCACGAGCCGGGGAAGGCCAGGACCAGCGAGGCCGAGCTTCACGCCGGCGCGACCGCTCCTCCCTGGTTCGTTCACCCTGCCGTAACAGCTTCATCGTGTTGTCACGCTCATGCCACATGACCCAGGCAGGATTCCGCCCGCGCCGGACACGAACCCCCCATCGTGTTCCCGACAGCACAACCGAATCCCAAAGGAGGTGGAATCGTGATTCCCTTGTCGCCGCGACGGTTCGCGGCCTACGCGCTCTCGTTCGCGCTCTTCGCCGCTCCGGGCCACGCCGACGACGGCGTCCCGCAGCTGCTCGACGTCCTGCTCGAGAACGGCTCGATCAACCAGGAGCAGTACGACGCGCTCTCCGGCGCCGATGCGACACCGGACGCCGCGGATGAGCCCGGCGAGTCGGGCGAGCCCCTCCCCCCCGTGTCCGCGGGACACGGAGAGGACGAAGACGCCGACCTGACCGCGCGGATCAACGAAGCCGTCGAGGCGGCGATCGACGAGCGGTTCGGCGTCAAGGCCAGCTATACGAGCAAGGGCTTCCGACTCGAGACCAAGGACGGGAACTTCCAGACCAACCTCCAGTGGCGCGCCCAGTTCCGCCTGACCTGGCCCACCCGGAGCGATCCGCGCAACGTCTCGAGCTTCGGCGGAACCGAAGAGCTCACCTTCCAGGCGCGACGTCTGCGCATGAAGATCGGAGGCCACGGCTATCGCCCCTGGCTCAAGTACTACTTCGAGGTCGACCTCGAGCCCACGCGCACCAACGACAGCGGCAGCTCCGACACCCGCGTGATCGATTGGCGCATCGACATCGCGAAGTACAAGAAGATCGCCCTCCGCGTCGGTCAGTGGAAGATCGACTACAACCGCGAGCGCGTGGACTCCTCCGGGCGTCAGCAGTTCGTCGAGCGCTCGATCGTGAATCGCGTGTTCACGATCGATCGCCAGGTCGGCGTCAGCCTTCGCGGTCACCTCTTCGAAGGTACGCCCGGCGAGCTCCGCTACTACTTCGGCGTCTTCACCGGCGAAGGTCGCGGCGTCGCGAACGACGACAACGACGTGATGTACGCCGCCCGGCTCCAGTGGAATTTCCTCGGCCGGGACCTCGCGCTGCGCCAGACCGACGTCGAGCGGACCGAGAAGCCCACGGGCTCCCTCTCCTTCGGCTTCGCCGAACACACCGGTCGCTGCACGCGCTGGTCCTCGAGTGGCTGCGGCAATCTCCAGGCCTACGCGTCGCCGGCCGCGGCCTCCGACGGCCAGTTCACGGTCACCCAGGCCACCCAGGGATTCGCCTTCAAGTACCAGGGTCTCTCGATCCAGCAGGAATTCCACTGGAAGCGCGTCACCGACCGGTCGCAGGCCGCGTCCAGCGCCGCACGCGACACCCACTACTGGGGTGGCTACGCGCAGACGGGGTACTTCTTCAACGAGCTCTTCGACTGCGTCCCCGAGGAGCTCGAGCTCGCCTTCCGCTACGCGATGGTTCGGGAGCCCGAGCAGAACGCCACGGCGAACCTGCTCAAGTCCCAGACGCGCCAGGAATTCACGGGCGCGGCCAACTGGTTCTTCAGCGGCCACAACAACAAGGTCACGCTCGACTACTCCTACCTGACCCTCGACAACGACAACGCCACCACCGTCGTCTTCGGCAACACGGAGGACCACCGCGTCCGCCTGCAGTGGGACATCTCCTTCTAGGACGGCGCGGGCACCCGACCCGCCCCATCCACCGTCGGCAGCCACGCGCGGCTCGCCGGGTCCAGGCCCGGCGAGCCGCTTCGCGTTCCGGATCACGCTTCCTCGTCTAGGGGGCCTCGTGCCAGATGGGCGACGTCCAGGCCATCTCCTGGGTGGTCTGCGGATACGATCCATCACCGCAGACCGCCGGGCGTTCTGCTTCGGGCAGGCGCAGGCAGTCGAAGACGCTCCAACGCGCCGAGGGGTTCTCGACGGCGCGCACGTAGTAGTAGGTCGACTGGCCCGGATCGAAATCGTCGTCGCGATAGACCGCGCAGAGACTGTCGTGGCCGTCGCCCTTCCGTTCCCCGGTGGCGAGATCGACCGTCGCGTCGTTCGGTCCGCCGGCGAGGACGATCACCTCGGTCCGTCGACGGCCCTCGGCGTCGATCCAACCCTTGACGAGCTGGAGCTGCTGGAGCGGTGCCCCCATTCGCGAGGCGTCGCGGGTCGCCGCCGCCACGAAGACGGGCTTCGCCTCCGGCGACGTCGGCGCCGGTAGATCTCCGCCCATGGGCACACCTCCGGCGTATCCGACCTCGACCATGTCCGCACGATCGCAGAGGTCGGCCTCGTAGTCCCAACCGCCGAAGAAGCGCGGAACGATCCGCGGCCCGGAGGTCCCGAAGGTCTCGCGCCGCAGCATGGCTTCGAAGATCGCGTCGCGGGAGTTCTCGACGGCCCAGACGCCGGCGAGCCCACCCGGGTTGCCGTCGATCCCGCTGGTCAGGAGGCCAGGCGAGAGACGTTCCTGGGGCGTCGCCTCGAGAGAGACGTGCCCGCGCCAATCCGCTTCGTCGACGGCGCCGGGCGTCGCCGCGTGCGTGTCGGTTGCCGCGACGACGCCGAGCTTCACGCTGTTGAGGCCGATGGCGTCCGCCTCTTCGAGGCCGACGAGCAGACCGGACCGGAGATAGTCCGTGGCATCGACGCAGCCCGCGCCGAGCATGCCGTAGCTGCCGACCTCGTCCCCGCACTCCTGCGTCACTTCGCGCGCCTCGCCGAGGATCAGGTTCCCGTCCTCGTCGGCCTGAGTGACTCCGTAGACCTCTTCGCGGCCGATGAAACGGACGGCCTCCACGTCGCACAGCTCGTCCGGCGCGCCGAGCACGCTCGACAGGCCGTTGATGCACTCGGACGCGCCCTTGTGCTGGAAGATCTCCATGATCGGCTCACGCTCGAGCCGCTTGGCCGCATAGGCCCGGCGGTTCTCGAGGGTCGGGGCGAGTCGCATGTAGGGCGCCATGCGGCCGTTCGCGAGATTCGAGTTGTGCGGAATCGTGAGGTACTCGCAGCCGTCTGCTTCCAGACAGACCGCGTCGAGACCTTCCCACAGCGCGCTGTCGTAGGGCGCGTCGACGTAGGAGACCGGAAAGGGCGGAACGCTGCCGTTCCGGAAGACGACGTTGCGGTGGTAGTTCGACGTCCCGGGCGTGCCCGTGTACTCGTAGGCCTTGAGCGCCGTGAAGCGGCAGGCCGAGCTTCGATCGTAGGCCGCGTCCGCCGCGTCACCGATCCGCGTCCACGGATCCCGAGCCCACTCGCGACAGAGCTGGCCGTCCTCGCCGCACACCTGAGGGAGTCGCGCCGGCGTCTCGGTCGTGATCACCTGGCCGAAGAGCATCATGCCGGTTCGCTCGTCGCTCCGGGCCTGCTTGCAGAAGTCGGCGTCGTAGCGGGGCGAGTCCGGGTCCCGGCAGAGACGGCGCTCGCCGAGGAACTCGCCGTGGTCCGTGACGGCGAGGAAGTCGAGGGGCCGGTCGATCGCGAAGGATCCGACGGGCGCTCCGTTCTCGAGGGGCCAGAAATCGATCGCTTCGCCCTGCGCATAGCGGTACGCGTCTTCGGGCGTCGCTCCGATCGTGTTCGCGGCCGCATCGAAGGAGAGCTCGGTATGGACGTGGAGGTCCCCGAAGAGCGGGAGTCGGTTCGGCGTGTAGTGGTCGCAGGGCGTGCGCTCTTCGGTGTAGACTACCAGACGTTCCCCCTCGGTCGCCCCGGAGGCGGTCGCGGCGGTTTCCTCGGCCGGAGTGGCGGCGTCTCCGGCGTCCTGCGTTTCGCTACAGGCGGCGGTGAAGAGAACGAAGACGAGGGCGAAGGCGTAGGGACGGATCGTTCGGAACGACATGGAACCTCCCGGCGGTCGGCGGCGGGAGGCGTGTAACCTCGCCCGCTCTCCACCTCACGAAGTGGGAATTCGACGGTAGCGTGCGTTGCCGGGCACGGGCGGGACGCGGGGTGCAAGGTGGACCGAGGAATGCACCCGCGCTGCCAGCACCGCCGGAAGCCGTGGAAGCGAGTACCGCGATCCACGATCCGCGAGAGAAACGAGACCAGCCGTTCTCGACCTCGAGCGAATCAGACGACGAATTCGCGCGATCTCAGGAGGGTGCAATCGTCGGTCCACGATTCGCGGGGTGCGACTTCGGGAATCAGCCTCCGTTGCCAGGGACCGGGCTCAGGCGGCCGCCGGCTCGGCCCGACCGCGCGCTTCACGCGCCGCTGGCGAACGCCGGCAGCACGCCGCCGACGAGATGCTCGTCCGCCTTGCGGGCCTCCGCGACGTCGACACCGCCCGTCGCCCCGACCAGGATGGCCTTGCCGATCCCGAGCTCGGCGATCTCCTGCAGCCGCGCCACGCAGGTCTCGGCGGATCCGACGATCGCATAGCGGTCGATGAACTCGGGCGTCAGGGCGCTCGTCTGGTCCGAGTCGGCGCGGGTGTGCTGCTTCATGTCGTAGACGCCGTGGAGCTTCTCCATCACGCCCCGCATCTTCTCGTCCGCGGGCCCCTGGACGGCCCCATGCATGACCGAGAAGCGGGCGAAGGTCGTGAGGCCTCCGGCGACGAGCGCTCTCGCCTTCTCGATGTCGGGATGACACATCACGTTGAGGTAGGTCGCGTACTCGAACGCGTCGGGGTCGAGACCCACGTCGACGCGCGCCTTTCTCGCGGTCTCGATTCCCCAGCGGAGTCGATCCGGATCGGCACCGAGCGCGAAGACGATCCGGTCCGCCGAACGCGCGGCCGCCGCGATCACCTTCGGGCCGGTCGAAGCGACCTCCACCGAGACCAGAGGGTCACCGTCGGCGCGCCAGACCAGGCGACTCGCCGCCGGCGTGTCCGCCAGACCGAGGGTCGCCACATCCGGTGCCGTCGACTCGCTGAAGCCGAGGTCCTCGAAGGCGACGGGCGCTCCACGCAGAAAGCGCCGAAGGACCTGTACGTAGCGTTCGGTATGGGCGACCGAAGCCGGCGCGCGACCGAGGTGGGCCAGCGCAGAGTCCCCGCGGCCGAGTCCAACGGTCACGCGCCCACCGGACTCGACCGAGAGCGCATGCGCGGCCGCCGCCGTCACCGCGGGATGGCGCGTGATCGGATTCGTGACGCTCGTGCCGAACTCGAGACGCTCGGTCGCGCCGGCGATCAGGGCGAGCGCCACCCACGCATCTCCCGCGAGGTTCTGGGAGTCGGTCACGCCGAGACCGGCCCAGCCGTCCCGCTCCGCCCGCTCGGCGCGTCGTGCGAGACCGCGAGGGGAAGACGTCGTCAGACTCCAGAGCTTCATCATGATCTCCTCCAGGACCGGCCCCCCGACACCCATCGATTCTGGCCGAACCCCGTCGGGCCGTCGAATCCCGCATCCGCGAGGCATCGAACGGCTCCGCCACGACCGTCTGGAGTGCAACCCCCCGGATCCACGACATTTTTTCGGGCAGAGCCGCGACCCCGGGTCCCGACGGGAACCTGTCGCGGAGGGGCGACAAGCGGCCCCCGCTGCGGTTATCCTCCTCGCCGTTCCGCCCCCCAGTCCACCGCATTCGATCCTGCCCCATGAGGAGTACCGCGCCATGGCATCGACGCGCGTCCCGTCGTCCATCGTCTTCGCCCTTCTGATCGCCCTTCTTCTCCCGATCTTCGGCTGCGGTGAGGACTACCGATCCGAGCGCTACGAGTCCGAGGAGACCCGCGCGATCCGCGAGAAGGTGCGCGCCGAGATGGCGAATGAGCGTCTCGAACGGATCGGCAACCGCCTCGCGGTGATGAACGAGAGCCTCGCGAGTTCGCCGAACGCCTACGCGCTCTCCGCCGGCGACGCCTCGGAAGGGGAAGAAGAGGCCTCCGCGGGCATCAGCCTCGCGAGCGGCGAAGAGGTCTACACCGCGAACTGTTCGAGCTGCCACGGCGCGCGCGGCGAGGGAGACGGTCCGCTCTCCGGCGGCCTCCAGCCCCAGCCCGCGAAGCATGCGGACGGCGGCTACATGAACGCGCTCTCGAACGACCACATCTACAAGGTGATCGCCGAGGGCGGCGCGGCCGTCGGTAAGTCCTCGATGATGGCGCCGTGGGGCACGAGCCTCTCCGACGACGAGATCAACAGCCTCGTCGTGTTCATCCGGACGCTCGCCGACCCGCCCTACTCGGGACCGGTGCCCGGCGAGTCCTGATCCCGGCTCCGCAGGCGGCGGACTCGGCGGCGCAATCGCCCGCTCTGTGAACCCCTTCACAGAGCGACCCGGCCGAAGCGCGCAGTATTCCCGTGTCCACGATGGACGCCCCGACGAGGGGCTCCGAAGGAGACCGGAATGCAGGCTGCCGTCGTTCGTCCCGTTCTGCTCTCGTCGCTCGTCGCCGCCCTGACCTTCTTCGTGGGCACGATCGGCTTGACCACGCCGGTCGCGGCCTTCCTCGGCCTGACCGGCCTGGCCGCCCTCGCCTATCCGCGGGGTTGGAACGACGAGGCCTGAGGCGGGCGCCGATCGGATCCTGCCTAGGGCGCGAGCGCTGGAATCCTCGGGCGCGGGATCGGACGCGCCCCGAGCGGATCGAGCAGCGGGCGCTTCCGGAGCCGCTCCACCTCGGCGACCCCGAACGCCTCGAGGTCGTCGACCCCGGACATCTCCGTCAGCACGAAATCGAGGAGCCTGGCCAGGGCCGCGCTCTCGAGCGGCGCCTGAGCCACGCCCGGAACACGGACGAGAAATTCACGCCCGCCCTCGACCGCGAGGAGAGGAGCGAGGGCGCGCAGATCCGGCACGATCCGGCCATCCCCCCGGCCGTCGGCCCCATGGCAGCCCGAGCAGTGGAGCTGGAACGCCTCCCGGACGGGGATCTCGGCGAACGCGCCGGTCGCGGCCGACGCGACGAGAAGCGCCGTCGCCAGCGCGCGCCTCATCGTTCCGGCTGCGCTTCGGTCGCCTGTCCGACCACGAGCGCGACGGAGCAGTGATAGGCCTGGGACTCCGCCCCGGCGCACCAGTTGATGTCGTTGCTGCGGTACCAGTGGTACTCGGGCCGATCGCCTTCGTTCCGGTTGCAGCCGCAACGTCCGCAGAATCCCTTGCCGCAACAATCGTTGTAGGAGATCACGTAGTCCTTGCCGTCGCCGGGATTCTGACAGGTTCCGATCCAGGTGACGGGGGACATCTCGGTTCCGGGCGGACAGGTGGTCGCGCTCCCTCCGCAGCAGGCGCAGAGAAATCCGTCGATCGCGCAGTGTCGCCAGTAGTCGCATTTCGTCGGATCGCCTGCTTCGCCGGGCACGTCCTCGTCCGGCGCCGGCACCCGCGGCGAATCGGCGGAGGCTCGCGCCACCGGCAGCAGCGGCACCGCGGCCGCACCGACCAGCAGCGCGCCGAAGCGCGACAGCAGGGACCTTCGACTCGTGTTGCGCGCGAGTCCGCGAGTGAGGCGCTCGAAGCCATCGTCGAATCCGCTCATGCGTCGCTCCTCCGAGTCTCGACGGCCAGGGGCTGCTGGGAGAGGTAGTCCTGGATCGATCCGACCCGCAGCTGCTCCGCCTCGAAGAGGCTCTCGACGTGCTCGCGGGTGTTCACGATTCCCTGACCGCGAACGATGCCGTCGCCATCCAGGAGGACAGCGTAGGGCAGCTTCGCGATCCCGTATCGGACCGAGAGCTCCGCGGAGAGAACGTAGTCCGCCGGCGCGAGCTCGTGCTCCCGCGCGAGGCCGACGTGGTCCTCCTCGGCGCCGTCGCTCGCGATCACGAGCTTCGAAGCGCGCTCCCGCGCGATCCGCTTCACCGTGGGCAGCAGGCTCTTGCAGACGGGACAGCGCGGGGACACGAAGAAGAGCAGCCGTACGCGCCCGTCCGGATCGGGCTCACCGATCCGCCCGAACGTGCCGTCGAGGGCCTCCACAGCGACGGTCGGCGCCGCCTCTCCGACCTTCGGCCCATCCGAGAGGGCCAGCGCGCCGGCGGGCGCGATGCGCTCGTGGAGAACACCGACCTGCCGCGCCAGGGCGAACACGACCCCCGCCAGCACGAGCACGACGATCCAGAGGGCGACGACCGAGACGACGAGCGCCTGCGTCATGACGTCCCCTGCTCGAGCTCGGCGTCCGCGACGCCGACGAGGTGCGAAGCCGCCGACCAGAGCAGGGCCACGCTCGCGAGACCGACGGCGAGCGTCAGCCCGTCGAGCGCGCCTAGAACGCGATCCGTGGATACCGAAGCACCGACGAGGCCGACCGCGATCAGCAGTGCGTTGCGCGCCACGAGCCGAGGGTGCAGGCGCTCCCCGGGGCCACCGCAGCCGCACTCGATCTCGTTGCGCCCCCTCGCGAGGTTCACGCCGATCGCCACGGCGTACCCGGCAAGCACGATCGCCGCGAGGACGGACGCGTGAGGCGCCGTCCACGGCACGACGAGTCCGACGACGAGCCCGATCTCGAGCGCCGGGAGCACGCGCGCGATTCCGAACGACCAGGTCGCGGGGGCGAGGCGATAGTCGCGCACGATCCCTTCGAAGCGGAGCAGGTCCGCGAGCTTGTGCCGAACGGCGCCGACGAAGAGCAGAGCGAGCGCGAGACGCGCGAAGAGCGGGAGGACGGGATCGAGTCCGGGCATCACGGCACTCCGAGGGAGGGCCCGCTCAGTCCGGCCTCCACGAGGGTCCGAACATGGTCGCCGCTCTCCGGATCGATCACGCCGACGACGCCGAAGTCGCCGGAGCGGGTGAAGAGGAGCGGCGACGGATCCTGGGAGACGACCAGGGAATGGGCGCCCTCGTTCGGCACGAGCCAGCCGAGGACCGAATGGGCGAAGCTGCCGGGCGCCAACCCGAACATCGGACCGAGGAACTCGACCGCCAGGTTGGGCACGTCGAAGCGGGCGCGGCGAGCCTGCTCGGCGATGTCGAAGACCCAGATCTCGGGGCTCGCGTCCTTGTGCGACCCGGCTTCGCCCTCGTGCATCAGGACGAAGAGTCGCCCCGTCGCGGCATGCAGCGCATGGGGCTGGAGACCGCCGGGGCGCCATCCCGCGTCCTTCTCCGCCGCGGAGACGAGGGACCAGGAGGCCGAGGCCTTCGGCTTCGACGCGGCGTAGTCGATCGCGTGGACCTGCCCGAGAAAGCTCACGAAGAGCCAGGCGGCGCCGCTCCGCACCCCGACCATCGAGACGGGATCCGTCAGGACGTCGAAGAAGCGCTCGCTTCGCTCCGTGGAGGCGACCGAGCCGTCTTCGTCGAGGGACACCTGGACCGTCGACCCGTCGCCGCAGAGGGTCGCGACCCGTCGGGCCCCCGTCGCGTAGACCCCGGCGCAGCCCGCGATCGGCGCGCTCGCGACCACCGCGCGCGCCTCGAGGTCGACGATCATGACGACCGTGTCGGGGAACTGACTGAAGACTGCGAGGAAGCGATCTCCGTCGAGCAGGGTCGCATGGTTCAGGCTCGTGTTGCTCGAAGAGACCGGGTTCGTGAGCAGGATGTCCGCACGCACGTCGAGGGTCTCTGCGTCGTAGACCGTGACGTAGTCCGTGCGCTCGCCGCGCGTCCCCCGCGCGTAGTCGACGTCGATCGAGTAGATCTCGCCGCGGGTCCGCGACACCAGGGGCAGCTTCGGCGTGAGCGTTCCCCCGCTCGGAATCGTGGCGACGAGATCTCCCGAGTCTCCGTCGAAGACGAAGCTGTGCTGGAAGAGCCGGTCGGTCACGAAGACCCAGTGGTCGGAGATCGGCGGCATCGTCGCGACCTGCCCGGCGGAGTCGATCTCGACGGCGATCGACGTGGGCGCGACGAGCAGCCAGACCAGACCCATCGCCGCGGCCGTTCGGCGTCCCGGGTCCACGTTCCTCGAAGCCATGGTCGTCGTCCTCCCGGGCGGCCCGACCGCCTGCGCCGATCAGAGTAACGCTCGCGTTCGGGACGAGCCCGCGCCGTGGGACTCGGAGTCCCGTCCGAAGCCCCCTGCCGCGCCCTCGATTCTCGTAGCCCGAAGGACCACGCGCTAGCGTCGTCCGCGTGACGCTCGCCTCGAACTGCCCCCGCCCCGGCCGCCCGCTCACGTGCCGTCCCGTCCTGCTCCTGCTCGCGCTCACGGCGGGCGTAATCGGCTGTGGCGAAGAGGAAGTCACGCAGCGGGAAATCCCCCCGCTCCCGGTCTTCGCGACGGTGCTCGAGGCGACGGACCTGCCGCGAACGGTGACTTCGGTGGGCAGCCTCGAGAGCCCGGAGATGACGACGGTCGCGAGTGAGATCGCGGGGACCGTCGTCGAGGTCTCCGCCCGCGAGGGCGAGCGCGTCGAGGTCGGCCACACCGCGCTGCGTCTCGACGACACCGAAGCCCGGGCGAACCTCAAGGTCCGGGATGCCCAGCTGAAGAACGCGCGGGACCGGTTGGCGCGCATCGAACGCCTGCATTCCGACGGCGTCGCTTCGCAGGCCCGCCTCGACGACGCGCAGGCGGCCTACGACGCGGCGGACGGCGCCCGCCGCGCGGCGCGGACCCGGCTCGCGCGACACGCGCTCCGCGCGCCCTACGCCGGCACCCTCGGCCTCTTCAGCGTCGACCTCGGCGACTACATCGACCGCGGCGACCCGATCGTCGAGATCTCCGACACGAGCGCCCTCGAGCTCCGCTTCGCCCTGCCCCAACGCTTCATCGCGCAGGTCGAGACCGAACAGACCGTCTACGGGATCGTCGGCCGCTGCGGCCCACGCTTCGAGGGTCGCGTCATCGCCGTGGACCCGCGCGTCGATCCCGAGACGCGGATGGTCGGGGTGCGTGCGGCCGTGCCCAACGCCGAAGGCCTGCTCCATCCCGGCATGGCCGTCCGACTGCGCGTCGTCACCGGGACCTTCGAGGACGCGATCCTGCTCCCGCAGGAAGCGATCATCCGTCAGGGCACGAAGCACATCGTGCAGGTCGTCGACGAAGAAGACCGCGCGCAGCCGCGCGAGATCCGGATCGGCGACTACTACCTGGACGGTGCCCACGTGACGGAGGGGCTGGCCCCGGGCGAGAAGGTCGTCGTCGCCGGCCAGCAGAAGCTGCGACAGCCCGGCATGAAGGTGATCCCGAGTCCCGACGACCGCGCGAGCGAACGGAATCCGGTCGCCGAGGTCGGCCGCTACGGGCCCGCCGGCTGCGAGTCGTCCTGATGGACGCCGCGCCGGAGCGTCGCGGAGGGACGCCATGACCCTCTCCGATCTCTCGATCGGCCGGCCGGTGCTCGCGACGGTGATGAGCCTGCTGATCGTCGTGGCCGGCGTGGCCGCCTACCGCTCGCTCCCCGTCCGGGAGCTGCCGGACGTGGACAAGCCCGTCGTCTCGATCTCGACGATCTACATCGGCGCGAGTCCCGAGACCGTCGAAGCGACGGTGACCGAGCCCCTCGAGGCCGAGATGAACGGGCTCGAGGGGATCGAGGTGATCACCTCGAGCAGCTACTACGGCATCTCGGTCATCAACGTCGAGTTCGCCGCGGGCCGCGACCTCGACCTCGCCGCGACCGACGTCTCGAACGCCGTCCAGCGGGCGGTCGGCGACCTGCCGGAGGAGGCGGAGCGTCCGGTCGTCCGCAAGTCCGGCGCCGACAGCAGCCCCATCATCTGGATCAACGTCTTCGCCGACGACTATTCGCTCGTCGACCAGACCGACATCGCCGATCGCCTCGTCCAGTCCCGCATGCAGCTCCTGCCCGGCGTGGCACAGGCGGTGATCGGCGGGGAGCGGCGCTACGCGATGCGGATCTGGCTCGACCCGGCCCGGATGGCCGCCCGGGGCGTCGACGCCCTCGACGTCCGGGACGCGATCCGACGCAGCAATCTCCAGCTCCCGGCCGGCGAGCTCGAGGCGACGACGCGCAAGTTCACGATCAACGCGGACGCGCAGCTCGAGGAGGCGAGCGACTTCGCCGCGATCGTGATCCGCGAGACCGAGGACATGCCGATCCGGCTGCGGGACGTCGGCTGGGTCGAGCTCGGCTCGGCGAACTACCACACGATCACCCGCTATGCGGGCCGGGAGACGGTCGGCGTCGGGATCGTCCGCCAGTCCCGCGCCAACGAGCTCGACATCTCCGACGCCGTCCACGCCGAGATGAGAGCGATCGAGCCGAGCCTGCCGCCGGGCGTCGAGCTCACCACGGCGACGGACTCGACGATCTTCGTCCGCGAGGCGATGAAGGAGGTCTGGCAGACCCTCGCGATCGCCTTCGGGGTCGTCGTGCTGGTGAACCTCTTCTATCTCCAGTCGCGGACGACCACGACGATCGTGAGCATCGTGATCCCGGTCTCCCTGGTCGGCACCTTCGCCGCCATGGCCGTCCTCGGCTTCTCGGTCAATATCCTGACCCTGCTCGCCCTCGTGCTCTGTATCGGCCTGCTCGTCGACGACGCGATCGTCGTGCTCGAGAACGTCTACCGGCACCAGGAGACCGGCGAGGGCCGTCTCGACGCGGCGAAGCGCGGGGCGCGGGAGGTCCTCTTTCCCGTGCTCGCGACGAGCGCCGCCGTGATCGCCGTGCTGGTTCCGCTCTCGCTCATGAGCGGCGACACCGGGCGCCTGTTCCGGGAGTTCGCGATCACCGCCGCCGCCGCCGTCGCGATCTCGACCTTCATCGCGCTGTCCCTCGTCCCGATGCTCTGCTCTCGCTTCCTGACCGTGAAGGAACGGCAGGGGCCTCTTTCGAGCGCGATCAACCGCGGGATCGCCGTCGTCGCCCGGGTCTACGACCGCCTCCTCGACCGCGCGCTCCGCTTCCCCGTGGCCATCGCCGTGCTCCTGCTGGCGGTCGTCGCCACGACCTGGCTCCTCTTCGAACGGATCGACCAGACCTTCCTCCCCGTCGAGGACAAAGGCGAAGCGATGATCTTCATTCGCGCACCCGAGGGCTCGACCGCTTCCTATACCGCGCGGGCCCTGGACCAGGTCGAAGAGGTTCTGCTCGCCACCCCGGAGATCGACGGCTTCTTCGAGGCGATCGGCATGGGCTTCGGCCGCGGCGAAGACACCGGCCTCGGTTCGCTCTTCATCCGCTTCAGGCACTGGAGCGAACGCGAACGCAAGCAGCAGGACGTCGTCGAGTCGCTCTACGGCCAGCTCCTCGGCGGAATCCGCGAAGCCCTCGTCCTGATCTTCAATCGCCCCTCCCTCGGCCAGGAGAGCGACAGCGACATCGAGGTCGTCTTCACGAGCGCGTCCGCGGACCTGTTCGAGTTCGCCGACCTGATGGGCCAGATCGTCGGCCGCGCACAGGCCCTCGGCACGCTCTACAACGTCGACTCCGACCTGCGCCTCGCGAATCCCCAGCTCGACATCGACTTCGATCGCGAGCGCGCCGCCGACCTCGGGATCCCGATCGGGTCCGTCGCCGAGAGCCTCCGGCTGCTCGTGTCGCAGGGTCCCGCCGACGAATTCGTGCTCAGGAACGAGCAGTACGACGTCGTGATGGCCCTCGAGAGCCCGCTGCGGAGCGTCCCCGAGCAGCTCGGCGAGATCCACGTCCGGTCGGCAAGCGGTGCGATGATCCCGCTCTCCTCGCTGATCGAGCCGAAGGCGGGGATCGGGCCGAGCACGCTCAACCACTACGGACTGCGCCGCTCCGCCACCTTCTCCGCGAGCCTGCTCCAGGGGGCGGACCTCGAGGACACGCTGCAGCGCCTCGAAGCGATCTTCGACGAGACCCTTCCGCCCGGGTTCACGCGCGACCTGCGCGGGAACGCGAAGGAGTACCGCGAATCGTCCCAGCAGGTCCTGATCACCTTCGGCCTCGCCCTCGTGATCATCTACCTCGTGCTGGCGGCCCAGTTCGAGAGCTTCCTCCACCCGCTGACGGTGCTCTTCTCGGTTCCGCTCTCGACGCTCGGCGCGCTCTTCGCGCTGTGGCTCTTCAACGAGCTCCACGAGAAGGGCTTCTACAGCGCCCCGCAATCGCTGAATCTCTACAGCCAGATCGGGATGATCCTCCTGATCGGCCTGGTCACGAAGAACGCGATCCTGCTCGTCGACTTCGCCAACCAGGAGCGCGCCCGGGGCGCCTCGCTCCAGGACGCGCTCCGCGCGGCGGGTCACACGCGCTTCCGCCCCATCCTGATGACGAGCACGACCTCGGTCCTCGGCAGCCTGCCCCTCGTGCTCGCGAGCGGCGCCGGCGCGGAGAGTCGTCAGGCGATCGGCGTCGCCGTCGTCGGGGGCCTGCTCTTCTCGACGATCTTCACCCTCGTCGTCGTCCCGGTCGTACACGCGTGGCTGGTCACGCTCTCCGAGCGGTTCGTGCGCGCGCCGGATCCCCCGATCTGAGTAGCCAGGCTCACCCGTCTCGGCGGTTCCGCCTTCGCAGCACCGTCCACCCGCTCGCCCCGACGAGCATCGGCGCCAGGAGCCAGGGCGCCACGCCGGGGACCGCACTCGGCAGACTCACGGACCCCATCACGCCGGAAAAGTTGGTCGGCGAGTTCGGCCCGGGAGTGAGAACACCCGTATTGATGTCGCGATGCAGGGAGGTGGTCCCGTCGGTCGGCAGGGCGCCGGGCGGAAGGACCATCTCGTCGAGGCCACCGACATAGGTCACCAGGTCGCCCGACGGGTCGAAGAAATTATCGGGGATGATGTAGTCGGGTGTCGGCGCTCCGGGAAGCGCGGCGAAGTCGGCAGTGGCGATCAGCACGTAGGCGAACGCGGTGAATGGGAACAGCGGGAGATCGTTCGGAAACAGATAGGTGTTCGCGTTGCTGGTGATCGAGGTGACGTCGAGATTGCGTTCCTGGTTGCTCCCGCAGCACTCGTTCAGCTCGATGAACTGGATCGTGCCGTCGGCATTGCTGTACACCTCGGAGATTCGCCACAGGTGTGCTTTCGCGTGGACGTGCGCTGGCGCGAGGAGCGCGACCCACAACACGGCCAGTCGGGCCGCGTCGAGCACGGAGGGAACGCGGACGTGATCTCTCAGTCGGCTCGCCATGGCCGCATCATGCCATAGTCCGCAGTGATGCCGGCGACTTTTCCGATCGGACGCGTTCTCCCCCCCGTGCTCGCCCTCGTGGCGTCTACGTGGACGATCGCCTGCGATCAGCGGACGGAGACCGTATCGCCGGACGAGCCAGCGACCATCGCCGCCGTCGGATCGAAGGCGGAACGTCTGCTCGACCTGCTGGGCGGATCGCCCCCGTCGAACGCTCCGCCGACGCTCGTCCTCTTCGATGTCGACACGCCGCCGTCGCTGCGCCCGTCACCGACTCCGCCTTCGCCGACACCGCTCGTGATCGACGTTCACCAGATCGAAGAGGCGTACGCGCTGATCCGAGAAGCCGCGACGTCGACAGGACGCGGGGAGCACGCGGAACGCCTGATCCGCCGGCTCCATCGCCCGCTTGCCGCGCGGTCGACCGCCTACCTCGGAGCGAGACGCCCCTGCGTGGTCGTCATCGTCGACACCGCCCCGCTCACCCTCGCGGGCGGACACAGCTTCGAGACCGATCTCGTGCAGCTGCTCGGTGCCGAATCCGCGACCCACGGCGGCGAGACGCCGACGCGGATCGTGGACGAGGACGGTCTCACGGCCCTGCCGGTCGACCTGTTCATCGCGACCGGGGCCGCGCTGGAGGCGCCCGCCCTTCTGGCAGCGCTGGGTCGCCGGATCGCGCCGCGACCGCTCCGCACCGCCCCCGACCCCGGCGACCTCCTGTGGCTCGGCGACGCCGCCGAAGTCGAGGCGCTCCTCGACGCATGGGCACCGATCATCGAGACCGTCCGCGGCGCACCGACCGTCGACGGGAGCTGCGCCCGGTCACCTCGGCCGACCTCGACGAGCTGAAACGAGCGGGGCGGTCGCGCGAAGGACGCGATCGCAGCGTTCGTCGCCGTGGGCTCAGGCCGCCTTGAGTCGGACCGGCAGCTTCCCGAGCGAGAGCAGGATCGGATTGCCGATCCCGAGCACACTGTAGGTCGGGTCCCCGACCAGCTCGATGTCCGCCGTCCGGGAGAGGAGCTCTTCGAAGAGGATCATGATCTCACGGCGCGCCAGGTGGGCCCCGAGACAGAAGTGCGGTCCGCCGCCGCCGAAGGCGACGTGCTCGTTCTTCTTGCGCCGGACGTCGAAGCGGGAGGGATCCTCGAAGGCGCGCTCGTCGCGATTCGCGGAGGGATACCAGAGCGTGACGCGTTCGCCCTCGACGAGGGGAACGCCCGCGATCTCGGTCTCCCGCGCGACCATGCGCTTGAAGTAGGCGACCGGCGAGGTCCAGCGGATGATCTCCTCGGTCGCGCCCTTCATGAGCGATGGATCGCTCCGCAGCGCGGCGAGCTGCTCGGGCTCGGTCAGGAGTTTCTGGAGTCCGCTCGAGATCGCGTTCCGAGTCGTCTCGCTTCCCGCGACCGTCAGGAGCATGAAGAACGCCTCGAGCTCGAGGTCGTTGAGCGGCCCCTGGTCGTCCGAGACCGTCGCGAGCAGCGAAAGCACGTCGTCGGTCGCATTCTCGCGCTTCCGTCCGAGGATCTCGTGCCCGTAGGCGAAGACCTGCGTCGCAAGTCCCTCACGATCGGACTCGGGAACCGGGTACTCGGGATCGATGCAGAGCAGCATGTCGTTCGTCGTCTTGAAGAGCCAGTCCCGCTCTTCGAGCGGGATCCCCAGGATGTCCGCGATCATGTGCATCGGCAGCTGATACGCGACGTCCTGGACGAACTCGACGGTCTCCTTCTCGATCGCGTCGTCGACGATCTTCGTGGCCCACTCCCGAGCGAGCCCTTCGAGGCGACGCGTCATGCGCGGCGTGAAGCCGGCGCTGATCAGCTTGCGCTGGCGGAGATGGGCTGCGCCGTCCATGTCGGTCAACATGAGCCCGCTGCCTTCGTAGCCGAGTCCCGGCCCCTTGCACGACAGGAAGAGCTCCGGGTCGCGGTTCGCCGCCTGGATGTCTTCGTAGCGCGAGAGGACGGTGAAGCCTTCTCCTCCGGTCTCGGCGAAGCCCGACGTTTCGGGATGCCGCCACACCGGCGCCTCGTCCCGAAGCTGCTGGAAGATCTCGTGGGGGAAGCCCTGGCGATAGAGATCGGAGTCGGTCAGGTCGAGTTCTTCGAGCGAGATCGGCATGGCGGGGTCCTCCGGGCGTGGCGCGTGATCGCGGCCCGGAGTCTAGCCCGATCGTCTCGGCCGACGACGCCCGATTCCGCCTGCTACCCATCGAACATCGCGTCGTAGCGACGCTGCATCTCCTCGGGCGTCACCGCCTCGATCTCATGGCCGACGTTCCACTCGTGACCGAAGGGATCCCGCACGGTCCCGGAACGCTCGCCGTAGAACTGATCGGCCGGGGGCCGGATGATCTCGCCGCCCGCCTTCTCGGCCCGGGCGAGGACCGCGTCGGCGTCGTCGACATGGAGATGGATCGTGACGGACGTCCCGCCGATCGCCTCGGGGCCCTGGATGCCTGCCTCGGGATACTCGTCGGAGAGCATGAGCGTCGTTCCGCCGAGATCGAGCTCGGCGTGACCGATTCGGCCGCTCGGCTCGACGAGACGGAACTTCTCGGTCGCATCGAACGCGTCGCGGTAGTAGTCGATCGCGCGGGTCGCATCGGACACGCGCAGATACGCGAAGACTTCGTGAATGCCGGACATGGAGAGGCCTCCCGGGGGATCGATTCGTTTCGAGGGTCGCCGAATCGGCGGCCTCGCGTCTTGAAGAAATCGGCACCCCCGATGGGCCGCGAGCGGGACTCATCGGTCGAGGTCCGCGCCCTCCGGCACGTGATTCGCCGACCACGGCGCTCGACGGCGGTACTCGCCCAGCGTGAGTCCGGAGAAGGCGCGGAACTCGCGGGCCAGATGAGGCTGGTCCGCGTATCCGAGATCGACGGCAGCCCGCGCCCAATCGATCTCTGCGCGCGACGCGAGCCCGAGGGTCCGCTGGAACCGGCGCAGGCGAAGCCAGCGCTTCGGCGCGAGGCCGACGTCCTCGCGAAAGAGGCGGCCGAAGCGGCGCGGACCGACGCCTGCCAGCTTCGACAGGTCCTCCACCCGCACCACGTCGCGCCCGACTGCTTCGAGGGCGAGGGCGATCGCCGGATGGACCCCGCGCACGCGTGGCGACCGCGCCCGAAGCTCGTCGGCGAATGCCTCGAGCCGCGCGCGCGGTCCGGGCAGATCGATCAACCGGTTCGCGATCCGGTCGACGTCGCGTCCCCACAACGCTTCGAGAGGCGTGTGCTTCTCCGCGAGCGCTTCGGCGGACTCGCCGAAGAACGCGGCGGCCGCACCCGGCCGAAGCATCGCCCCCACGGACGCGACCGGCGTCGCCACGTCCTTCAGGTACGGCGCCGCCCGCGCTCCCCCGACGAGGGCGAAGGGAAGCGCCTGCCGCCGCCCGTCTTCGAGGATCCGCAGCGGCGCCGGATCCAGGCGGATCACCAGGTGCATCGATCCGGTCGGAAGCATCCGCTCCACCGTGGTCCCCCTCGGATGCCGCGTCTCGCCGGTCGAGGCCCAGAGACTCGACACGAAGGGGCGAAGCGGCGGCGGGACCGGAAGGCTCACCATGCGTCCATCAGTAGCGACGAGACTGCCGACCCGCCATCGGGGTCCCTCGAGACGCGACCTGAACGCGCGCGGGCTAGCATCGGCGATTCGCATCGGGCGAGCCGGTCGGCGCGACCGCGATTCGCACCGCCCGAGGCGACGCGGGGAAGGGACGTCGAAGCCAGATGAACGCCGACCTCACGCCCTTCCTCCACGCGCTGAAGCTCGGCACGATCACGAACGTCGCATTCCTGATCCACGCACTCTCGATCCCGGCCGACCGACGCGACCCGCTTCTCGTGATCCCCGGCGCGATCCTCTTCGCCGTTTCCGCGTGGCGATGCTGCCTCCCCAACCGCTACGAAGGCAACGTCGTCCTCCACGACACGGTCCTTTCCTCCGCGTTCGTGACCCGTGTCCTCGCGACCTTCTCCGAGGTCGCGTACGTCTCGTTCTTCGCCGTCGCCCTGATGCGTCTCGACCCGACCGGTCGTCCTGGCGTTCAGGCGATCGCGATCTTCATGGTCGCCGCTGCGACGATCTCCCAGGGCTTCGTCTGGACCGCGATCCTGACCGACCGCTACCGGCTCTACGTCTACGAGGAGATCGGCTGGCTCGTGCTCTTCGCCGGCCACACCGTCGGCGCGGGCTGGCTCTTCTTCGACGACCCGACGGATGCCGGGACCCGTAGTCTGCTCGTCCTCGCGCTGGTCTTCGGTGCGGGCTACCTGCCCTGGCAGCTGTTCCACCTGCGCTTCCTGGTTCGGGAAGCGCGGGAGCAGGAACGAGATCCCGCTCCGGGCGGCGGGGACACCTCGATCTCGCAACGCGTGCGTGCGACGCTCTTCGTGCGCGAGCGCGCCACGTCGAGCGAGGCCTGGGGCGGAATCATCGGGGTGACCTGGATGGCCGCCTACTGGGTCCTCGTGATCCCCGTCTGGATGCACGTCATCCTACGCGTCCTGTCCGCTCCCTGACCCATCTCCCCACGACCTGAACGGAGCCTCCGATGAAGGATCTCGAAAATCGCGTCGCCGTCGTGACCGGTGCCGCCAGTGGAATCGGGCGCGCCCTCTGCGACCGCCTCGCTCGCGAGGGCGTGCGCCTCGTCCTCTCGGACGTCGAGGAAGCGGCCCTCGCGAAGGCCGTCGCCGAGCTCGAAACCGACGGCGCGGAAGCGATCGGCGTCGTGACCGACGTGTCGAACGCCGACGCGGTCGAGGCGCTGGCCGAGGCCGCCGTCGCGCGCTTCGGCGGCGTCCAGCTCGTCTTCGCGAACGCGGGCGTCATGCAGGAGGTCGGCCCCGCCTGGGAGCGCCCGCTCGAGGACTTCGCCTGGGTCTTCGGCGTGAATCTCTGGGGGCCGATCCACTGCGTGAGGAGCTTCGTGCCGCGGATGCTCGAAGCCGGCGAGCCGGCCCACGTCGTGATCACCGGGTCGATGTCCGGCCTGACCGTCGTCCCGGGCAACGCCGCCTACCAGATGTCCAAGCACGGCACCGTCGCTCTCGCCGAGACCCTGTACCAGGAGCTCGTGGACACGCCGGTGGGCGTCTCGGTCCTGTGCCCCGGCTACGTCGCGACGGGCATCACGCAGTCGGACCGCAATCGTCCCGAGGCGCTGCGCCGCGACGATGCGCCGCCGCCGCGGGCGATGGCGGGCGGCTGGACGGGCGACGCCACGGATGCGCTGAAGGCGATCGCCGTTCCCGCGGAAGACGTCGCGGAGCGCGTCCTGAACTCGATCCGCGAGCAGCGCTTCTGGATCTTCACCCACGACAATGCCGATGCCCGGCTCCGTTCGCGCTTCGACGCGATCCTCGAGGGAAGCAATCCGGCCCTCGACCCTTCGGCCCCGCCGCGGGACGACTGACCCGCGCTAGTCGCTCCGGGTCATCCCGTCCTTGGTCATCTCGAATCCCGCCTTCGGCGCGACGAAGAGCGCCTTCGCTTCGGCGACGACGTCGTCTCCGTGCCGGAGCACGCCATCCGCGAAGATCTTGCGCCCGTCGACGCGGTCCGTGCGGATCTCGTAGTCGAGCTCGGTCTGAAGCGGCGTGAGCCGTCGGTAGACGACCTCGAGCCGATGGGTCGGGCCGCCGATCTGCTGCGCGACGACGTGATGACCGAAGGCCTGGTCGAAGAACCAGGCGACGTGGCCGCCGTGGGCGCACCCGGGCGGCCCCTCGTGAATCAGGTCGAAGCGCACGCGCCCGCGGCGTCCCTCCGGCATCTCCTCGGCGGTCATCCACGGATGCGCGACGTGGACCCGCGGCGCGAGGGCGCCGGGAAAGTAGTAGGGCCGCGTGCCCTCCTTCTCGACGGCCTCGACCGCACGCGGTGCCTCGTGTCGGCTCGCGATCGCGCCGAGCTTCGCCACCGCCTCGTCGAGGGTCTCGCGTGCCTCGGCCACGTGCGCATGGTCGCCCTCGTGGATGCGAAGCAGCTCGTTCGCGACGTCCCGAACACGCTGAGCGAGGTCGACGAGGTCGTCCGCGGGGGCCTGTCCGATCTTCGGGGTCTGCATGGCGCGGGAGGATGGCCGATCCAGCCCCGAACCGCCGGGACGAGGAGTGAATCGCGGGGACACCCCCTCTTTCTCGCGCAAATCGCGCCCCAAGTCGCGAGAAAGCCTCAAGAAAAACCGACCGCGGCCGAAACGGTCCTCAGCGGCGCGCACCCGATCTCGACGCGCCGGAGGAGATTCCGAGATGGCCCTGCGTCCCCTGGCTTTCAGCGTCCGACTTCGCGACCGCGAGAAGGGTCGAACCCTTCACGTCCGCAACGATCCCCGGTCGCCGAAGGACTATCTCCTCGAGGACGAGCGCGGCGACGGCGTGAAGCGCGTCCGACGCCACGGTTCGGCCCGTGAGGCGGTCCGCGACGCGGCGGATACCTGGCGCAAGCGATTGAACTAGCTCCTTTTTTCCAGGCTCGGCTTCAGCCGCCCCGCCCCTCCGGCGCAGGCGGCGCTTTTTTTGCCCTTCACTAATTGAAAATGATTTTCAATTTCGTATTCTTCCATCTCCCAGCGAGCTCGACCCTTCACGGAGTCCCCGCCAGCTCGGACGCGGCCCAACCGGCCCTCCCCGAAACGAGCTCACCGCCTCGGTCCCCGCCCGAGGCGGCACGGAAACAAGGCGCTCCCCCCGATGCGATTCAACGGTCCCAGGGTCAAGCTCAGCCGCCAGCTCGGCGTCGCCCTCACGCCGAAGGCCCAGCGCCTGATCGAGCGGAAGTCGACCACACGGCAGGGCCGTGCCGAGCGACGCCTTTCGGACTACGGCCTGCAGCTGCTCGAGAAGCAGCGCCTGCGCTTCCAGTACAACGTGTCCGAGAAGCAGATGCGCCGGACCTTCTCGCGCGCGAGCCGGCAGAAGGGCCGGACCGGCGAGAACCTGATCTGCCTCCTCGAGCGCCGCCTCGACGCGCTCGTCTACCGCAGCGGCTTCGTCGCCTCGATCTTCGCCGCGCGGCAGGTCGTCGCCCACGGGCACATCGAGCTGAACGGCCGCCGCGTACGCACGGTGTCCCAGTCGCTCCTGCCCGGCGACACCCTGCGCATCCGAGAGAAGAGCCGCTCCCTGCAGATGTTCGACATGGAGCACGCCGCCTATTCGCCGCCCGGCTATCTCGAGCGCGATCTCGACGAGCTGAAGGCGACCCTGACCCGTCTACCCGAACGCACCGAGATCCCGGTGATCTGCGAGGAGCAATATGTCGTCGAGTTCTACTCCCGCTAGCACGGCGCGCGCCTTCGCCCGCACGCAGCGTTTCGCGATCGCGTCCATCGAAGGCACGAACGTCGAAGAGACGGTCGCGATCGCCTTCACGCAGGACGGCTCGGTCCTGTTCGGCAACGACGTCCCCGTCGTTGCGCGCCCACGCCGCGCGACCCGCCTCTGGCTCGGAACCAAGCGTTGCTTCGCGGTGATCGAAGGCCGTGTGCGATCGCACCACGACGAGAACGACGCCGACCGCTGGCGTGCGCTCCATCCCGGCTTCGACATGAAGTGGTGCCTGGACCCCGACGTGATCGTGTGGAACTGCGTGGACGCCGGACCGCATGCCTTCCTCGCCTCGGAGTGGCTGCTCGACGACGCGCCGGGCCTCGCCGAAGAGTCCGCGCTCGTCGACCACCTGAACCTGTTCCACGCGCCGGTCATCGAGGCTCTCGTCTGGGAGATCGTCGAGCGGGACGGAACCGGAGCGCGTGTGGTCGCGATCGACCCCGAAGGCCTGCTGCTCGAGGCCGCCGGCGATCTCCATCACGTCGCCTTCGGTGAGATCTGCCCCACCGCCGACGACGTCAACAAAGCCATCCTGCGCCTCGTTCGAAACGTCGCCTGCTTCGCGGACGGACCCGCACCGGCCATGGTGCCCGGACCGCTCCGCATCTGACCCTGCCCGGGGGAGAGCTGGACACGGAGGTGAGTCGAGGCGAAGTCCGCCACGGCACCATGGGTGCTCCGATCCAGCTCCCCCCGGCCTGACGCCCCATCCGAGGTCGATTCATGAGCGAAATCGTCGACGTTGCGATCATCGGAGCCGGCTTCGCCGGTCTCGGCACCGGCGCGGGGTTGCGCGCCCAGGGGATCGAGAACTTCGTCCTGTTCGAGAGGGGCGACCGCGCCGGCTTCTTCTGGTCGACGACCTACGAGCGTCTCCATCTCCACTCCGCGTTCCACGACATGCCCCACGACGGTGGCCTGCGCGCCGACTACCCGATGTTCCTGTCGAGGAACGACGTCGTCGACTATCTGGGGCGCTACGCCAGGCAGCACGGTCTCGTCCCGCACATCCACTTCGACACGAACGTGACGCGTGTCGACCGCCCCGACGAAGAGGCGACCTGGGAGCTGCAGACGAATCGAGGATCGATTCGAGCGCGTTTCGTCGCCGTCGCGACGGCCATGAACCGGATCCCGCACGTCCCGGAGATTCCGGGGATCGACGCCTTCGAAGGTTGCGTCCTCCACAGCCACGCGTACGCCAACTCGAAGCCCTTCGCTGGCCATCGCGTTCTGGTCGTGGGGAGCGGCAACTCGGCAGCCGAGATCGCCCTCGACCTGAGCGAGGGCGGAGCGCGAGACGTCGCCATGTGGGTCCGCGCGCCGCGCCACTTCATTCCGCTGAAGCGCATGGGCCGCCTCTTCCGTGTGCTCCGTTTCCTGGGCGTCATGAGCGACAATGCGAACGACGAGGCCCACCGGATCTCCGTCGGTGACCCTCAGTTCGAGAAGATGGCCCGAATGCGCGATGGAATCGTGGGCCGACTCGCGGTGGACCTCTCGAAGTACGGGATCCAGCGTCCCGAGGTCGGCCCCTTCATGGACACCTACCTGAACAACCGGATTCCGACCTTCGACCAGGGCACGATCTCCGCGATCAAGCGGGGCGACGTGCGCGTGATCGACGGGAACGAGCGCCCCATCAACGGCTTCCGATCCGACGGCGTCGCGCTCGGCGACCGCGTCGAGGCGTTCGACGACGTGATCCTCGCGACGGGCTACGAACCCGGCCTCGAGGAGTTCATCGCCGACGAGATGCTGCTCGCGCCGGCACTCGGCTACGCGGCCTATCCCAGGACCGACGGACGCTGCCGGTCCAGCGTCGACCCGACGCTCTTCTTCCCGGGCTTCGACCGCACTCCGCTCGGAGGGTTCAGCCTGGGCCGATGGGGATGGGAGATCGCGGACGTGATGGCCGCGGCGCTCGACCGGTCCGAGAAGGAAGGGACGGCATGAGACCGATCACTCTCCTGGCACCGCTGCTCTGGATCGCCCTCGCCTGGTGGTTCGCATTGCCCGCCGAGTCGGGCGCCTAGCTGTCGCGCGATTGCGCGGTGGCGGCGCGTGGCGTTCACTCCTTCGAGGAACCGAAGGAGGAGCACACCCGTGCGAGGCGTCCGCCGAACCGAGAACGGAGTCGAGATCGTCGACCTTCCGCGCCCGTCGGGAGACGGCGTGCGGATCAAGGTCCAGTCGATCGGGATCTGCCAGACGGATCTCAACCTCACGGCCATGGGGCCGCTTCCGTTCACGATCGGCCACGAGTTCGCCGGCGTCCTCGACGACGGCACACCGGTCGGCGTGCAGCCGACGGTGCCCTGCGGCCACTGCGAGCTCTGCCGCAACGGGGATTCCGTCTGGTGCGTCGAAGGCTACACCCGCCTGATCGGGATCGGACAGGACGGCGGCATGGCGGACGAAGTCATCGTCCCCCCGAGCTCGATCGTTCCCCTGCCGCGCGGCCTCGACGCGAGGAACGGCGCGAACCTGATCGAGCCCCTCGCCATCCACCTCCACACCCTCGACCTGACCCGCGCGACCGGCCGCACGCGCGTCCTCGTCGTCGGCGCGAACCAGTCCGGCTTCGGGATCCTGGCGGTGGCCGCGGCGATTGCGCGCGGGGGCGAGCGTGTCGACTTCGACGGCGATCGCGCGTTCCAGCGGGAAGCCGCCGCACGCCTCGGCGCCGGCGTCGAGCCCAGCGGCCAGTACGACCTGGTGATCGAGGCCGACGGCTCCGAGGACTCGATCCACAAGGCCGCCGAGTGGGCGCGTCCGGGTGGAACCCTCGCTCTCGTCGCCGGCTACTACACGCCCAAGACCTGGAACTTCACGACGGCGTTCGTGAAGGAGCTGACCGTGGTCTTCGGCGCCTTCTACGGGCACAGCGCGACCGGCCGCGACGTCGACGCCGCCGCGACGCTTCTCGGTCGCGACCCGCGCATCGCCGAGATCGTGAACACCCATCGCTTCCCGCTCGACGCGGCGGCGGAGGCCTTCGCGTTCGCGCGAAGCGAGTCGGAGTCCCTGAAGGTCGTGATCGAGCCCTAGGGAGCGCTCAACCCTGGCCGCGGACCGATGCGATCTCGTCGTCTGAGAGGCCCGCCTCGCGCAGCACCTCTTCGGTGTGTTGCCCGAGCGCCGGTGAGGCCCGTCGGACGTTCGCCGGAGTCCCCGAGAAACGGGCCGGTTGGCGAAGCGCCGGAATCGGTCCGACCTCCTCGTGATCGAGCGGGAAGACGATCCCACTCGCCTGCACCTGCGGATCCGAGAGGAAGCTCGCCTGGTCGTGGATCGGTGCGAGGGGCGTGCCCTCGGCGTGGGCACCGGCGACGATCTCGGCGGTCGTGCGCTTCCCGACCTCCTCCGAGAGGAAGGCGATCAGCTCGGCGGCGTTCACGAACCGGTCGACGATCGTCCGGAAGCGCGGATCCTCGCCCATCTCGGGATGACCGATGATCCGGCAGACCGCCTGCCACTGGTGATCCTCGATCATCAGGACGACGACCTTGCCATCCAACGTCTCCCAGGGTCGGAAGAGCAGCTCGCCGACCGCGGAGATGTCGGCGGCGGGCGCGCCGAAGGCGTCCGCGCCGATCCGGTCGATGTGGAGGAACGCGGAGAACGCGTCGAACATCGGCAGATCGACCTTCTGTCCCTCGCCGGTCCGCTCCCGGGCGAAGAGCGCGGCCGCAACGGCGTAGGCCGCCGACAGTCCTGCGGTCTTGTCCGCGAGCAGGTTGCTCACGAGCTTCGGGGCATCCGGCTCGCCGATCATGTCGGCGATCCCGGACAGCGCCTGGATCACCATGTCGTAGGCGGGCTGCGCCGCGTAGGGCCCGAGAGCGCCGAAGCCGCTGATCGCGCCGTAGACCAGGCGCGGGTTGTCCGCCCGGAGCGTCTCGTAGCCGATCCCGAGTCGTTCCATCACGCCCGGGCGGAAATTCTCGAGGACCACGTCGGCGGTCTTCGCCAGCCGCTTGAACGCGTCGACGCCGGCCTCGGTCTTGAGGTCGAGGACCACGCTCCGCTTGTTGCGATTCATCTGGGCGAAGAAGCCGGTGAAGTCGCCCTTGCGCTCGCCGCCCATGTAGCGCGACGAGTCGCCGATCGGCGTCTCGATCTTGATCACGTCGGCGCCGAGATCGCCGAGGATCTGTCCGCAGAGCGGACCCGACACGATCGTCGAGAGATCGACGACGCGGATTCCGGCGAAGGGGCCGGTCGCCGCCCCCCCGAGCTCGATCGGCATGCCACTACTCTCAACCATGGTCTGCGGTCTCCGGGGCGGCGCGATCAGAGCGCCGGTTGGGGAACGGGGTAGGCCTCGTTCAGCAGCGCGATGAAGACTTCGTCCCGGAGCGCGTCCTCCGGCCGGTCGATGGCATGTCCGCGCGCGGCGAGGTCCGCGCAGAGTCTGTCCACCACGTCGTCGAAGAGGAGGTCGTCGAGGTGCTGTTCGCGGACCCGCGCGGCTTCGGCGTCGACGAAGACCTCCGCCTTCCAGGAGATCGAGATGCGCACGTCGTGATCCGGATAGCGCAGCAGCTCGCGCCCCTCGTCGACGGCGATCCAGTCCGAGCTCGCGGCGTCGGGGACGAGCTCCACGTCGATCGTCGCGTCCTCGATGAGCGGCGGACCGTCGGCGCCGATCGGGGCCACGCGGTGGAACATGACCTCGTTGTCTCCGACGACGGCCCGATTGTCGAGGGACCCTTCGATCCGGGAGGGCGCCTCGCCGACGCCGTTCGCCCAGTACTCGAACTCGCCTCGCTCGCCGGCGTAGAACCACGACACGGCGGTCGCGATGTCGATCCGGTGGGACTCGAAGAGTCCGGAGCGGTGCATCAGGTGGAGGAAGGTCACCGGATATTCCGTGCGATCGATCCCGCGGAAGGCGGGCACGTCGATGTGAGCCGGACCGGCGCCCATCGGCCCCATCGCGTTCACGTAGACGATCTGCGGGCGGACGACCTCGGCGTCGAAGAGCGCGTGGGCGGCCCGGATGAAGGGCGCGTTGTGCAGGATCGCTTCGGCCCCGTCCACCCGGACCTCGCCGTAGGCCCAGTCCGATCGGAACCACGGGACGACCTTGAGCTTCGCCGGCTCGCCCCCGTAGGCCGCGAGCTCGGTGGCGCTCGCGACGTAGCGGATCGTCGGCCAGTAGGGCCCGCCGCGCCGGACCAGGGCACGAACGGCGTCGGGATCGGAATAGGCGCGGTCGATCAGGACCGGCGCGCGGGGCTTCTGGAAGTCGGGGGGCATCGCTTCTCCTGGTGACCGAGGATCGCGCAACGGTCCTGGTTTTCCATCCCGCCCGGACGGCGCTTCCAGCTATGCTTCGCGCCCGATCGACCAAGAGCTCCGAGGCGCCCCATGACTCCCCCCACGTCCGACTCCCTCGCCGCCCGAATCACCGCCACGCGTCAGGCCCTGACCGCTGAAGGCGCCCCCTTCGAGGTGGTCCCGCAGACGGTGCGCGGCGTCTCGCTCCGGACCTACAAGCATGCGCCCCCGGACCTCCGGGCCATCTGGCTCGCCACCGCGGACCATGCGGCGAACGACTATCTCGTCTATGGAGCCGAGCGCTGGACGTACGCGGACGCCCACCGCGACGTCGGTCGGATCGCCGCCTGGCTGGCGGACCGCGGCGTCGCTCGAGGGGACTCGGTCGCGATCGCGATGCGCAACTACCCGGAGTGGATGCTGACCTACTGGGCGTGCGTCGCGACCGGCATCCGCGTGATCGGCATGAACGCGTGGTGGGTCGCCGACGAGATGCGCTACGCGCTCGAAGACGCGGCTCCCTCCGTGCTGATCCTCGACCAGGAACGACTCGACCGCTTCACGGAGATCCGGAGCGACTACGCCGACACCCCGGTCGTCGGCGTTCGCCTGGCGAACCCGACGGACGACGTCATCCCGTGGCAGGACGTGATCGGAGCCGTGGGTACGCTCCCCGACGTCACGATCGACCCCGATGACGACGCCTGCATCTTCTACACGAGCGGCACGACCGGTCGTCCGAAGGGCGCGCAGCTCACCCACCGTGGCTGTGCCCACAACCTGATGAACATGGCATTCTGGGAGACCTGCCTGAAGGGCGCCAAGGCCGCCGGCGGACCGCCGCCGGAGAGCTCCGAGAGCGCGGCCGTGGGACAGGCGGCGGCGCTCGTCACGACGCCCCTCTTCCACGTCACGGCGAACAACTGCGTGGCCCACGGCATGACCGCTTCGGGCGGCAAGCTCGTCCACATGTACAAGTGGGATCCCGCGGAGGCGCTCCAGCTGATCGAGCGGGAGCGGATCACGTCGATGAGCGGTGTCCCGACGATGGCCCGGGAGCTCGTCCAGCATCCCGACTTCGAGAAGACCGACACGTCGTCGCTCAAGGCCCTCGGCGGCGGCGGCGCTCCGCTCCAGCCGGATCTGGTCGAGAAGATCGACAAGACGTCGAAGACGGCGCGACCGGGCACGGGCTACGGGATGACCGAGACCTGCGGCGTGATCACGATGACGAGCGCCGACGCGTTCGTCGAGCGGCCCACCAGCTGCGGACCGGCGCTTCCGACCTTCGAGACCCGCCTCGTCGACGACGAAGGCAACGACGTGCCCGAAGGCGAGCCCGGCGAGCTCTGGGTCCGCGGGGCCCCGGTCATCAAGGGCTACCTGAACCGCCCCGATGCGACCGCCGAGACGATCACCGACGGCTGGCTCCACACGGGCGACGTGGCACGCATCGACGAGGACGGCTTCGTCCACATCGTCGATCGCAAGAAGGACATGGTCCTGCGCGGCGGCGAGAACGTCTACTGCGCCGAGGTCGAGGCCGCGATCTTCGACCACGACGAGGTCGCCGAGTGCGCCGTCTTCGGCGTCCCCGACGATCGTCTGGGCGAAGAGGTCGGCGCCGCCGTCTTCCTCCGCGAGGGCGGTCAGGCGTCCGCCGACGACCTCCGCGCCCACGCCGGCGCGAAGATCGCGGCCCACAAGCTCCCGCGCTACGTCTGGCTCGTCCCCGAACCCCTCCCCCGCAACGCCTCCGGCAAGTTCCTCAAGCGCGAGCTCCGCGAGACGCTGCCCCTCAGCGACGCCAATTAGCTCTACCCAACCCAGCACAAGGCCGTGCAGAGTGCGTCGATTTCGACGACCTCGGACCGGAGCGACCGCAGGCGTACTCCTGTACGTCGAGGATCGCGCAGGGAGAAGGCGTCGAAAGCGGCGTGCTATGCGCGGCCGGGACTAAGGTGAATACCAGATGGGGGAGGTCCAGGCGCGTTCACGAATCGTCGCAGGAACGAAAGGAGACCGTTCGGCGCCGATCTTGATCGCGTCGTGGGTGCTCCATCGGCAGACCGGATTCTCGAGCACGCGCGCGTAGTAGACCGCGCGCTTGCTCGCATCGAAGTCCGGGTCCGTCCAGGTCGTCGCGAGCTCGGCGTCGCCGCCGTCGCCGGTCAGCGCGCAGGTGGCGAGATCGACCCCGGCGCCATTGTCGGGGCAGCGGCGCGTCGTCGGATCCGGCTGCGCGCCGTCCGAGCAGACCACGTCGTAGACCGCCGCGCGCTCTTCGCCGTTCTCGATCCAGCCCTTCACGACCTGGATCTTCCCGAGCCGGGCGCTCTCGGGGTCATGGCCGGCCCAGAGCAGGAAACGCGGCGCCGCGCCCTCGGGCGCGTCCGAGAAATCCCCGCCCATCGGGACGCCCTTGCGATAGCCCGTCGCGACGGCGTTGCGACGCTCGTGGGCATCCTCGGGCAGCGCGAACCCGCCGAAGAAACGCACCTGGATCCGCGGGCCGCTGGTCGAGAAGGCCTCCTTGCGCGCCAGCGCGTCCCAGATCCCTTCCCGGGTGTTCTCCGTCGCCCAGACCGCGGCGAGACCACCGGGGCTGAACTTCGTCGGCCCCATGAATCCCCAGCCGCCATCCGGCGCGTTCCCCGCCTGACCGAGCTGGTCGACGTCGAAGCTTGCGAAGCCGCCGGAAAGACGCTCTTCCGGCGTGTCGTCGGGATTGCCGAGCTGCCCCTGGTAGTCCGTCTCGTCGACGGCGCCCGGGGTGCCGAGATGGGAGTCGGTGCTGCCGATGAAGCCGAGCTTGTGGGGATTGATTCCTCGCTCTTCCTCGACGCGCAGGCCACGGACCACCGTGTCGCGAACCATGTCGCTGGTCGTGGCGCAGCCGAGGCGCTCACCTTCCTCGCAGTTGCGCACCCACTGCTCGAAGCCGCACTCCTCGTCGGTCAGGCCGAGCCCCGGATGACACTCGGACGAGCCTTTGCCCTGGTAGATCTCGACGACGGGCTCGAGGCGGGCGCGGCGCTCGAGCACTTGCTGCGACCACGGTGAACCGTCGGAGTTCTTGCCCTCCCAGAAGATCCGACTCGACGACGCGTTCGAGTTGTGGGGAATCGTGAGCGCCTGGCAGGGCGGCGCGCACTCCTCGTCGAGCCAGGCCCACAGGTCCTCGATCGTCCCGTCGTAGGAGCTGAAGGCCCGATCCGGCGCGTCGTCGCTCCGGAAGATCACGTTGCGGTGGACCTTGATCGCGCCCTCGGGTCCGAGCGCGACCGGAGAATATTCGTAGCCGACGAGCGCCGTGAACTCGCCCGGGCGGTTGGCGCGATTCGCCGCATCGATCAGCGACTGCCACGTCGAGCGCGCCTCCTCCATGCACAGCGCACCGTCCTCACCGCAGACCTCGGGGATCCGCGTGGCGCCGTCGACGTTCCAGCCGCCGATGACCTGTCCCATCCGGACGGGGTCGTTCCCAGTCCGCATGGCTTCACACATCGGCGTGTCGTAGCTGACCGAGCCGGGTCGCAGGCAGAGCGCGAGGTCCCCGAAGGCCTCGGCATGGTCGGTGATCGCCACGAAGTCGAGGGGGCGGGAGAGGGCCCACGTCGCCCCGTTCGTCAGCGTGACCGGGTCGCCCATCGCGAAGCGGTAGGCGGTGTAGGGATGCTTCCGCGTGCCGTTGAACCAGGCGTCGGTCGAGAGCGCCGTGTGCAGGTGGAGCTCTCCGTAGTAGGCCTGGGTCTCCTTGCGACCCCACGCCTGGGCGCTGCTCGCGACGACCAGCGCCGCGAGGACCATGAACACGACGAATGCGATTCGGACGCGCATCTCTCCCCTCCTCTGGGAATCAGGACCCCCGGGTCCCTCGATCAACCGCGCTGCGGCTCGATCAGGTACTTCTGGCCCGTGGCCTTCAGCTGATAGGCCTGGAGCGTCTCGACGTCGAGAGCACCGGCCAGGCTGACCTCCGCGGTGTAGTGGCTCGCGAAGGTCGTCTTGATCTCCTTCGCGACGCGCATGTAGAGCGCGCCCGCTTCGGAGCCGAGCTTCTGGAGAAAGGGCGTGAGCAGCCAGCCCCCGATCCCCCAGGCGAAGCCGAAGTCGGAGCCGACCTGGGTCGGGCTCGTATCGAGGCGACCGTAGATGTAGAGCTGCTTGTGCGTGTCCGAGCCGTAGCGGCTGTAGGCCCCGCCGCTCCGGTTGAGCGCCGCTTCCATGCAGCCGAGGATCTGTCCGCCGAGCTTGCCGCCGCCGGTCGCGTCGAAGGCGATCGTCGCGCCGGTCTCCGCGAGGGCGTCGGTCAGCTGCGCGCGGAAATCGTCGGCGCTCGAGTCGACGACGTACTTCGCCCCGATCCCGCGCAGGATCTCCGCCTGCTCCTCGCGTCGCACGATGTTCACGAGATCGATTCCGTCGGCGAGACAGATCTTCTGGAGCATCTGTCCGAGATTCGACGCCGCGGCCGTGTGGACGAGCGCGGTATGGCCTTCGCGCTTCATGGTCTCGACCATGCCCAGCGCGGTGAGCGGATTCACGAAGCAGGCGGCCGCTTCCCGCGGCGTCGTCTCCTCCTCCATCGCGAGGGTCATCCCGACGGGCACCGTCCGGTACTGCGAGTAGCTCGCGCCGCCGATGAAGCCGACGACCTTCCCGAGCAGCGCCTGCGCGGCCTCCCCCGACCCCGCCGCGACGACGACACCCGAGCCCTCGTTGCCGACTGGCAGCGCCTGGTCGAGTCGCGCCGCGAGCGCGCGCTGGAGGCGCTCGTCGACGGGGATCTCGACCACGGGGCGATCGGGCGTGCCCTTGGCGACGGCGGCGGAGACGTCGGCCGGGCCGACGAGCAGGCCGAGATCCGACGGATTGATCGGCGCCGCTTCGACGCGGATCGTGACCTCGTTCTCGCCGGGGGCCGGCACGTCGACCTCGCCGAGGCTCAGCTCGATGAAGCCGTCGGAGCGGGCGTTGCTCAGGATCTGGAGACAGGTCGAGGGGACGGGTTCGGACATGGGGACCTCGGTGCGGCGAGCGCGCGCCGCATGGCGGGAGACGGGGGACGCGGCCCCGATGCTAGACCGCCGCGCGTCGATCCGGCAGGACCGCGCGTCCGGCGCGAGCCGGCTCCCGGAGCCACGACCCGTGAGACGTTCAGGCCGCCTCCCTGAGCTCCTCGGTGCGGGCGCTGCCCGCCCCCTGCCCTTCCGGTCCGAAGGGCTCGAAGCGCAGCACGAGCGCCGGCATGAAGAAGAAGTCCGCGATCAGCGCCGTCACGAGGGCGCTCGCCAGCAGCAGCCCGTAGAACGCCTGGGACCGCAGCTCCGAGAACGACATCGCCAGGAAACCCAGGACGAGCGCGATCGACGTGATGACGAGCGCACGCCCGACGTCGCCGAGCGCTTCGCGGAGGGCCTTCCGATAGTTCTGATGGATGCCGAACTCGTGGTGGAAGCGCGTCATGAGATGGATCGTGTCGTCGACGGAGATCCCGAGCGCGATCGCCGCGATCGTGGCCTTGTTGTAGTCGAGGCTGATCCCCGACCACCCCATCGCGCCGAGCGCGAGCAGGACCGGCGCCAGGTTCGGCACCATCGAGATCAAGCCGATCTTGAAGGAGCGGAAGAGCAGGACCATGAAGAGGGTGATCACGCTGAAGGCGAGCGTGAGCCCCTGGATCTGGCTCGACACGATGTAGTCCATCAGGATCAGCCAGAGCGCGCCGATCCCGGTGAGCGAGACGGTGGTCTCCTCGAGGGGCGGGTCCTCGAGCTCGGCGTCGAGACCGCGGATCAGCTCCTGCATGGCCGCCGTGCGGTCCATCTTGAGCCGGAGCTCGACGTTGGCTCGCCGGTAGTCGGAGGTCACGTACTCCTCGGCCTCCTCGCCGCCGGAGCTCTCGTAGAGCAGGAGATACTGCGCGACCTCTTCTCGGGTCTCGGGGATCGCGTAGTAGGCGGGATCGTCGCCATGGAAGGCCTGGTTCAGATCCTTCACGATGTCGACGATCGAGTAGGTCTTGGTGACGAGCCAGTCTTCCTGGTTCGCGCTCTGCTGGAGACGATCGATCTCACGCAGGACCGCGGGCTCCTTGATCGCGTCGTCCTCGCCGGCGTCGAAGAGGTAGACGACGTTCGTCGTCCCGCCCATCTCCGTGTCGACCTTGACCGTGTTCACGTACATCCAGGACGTTGGCCAGAAGTCCTTCAGATAGTTCGAGTCCACCTCGATTCGCGTCGCTCCGATCAGGCAGGTCACGAGGAAGACCGCGAAGATCGCGAGGAGCCGGTTCGTATGGGCGATGTTGAGCGAAGCGACGGAGTCGAGGGCCGACTTGATCCAGTCCCCGCCCTTCGCCGACGCATCGACGGCGCCCACGACGGGCTCACTCGTCGCCTCGCGGCCGCGTACCTTCGCGGCGATCCAGCGGAATCCCTCGAGCCAGTCGATCGAGAGCAGTGACATCAGTAGCGTCATCGAGAACACGAACGTGAGCAGGACGCCGACCGCGTCGGTGACGCCGCCCTGCGCGAGGCTCTTGATCGGTACGAAGCTCATCGAGGCGAAACCCACCGCCGTCGTGACGCTCGTGAGCAGACAGGGCATGCCGACGAGCCCCATCGTCTCCACCAGCGCCGTCCGCCGGGCGCGCCCCTCTGCGAGATTCGTCTTGAACTCCGACAGGACGTGCACGGAGTGGGCGACGCCGATCGCCGTCAGCAGGGTCGGCGTCCCGCTGAATCCGAGGGAGATGTCCCAACCCACCAGCGCCATGAACGCGACCGTCGCGATCACGCTCAGCTGGACGACCACGAGCGGCGCCGTCACCGAGATGAAGGCCTTGCACGCGATCGCGAGACTCCAGGCGACCACCAGCATCGCGAGGGGGAGCGTGAGGGCGAACCCGGCCAGGGCCGGCGCCTCGAGCAGCGAGACCCCGTAGAGGGCACCCAGGGTCCCCCCGGCGTAGAGCGCCGCGAACCCGAACTGCCGAGCGATCGACGATCGTTCGCGGAACGTGAGGCAGAGGATGATCGCGATTACGAACATCGCGATCTGCATCAGGAAGTCGGGCTCGACGAAGATGATCCGGTTGAAGTAGGCGTTGATCGGGACATCGCCGGAGGCCCAGAACTCGTAGTCGTCGTACTCGGGCCGAGCGAGGATCTCGAAGATCTTCGCGTCGGTGACCTGCGGGTAGAGGTTCTCGTAGTTCCCCGGATCGTCGGGGAAGGGCTGCTGCTCCGGCGGCGCGAGGATCTCGTCGGGCGGATCCGTGCTCGACCGGTCCATCTCGAGGATGAGCGCCCCGAAGTCGGCGTCCTCGTCGATGATGCCGCCGACGAGCATCGGCTTCTTGAGATACGCCTCCCGAAGCTCGAGCAGCTCGGCCTGGGTGAGCGGCCAGTCGTCGATGATCTTGGTGATCTCGATCCCGTCTTCGTCGCCGACGGTCAGCTCGGCGTTCGCGAGGGTCGTCACCTCGTAGATGAAGGGCACCTCGTCCTCGAGGGCCTCGGTCAGCTGGACGAGACGCTCCATCGCCACGACGTTCCACGGGCCATGCTCGAGCCCCGCGACCTCGTATCCGACGTAGGCCACCTCGTCCGAGCCGAAGTCGTCGCGGTACTGCTCGTACGACTGGTAGGTCGTGTCCCCGGGATAGAAGTAGTGCTCGTAGCTCGCGTCGAAGCCGACGCCCTCGGCGACCATGCCGGCGCCGACCGCGAAGGCGAGCGACGCCGCCAGCACACCCCACCGGAAGTCGAAGCAGAATCCTGCGACGACGCGGAAGAATCGGTTCAGCGCTTCGATGAGGCCGCTCGCGGCCCGCCCTTCACTGCTCATGGGTACCCCGGTCGGAGATGACGCGGAGCTAGCCTAGACCAGCGGGAAACGCGGCCGCCATCGACGGCGGGCCCGCTTTCGTCGCCTTCCGAAGCGGCCGGCGCGCTTCAGGCGGTCGAGGCTTCCGCCCGGACTGCAGGCGCGCTTCAGGCGGTCGAGGCTTCCGCCCGGACGGCCGGCGACTTCGTCAGCTCGAGGGGGGGCCTTCGGACGTCCCAGACGAGGCCCAGGCGCTCGAAGAGCCAGATCACCCAGAAGAAGGGGTCGATCTCCCACCACAGGAAGCCGGCCCGCGCCGACCGGGGGTAGCGGTGGTGGTTGTTGTGCCACCCCTCTCCCCAGGTGACGAGCGCGACGAGCAGGTTGTTCGTCGAGTGATCGCCGGTCTCGAAGCGCTGCGTGCCGTACTTGTGGGTGAAGTAGTTGACCGCACTCGTCTGGTGAACGCCGACGATCGTCGGAAGACAGACGCCCACGGTCCCGGCGGTGATCGCTCCCGTGATCCCGGCGACCAGGCCCGCTTCGAGCCCCGCCGTCACACCCCCGAAGAGCGCCGCGAGCGCGATCAGCGTGAGGCCGGGCAGCCTCGCGTTCCGGTGGATCCACATGAGCTCGGGATAACGGCGCAGGTCCGCCACCCGCCGGAGGATCTCTTCCTCGGTGTAGCCGCTGTCGAGGAGACTCCCCATCCAGCATGCCCACCAGCCGTGGAGCGGCGTGTGCACGTCGGTCTCGCGGTCGACGTGCTGATGGTGGATCCGGTGCTTGCCGGCGAAGCCGACCGGATCGCCGAAGATCGACGCCGAGCAGAGCGCCAGGAAGAACTGGAAGGGACGACTCGTCTTGAAAGAGCGATGCGCGAAGTAGCGATGGAGCGAGACGCCGATCCCGATCGCCTGGAAGGGGTAGACGCACGCGACGATCCGCCAGTCGAGGGCGTTCGGACCGATCCACAGCCCGACGAGCGGCGCCAGGTGCATGAGTCCGATCAGGAACGCGGCCTTGCGGCGCTCGCCCAGCGGACGGGCGCGTCGCTGGTGGTATCGAACGGCCCCGTCGCCCGTCACGCAGAACCGACCTTCGCGACCCGCTCGGCGTTCCGGAAGCGCGTATCGAGGGCGTCCTCGGCGAGCTTCGGATTCAGCTCGCCGGAGGGCTCGACCAGGACCGTGGGCTCGAAATGATGCGCCCAGCGCGCGTCGACGGGGAGTCGCGGCGTGTAGACGTCGTCGAGCCGGTCGGTCGTGCTCACGTGGGTCCGCGGGCGCTTGCCGACGAGGAGCGACTTCGGGCTGGAGAACTGGCCCGGGAAGAGGATCGCGGCGACCGCGAGGTTCGAGACGATCTTCTGATCGAAGGACAGGGAATCGCGATAGCGCGCCAGGTGCTCGCGCTGGTGGTCGAAGACCCGCCGCCGGTAGCCGCGGAAGTTCTTGCCGCCGCGAATGAAGCCGACGACGTCCTCGACGGGATCGAGCGGCGCGACCGAGAGCGTCGAGCTCTCGAGGTCGCGCATCTTCGTGTTCGGCAGGATCCGCCCCTCGGCGAGGAGCTCGTGGAAGAGCGGCGTGCCCGGAAACGGGATCGACGTGAAGATGAAGAGCGGCACCGGGATCTCGGGGGTGTCGCAGATGACGTCGAGCTCTCGCGACATCTCGGCGACGGTCCGCTTCGTCGGATCGAAGACGAGCCCGTACTGGAAGAGCACTCCGCCATCGAGGCAGCGGCGGATCAGCTCGACCTGGCTCTGTCGCGCGTTCTGCGACTTGTTCACGCCCTCGAGCCAGGCTTCGTCGACGAAGGACTCCACCCCGACGAAGAGCGAGACGCAGCCGGTGTCGTGGGCGAGGCGGACGTTCTCCTCGTCCCAGAAGAAGGGCTGGGTCACGAACCCACCCCAGTAGTCGAACTGGCCGCTTTCGCGCCGCGCCCCCACACGCTCGAGCCGCGAGCGGAAGGTCTTCTGACCGTCGCCCAGCAGCTGATTGTCGTTGAAGAAGAGGACGCGTCGCTTGCCCACTGCCTCGAGCTGGGCTTCGAGGTAGTCGATCCCGTTGACCGCGTAGGGTCGCCCGACTCCGGTCAGGCTGCAGAAGCTGCATCGGAAGTTGCAGTTCCGGCTCGACTCGACGTAGCCGATCCGCTTCATCCAGTAGGCGAGGTCGTACCGGGGCCGGAACTCCCGGGCGACGTAATCCTCCCCGAACGCTTCGCGCACGACTTCGCGGACGTCGTCGACGTCGCCCTGGCAGGCGTAGTCGAAGAACTGCTCCGAGTAGCGCGGAAGCGCCCGGACTCCGTGTCCTCCGGCGACGACCACCGCCTTCGGATTGGCGGACCGGACGTAGGCGCTCACGTGCAGCAGGCGGTCGAAGGCCGCCGTGAGCCCCGTCATCACGACCATGTCGGGCCAGGAGAGGAGCTCCGGCGCGTAGACCTCGATCACGCCGCTGTTCACTTCGTTGTAGAGCCGGACCTCGCAGGCCTCGGGATCGAAGTGGCCTGCGAGCAGGACCGGCGCGAGGGCGTTCGGGACCTCGTTGCTTCGCTTCACCGGCTCGCGCACCTCGGCGAAGTAGCAGTTCACGATCAGGACACGCTTCTTCGGAAGCGGACCGACGGCGGGCCGAACGGGGACTGAATCCATCGTGCTTCGCATCGGGAGCCTCACACCGGTTCACGCGCCGAACGCCACCGGAGACCACCAGTCTAGTCCGTTTCCCCGGACGCCGGACAGATCGAAGGGGGATCACTTCGGCGAACGACCCGAGTGAGGCGCCGCGGGTTCGGCGCCCAGCGATGCGTCGTTCCATTCCCGATGTGCGTCGGACGTGCGAACCTCGCTCGGTCGGTGTGGTCCGACGACGAGACCCGATGCCTCAACTACCCAACCTGCTCTCTCTGCTTCGGCTGGCTTGCGTCCCGGTTCTCGTCGTGCTCGCGAACCAGGAGCGCGAAGGCGCGTTCTTCGGACTCGTCGTGGCGGCGTGGGCGACGGACGGACTCGACGGATGGCTGGCCCGTCGTTTCGGTTGGGTCAGTCGGCTCGGCGCGGTGCTCGACTCGGTCGCGGACGTCTCGCTCATCGTCGCGATCCTCTACGGCGTGTGGTCCTTCCATCCGATCGTCTACACCGACCACGGTGCCTTCCTCTGGGCGATCGTCGTCGTCTGGACGGGCGTGCACCTGGCCTCCCTCGTCCGGTACGGGCGGACGTCCAGCTTCCACACCCGCCTCGCCCAGGCGGGTATCCTCCTCTTCGCCGCCTTCGTGCTCGTGCTCTTCACGAAGGGCTTCGTCCCGGTCTTGTACTACGTCGCGGGCTCGGTCTGCCTGCTCGCGGGATTCGAGAACGCGGCGATGGTCTGGGCTCTCGAAACCTGGCAGCCGGACGTGCCCAGCCTGGCCGTCGCTCTTCGTCGGCGTGCGGAGTCGAGGAAATCGGGCCTGCCTCGGTCGGCCTCGAACGACTAGAGTCCAACTCGATCCACGGATCCGGGAGGAGCCTCCGATGAAGGTCAGCATCGAACGCGATTGCATCGAGGTCGGCGATCTCGACGAGAGCGTGTACTTCCACGAGACCGTCCTGGGACTCGAGGACCGCGGTGAATCGCCGGAGATCAGCGAGCAGGAGGCCTGACATGCGCACCCTTTCGAAAGCCGAGACGATTCTCTCGGGCTTCCACTTCGTCGAAGGGCCGCGCTGGCACGAGGGTGCGCTCTGGTTCTCGGACATGCACGGCCATCGGGTCATGCGCTCCACCCTCGATGGAGAGGCCCACGAGGTCGTTCGGATCGAGGACGATCATCCGTCGGGCCTCGGCTGGCTGCCGGACGGTCGCCTGCTCGTCGTCGCCATGGCGACGCAGCAGCTGCGCCGCGTGGAGTCCGACGGCTCGGTCGTCGTTCACGCGGACCTCTCCGGGCTCGCGGTCGGCAACCTGAACGACATGATCTCGGCGCCGGACGGGACGGCCTGGGTCGGCGACATGGGCTTCGACGTCCACGCCGAGACCGCGGCCCCGGGGCCCGGGCAGACGATCGTCGTGCGACCCGACGGCGCCGCAGCGAGCGCCGCCGGGGACCTCGTCGCGCCCAACGGCCACATCCTGACCGAAGACGGCCGGACGCTGATCGTCGCGGAATCCGGCGGGTTCCGGTTGACGGCCTTCGACGTCGCGGAGGACGGGTCGCTCTCCAATCGTCGGATCTACGCCGAGCTGACCCCCGAGCCGGGAATCGACTTCGCGCCACCGGACGGGATCTGCCTCGACGCCGAGGGCGCCGTCTGGCTCGGGGACCCGATCGCTCGGAAGTTCTATCGCGTGCTGCCCGGCGGCGAGGTCACCGACTGCGTCGTCCCGGCGGAGGGCGCCGCCGCGATCGCGTGCACCCTCGGCGGACCCGACCGGCGGACGCTGCTGATGGCCGTGAGCCGGGAGCTTCCCGGACCGAAGCCCATGGCCGCGGGATCCGCGTGGATCGAAGCGCTGCGGGTCGACGTGCCCGGCGCGGGCCGGCCCTAGGCGCGTCCGATGTTCGATCCCGTCTCCGCGATCGTCTACTACGCCGTCTTCGTCTTCTCCGTCACGATCCACGAGGCGGCCCACGCGACGGCGGCCCTCCTGGGCGGTGATCCGACCGCCTACGAAGGAGGGCAGGTCTCCCTCGATCCCGTCCCGCACATGAAGCGGGAACCCTTCGGCATGGTCGTCCTTCCGCTGATCGGCGTCGCCCTCTCCGGCTGGCCGCTCGGCTGGGCGAGCGCGCCCTTCGATCCGGCCTGGGCCGAGCGCCATCCCCGACGCGCGGCCTGGATGGCCCTCGCCGGTCCGGCGGCGAACCTCGCCGTCGTCGTACTGATGGCGGTCGGCGTCCAGATCGGCCTCGCCATGGGCGCCTTCGAAATCCCGATGAGCATCAACTTCGATCAGATCACCGAATCGAGCGGCGATCCGAATGGCCTCGCCGCAGGCCTCGGGTTCATCATGAGCGTCGCGTTCTCGATGAACCTGCTGCTCTTCCTGCTCAACATGCTCCCGATCTTTCCCCTGGACGGAGGGACGGCGCTCACGCTGCTCGTGCCGGAGTCGATGCTCGACGGATACTACGCCCTGGTCCGGCACCCCTTCGTCGCGATCGTGGGACTGATCGTCGTCTTCACCCAGTTCCGTTCGATCTTCCGGCCGGTCCTGTTCACCGCGATCGGCCTGCTCTACCCCGACGTGAGCTATCGCTAGAGCGGCTCGCCGGACAAGAGCGCCGCGAATCCGACGAGGATCAGGATCCAGAAGAGCGCGCCCGGAATCATCCAGAGCCAGTTCGCCAGGCTCAGCCCGTCGTTCGCCGTGCCTTCGGGATCGCCGTTCAGCGTATTGACGGCGCGCTGGGCGGGGACCGTCGCGAAGGGGATCAGCAGCGACATCCCCATGACGGCGACGTCGACGAACGGACTCAGGTCTTCGATCCGATTCGTGACATTGCTCGAGAGGTTGCTCACGACGGTGAGCAGCACGACCGCATTCGCCGTTCCCTGGGCGGACCAGGCGTAGCGCCGGCCGCTCGACCGGAGGGACTCGTCGACCTTCCGGAACAGGGAGTGCGTGAAGAACACGCTGAAGAGCGCGCGCGGAATCGGCCAGAGGTCCTCGCCGTCCCGATCGCGCACGTTGCGCCAGTTCCGCCAGAACCAATACACGTGGTAGAGGTTGAGCGTCGCGATGCTCAGTACGACGTACTTGCGGATGCCGACGACGTAGAAGCGCTCCTCGTCGGTCCCGAGGCCACTGCCGACGTCGGAGGTCGGCGGCGAATACAGCGTGTCGGACATCGGGTCCTCTCTACCTCGCGCAGCTGTTCTCTCACGAAGCTGCTCTGCGGCGCTACGCCTTCTCTACGGCGGGCGTGACCTCGAGGGCGACGTCCGCGACCAGACGCTCGATCTCGGCCTCGTCCATCCCGAGCAGGTCGCGGCAGATCTCGCGGGTGTGCTCTCCGATCATCGGGGCCGCTTCGATCCGCGGCGGAGTCATCCGCGACCCGGTGAAGCCCGGCCCGTCGAAGAGCTGGTTCTCGTTCAGGAGACCCGGCTGGGGGATCACGATCGGGAAGCCCCGCGCCACGAAGTGCTCGTTCACCTCGGTCTCGAGCGTCGTGAGCATCTCGCCGGCGGGAACGCCGGCCGCCTGACAGGCTGTGGCGACGGCTTCCCGCGAACGTCCCGAAGTCCACTCGGCGACACCGGCCTCGACCGCGTCGACGCGCGCATGTCGGCCTTCGGCCGTCGCCAACACCTCGTCCTTCGCCCACGCCGGGGCGCCCATGACCTCGACGAGCGCCGACCAGTCCGCATCGTCCCGGACCGTGATCGCCACCCACTGCTGCTCGCCTTCGCACGGGAAGAGTCCCCACGGTGCGCCGCGCGAACGTCGGTTGCCCGTCGCACGAACGGTGCCGGGGGCGAGGGCCTCCTTGGTCAGGAGGTCCCCGACGATGCCGACGGTGGTCTCGACCTGGGCGAGCTCGACGTGGGCGCCCCGCCCGTCCCCGCGACGTCGCCCGATCAGGCCCGCGAGCGACCCGATCGCGCCGACGCGCCCCGCCACGTGGTCCGGGAAGATCGACATGCCGCCCGCCGGCTCTTCCTGGTCCCCGTAGTTCCACAGCATCTCGAGCCCGCCCGCCGCGCGGGTGCTCGGCCCGTAGCCGCGAAAATCCTTCCAGGGCCCGCGGGCGCCCATCAGCTGACTGGAGAGCATCACGACCGAGGGATTCACGTCGGAGAGCACGTCCCAGCCGAGTCCGAGCTCGTCCATCACGCCGGTCGAGTTGTTCTCGATCACGAGGTCGGACTTGGCGACGAGCTCTTTCAGGACGGCCCGCCCGTCGTCGTGCTTGGCGTTGGCCCCGAAGCCGCGCTTCGACCGACTCGACGAAGCGAAGCCCGGTGACATCTCACCGCCCGTCTGCACCCGGATGAAGTCGGGATAGCTACGACTCTCGATCTTGATCACGTCCGCGCCGTACTCGGCGAACATGCGACCGATCTCGACGCCGACGCCGCCGTGCCCGAAGTCGGCCACGCGCAAGCCTTCGAGGGGAAGCCCCGGCGCCGGCGCTTCAGGCGGAACGGATCGCGGGTCGCCGAGATTCGCGAAGACCTCCTCGGTATCGGCGCCGATCGCCGGCGGTCCGACCTTCGGACCCTGGCGCACGCCGTCGACCTCGAAGAAGCCCGCCGGGATCGGTCCGCGAAGTCCGCCGCCGAGCTCGACCTCGACGAGGGTCCCCCGCTCGAGGAAGTGCTCGTTCTTGAGCACGTCCGACGGCATCGCGAGGGGCGTGCACACGATCCCGCGCCGCTGGGCCTCCGTCGAAATCTCGTCCATCGACTTGTCGGCGAAGAGCTCGGCGATCAAGGGGTTGATCACCGTCTCCGAGAGCCCGAGTCGTGCGACGAAATTTTCGAGCTCCGGGTCCTGCAGGTACTCGGGCTCGCCGAGCCAGGCGCGCATCGCGATCCACTGGCGCGCCGCGAGCATGACGACGCGCACGAACCCATCGGCACACTTGAAAGAAGGCCAGACCGGCCCCGGCCCGTTGCGCAGCTCGGGGGTCGGCTGTCCGAACTCCCGGGCCGACCAGATGTTGTGCAGCGTCCAGTCGCCCTGGTTCGCGATCGCTTCGTTCGCCGAGCAGTCGAGCACCTGGCCGTATCCCGTTTCCTCACGCTGCCAGAGAGCGCAGAGCGTGGCGAACGCGAAGGGCATGCAGGTGCAGTCGTCGACGAAGGAGGCCGGCGGAAAGAGCGGCGCCTTCTCGGGAACGCCGGCCTTGAAGGCGATCGAGCCCGTGGCCGCGACGACGCCATCGGTGGCCACGCGATCCTTCCACGGTCCGGTCATTCCGTAGGGCGTGATCGCCGTGACGACGAGATGGGGGTGTCGATCCGAGAGCGCGTGGGGATCGAGATCGCCGAGAGAACCGTCGGAGAGGACCAAGGCGTCGGCGCAGGCGAGGAGCGCGTGGAGCTTCTCCTCTTCTGCCGGCAGGTCGATCACGACCGAACGCTTGCCCGCGTTGCGGGCGGCGAAGAAGAGAGAGACGCCTTCGTGGAGCGGGGCGAGCGCGCGGGCCGGGGAGCCCTCCGGCGGCTCGACCTTGATCACCTCGGCGCCGAGGTCTGCGAGCAATCGCGCGCAGAGCTCGCCACGGTCGACGGTCAGGTCCACGACTCGGAAGCCGGCGAGGGGGTCACGCATGGATTCGTCGATTCCTTGCTGGGCGCGCCGCGATCGCCGCGACGGAGCCCGAAGGATCGAACGCCCTCGAGGGGGAAGCAACCCTGCGGGAGGGGCGCATCCGGGCGTGGCGCGCCAAACTCTCGAGGACGGCCCGCGCCGGGCCGAGGAGGCCGGCCGATGATCCCCGAGCGATACGCGTCCTACGAGAAGGTCGTGACCCTCGGCGCCTGCAACATGGGCGTCGCGAGCGGTGACAAGGAAGCCAACCTGGCAAAGATCGAGGCCAACCTCCGGGAGGCCGCCGCCCAGGGGATCGACATCGTCGCCTTTCCGGAAGAGGCGCTCGTCGGCGCCGCCGAGTGCGCCGCGTGCCGCGCAGGCGTCGCGCATTGCGATCATCACCACGCGCTCGCCGAGACCGTCCCTGGCCCGTCGACGGAACGGATCGCCGAGCTCTGCCGGGAGCTCGATCTCTACTGCGCCGTCGGTCTCGCCGAACGCGACGCGAACGATCCCGAGACGCTCTACAACGCCTCGGCCTTCATCGGTCCCGAAGGCATCCAGGGCACCTATCGCAAGCTCCATCTCGGCTCGCTGCCCTGGGTGACGGAAGGCATCACCTTCACGCCCGGCGATTCGATTCCCGTCTTCGAGACCCGCTACGGACCGGTCGGCGTGATCATCTGTTACGACTTCTGGTTCAACCCGGAGCTGACGCGGCTCATGGCACTCAAGGGCGCACGCGTGATTCTCAACTGCTGCGCCACGTTCAGCGGACCCAACAAGCGCGAGTACATGCGTGCGACGACCCAGGTCCGCGCCCAGGAGAACCACTGCTACGTGGTCAGCGCGAATCATGCGCAACAGGGCGCGGACGCGAGCAGCACCTATGCCGCGGGCGGTCTCGACGAGGGCCGCGCTGCCCACTTCCTGGGCCACAGCACGATCGCCGGCCCCGACTTCCCGTCCTTCTCGCGTGTCTTCGCCGAAGCCGAGGCAGGAGAAGGGCTCGTCTCGGCGACGGTCAGCTTCGAGAAGCTCCACCGATGGGAGAGCGTCTTCCCCTGGCGGGAGTGGCGTGCGACCCACCAGCAGCCCACGTCGCGTCTGATCGCCGAGGAATTCGCGAAGCTCGCCGCCGGCGTCTGAGTCGTCGACGCTGCCCGAGCGCGCGCCCTACTCCGCCGGCTCCCACTGCGGAATCAGCAGCTTCGTCCCCGTCTGGGGCTCGACCGCCTCCTCGAAGACCGCGCGGACCTTCTGGCCGATCGACACGTCGCCGGGATCGCAGTTCACGACGTTGCCCTGGGCGTTGCAGCCCGGCGCGCCGTCGATCGAGACGATCGCGATCACGTAGGGCACCCGGTCCTTGAGCGCCGGGTGCAGCGGATGGTGGACGCGCGCGAAGCTCTCGACCGTCCCGGTGCCGTCGACGGCCCTGAACGAGAGATTCGTGCCCTGGCAGGCATAACAGATCTCGTCCGGCGGATGCTGCGCGTGACCGCAGTCGTCGCAGAACTGGACCTGGATCTCGCCCGCCGTGTACCAGGGCGTGTTGTTGGGCGTGAGCTGGGGGAGGAGGAAGTCGTCACCGAGATATCGGGCCATCTTGGAATCTCCGGAATCGAAGGGCGGGGCCGCTGCCTAGAGCGCAGGGCCAAAGAGAACGGCGCTGCCCGGGGCGTAACCCGGGCCGCCGACGGCGAGGGAGAGCTCGACGTCCTTCACCTGACAGGACGAGTCGCCGCGAACCTGACGGACCGCCTCGACCACCATCTCGAGACCATGGATGTAGGCCTCGGCGATGTTGCCGCCGCTCGTATTGAAGGGGACCGCGGCGTCGGGTCCCTCGAGACGTCCGTCGCCGACGAAGGCCTCGACGTCCGCCGGCTCGCAGTAGCCCATCTCGCAGAGCGCCATCAGAACGGGCCCCGTGAAGTTCTCGTACATCTGGACGACGTCGACGTCCGCAGGCTTGTGGCCGGAGCGGTTCCAGATCTGCTCGGCGACGCCCTCGTAGTACATGCTCGGGAACCAGCGGTCCTGGAACGCGTAGATGCCGATGTCCGGTCCCTTTCCCTGGGCCGTCGCCAGGATCGGCACCGCCTTCCCCGGCAGATCCTTCGCCCGCTCCGGCGTGGTCACGACGAGGGCCGCGGCGCCGTCGTTCTCCATGCAGCAGTCGAAGAGATGGAAGGGCTCCACGATCCAGCGGGAGTCGTGGTAGTCCGCGCGGGTGAGCGGTCGGCCGTGCCGGACGGCGCGCGGATTCAGCTGGGCGTTCGCATAACAGGCGAGGGAGACGCTCGCGAGCGCCTCCTGGGAGACGCCGTGGTCGTGCATCCAACGCGCGGTCTGCAGGGCGCATTCCTGCGCCGGCGTCATCAGGCCGTAGGGGAGGCCCCAGGCGAGGCCTTCCGGAGCGGTTCCGGCCATCAGGCCGGCCCCGGAGCCCAGGCGCTGGAACTGCCCCTGGGCGAGGGCCCGGAAGCAGACGACGACCTCGGCGTGGCCGGCCGACACGGCGGCGTCGGCCAGGTGCATCGTCGCCGAAGAGTTGTTGCCACCGCCGGCCCAGGGCGTGACCGACCATTTGAGGTCCCCGATCCCGAGGGCGTCCGCCAGCCGGAGCGGACTGTTGCGGTAGTCCATGTAGGAGACCAGACCGTCCACGTCCGAGAGCCGGAGTCCGGCGTCCTCGACCGCGTTCCGGATCGCGGTGCATGCGAGCTGGAACTCGGTATCGGGGGATCCCCCGTGCTTGTAGTACGCCGACTCGCCGACACCGACGACGACTGCTTCTCCGTGCATGCGCGATTGCTCCTCGAAGTTCGAAATCCACCGACGCCCACGAGCGACTCGCGCCGAGCTTCGCCGGAAGACCAAGCTTCGTGAATCGTGCGCCCTTCCTCAACCACCCCGATCCGTCGCTACCAGTTCTCCACCCAGGGCCGCATGATCGCCTCGAAGGTCCAGGTCGAGCGATGCTGCCGGTGGAGATGGAGGTAGGTCTCGGCGATCCGGGCCGGGTCGGCCATGTTGTCGTCGCTCGCTTCCCCGGCGAGCCAATGCGCGCGCTTCCCGTCTTCGCGGGTGTTGCCGATCGCGGCGTCGATCGGGCAGTGGACGACGTGGATGCCCTGCGGGCCGAGCTCTCGCGCCATGCTCTCGGCGAGCCCGGCCTTGCCGTGGGAGGCGATCGCGAACGCCCCCGAGAGCGGATAGCCCTTGAAGGCGGCGCTGGCGTTCGTGAAGAGAATGGTCCCGCGCTGTCCGCTCTCCGGCAGGTCACCGGCAAGCATCGAGCGCGCGGCGCGTTGGCCCACCAGGAAGGCACTGAACGCCGAGTTGAGGAGCGTCGCCTTCGCGAGCTCCGGATCCGCCTCGGTGATCTTCTTGCGGAAGATGCCGCTCGTGCGGCCGTCGATGTTGTGGACCACGAGGGTGGGACGACCGAGCTCCGCCTCGACCGACGTGAAGAGACGATCGACCGAGTCCGCCTCCGTCGCGTCGCACTCGAAGGGTCTCACGCCGCACTCGTTCTCGAGCTGCACGAGCTCGGGCTTTCCGGGCGTGCGCGCCGCGATCGCGACCGCCATTCCTTCCCCCTCGAAGAGGCGTGCGCAGCTCGCGCTCACGCCGGGACCTCCTCCGACGATCACCGCGACTTCGTTCGATCCGGGCATGACGCTCTCCTTCTTCGTTGGACCGCCATCATCGGCCCTGGCTCGACCCCGGGCAACGTCGCAGAGGCCTCGCGCGCCCGGACTCTCCGTCGCTGGTCGCTCCTGCGGGCTCGCGTTACCTGTCTCGACCCGGTCGGGGTCCGGACCCCGAAGAAGACCGACGAGGAGAAGCGATATGGGACTGCTGGACGGCAAGGTGGCGATCGTGACCGGAGCGGGCGGAGGCCTGGGCAAGTCCCACGCGCTCTCCCTCGCGCGCGAAGGGGCGGCGGTCGTCGTGAACGACCTCGGCGGTGCCGTGGACGGTTCCGGGGACGGATCCCGGGTCGCGGACGAGGTGGTCAAGGAGATCGTGGACTCCGGCGGGCGCGCCGCCGCGGACTACGGATCGGTCACGAGCGCCGAAGACGCGGAGAAGCTGGTCGATACGGCCTTCGGTGAGTTCGGTCGCCTGGACATCCTGATCAACAACGCCGGCATCCTGCGGGACAAGTCCTTCAAGAACATGACCGAGGACCTCTGGGACCCGGTGATCGCGGTCCACCTGAAGGGAACCTATCACCCGACCCGCGCGGCCTACCTCCGAATGATCGAGCAGGGCGAAGGCGGCCGGATCATCATGACGAGCTCGACGTCCGGCCTGATCGGCAACTTCGGCCAGACGAACTACGGCGCCGCGAAGGCCGGCATCGCCGGCTTCATGCGCTGCCTCGCGATCGAGGCCAAGAAGGCGAACATCACGGTGAACGTGCTCGCCCCGAACGCCTACTCACGCATGACCGCCGACATCTTCCCGGAAGGCGCCGAGGAGAAGTACACGACCGACAAGGTCTCTCCGGCGATCACCTGGCTCTGCTCGGACGACGCGGCGGACATCACCGGAAAGCAGTTCGTGATCAGCGGAAACCGCGTCTCCCTCCTCTATCCGGCGCAATTCAAGATCGCCGACGACGCGGACGTCTCGAAGGTCTGGAGCCCGGACGAGATCGGGCAGAAGATCCGCGCCTCCGTCGAGGACTGGCCGGAGCCGGCGAACGTCCCCGGCCTGATCTTCTAGATCTCCTAGAATGGGGGCGCGTCGCCTGACCCACGCGACGGACCCGACGACGAAGAACAGACCGGAGAAGGAGCCGACATGGACGGAGAAGCCAGCAAGCAGGTCGTCCTCGACTACCTGGCGGCCCAGGGCCGCGGCGACGGGGAGAAGATGGCCTCTCTCCTCGCCGACGACCTCCAGTGGCGTCCTCCCCAGAGCGTGCCGCTCGGGGAGACGACCGGCCGCGAGGCCGTGATGCAGACCATGGCCGAGGCGGGGGCGAGATTCTTCGACATGCCGACCATGAAGGTCGACGTCAAGTGGATCATCGCCGAAGGGGACAAGGTGGTGATCCGTCAGTCTGCGACGGGCAAGGCCGCGAACGGCAAGGACTATCAGAACGAGTACATCTGGGTCTACATCGTCCGCGACGGACGGATCGCCGAGATCGAGGAGCACGTCGACTCGAAGCGCTTCGCGGACATCGTCCTGACCTGAACGCCACGCCCGCACGCAGCCGTTCGCGAGAGGAGCCCGCCATGCGCAAGGTCATCGACGACTACCGGATCCACCCCGGCGAACACTGCGGCAGCGCTTCGATGCGCGGCCTGCTCGCGTTCTACTGCGATCTCCAGCTGCCGGAAGACGCGACCTTCGGGCTGGGGGCGGGCCTCGGAAGCGGGTTCATCGACCAGCGCGACAATCCACAGGCCGACTACGCCGTCGCGGTCTTCGGCCGGACCGCGACCTTCGAGGTCGACCTCGGTCGCCACCTGGGAATCGACTATCGCGAGCGGACGGAAGACGACGACGACCATGCCTGGGCCGTCGTCCGCGAAGAGGTCCTCGCTGGTCGGCCGACGATGCTCGCCGGGGACATCTTCTACCTCGACTATCGCGACTACAAGGTGAACTTCCCCTCCCATCGATTCGTCCTGATGGGCTTCGACGACGAACGGGAAGAGGTCTACATCGGCGACCGGATCCGCGAGAAATTCGAGATCTGCTCCCTCGCCGCCGTCAAGATCAGCCGGAACGCGCCGACGCCGATGTCCGACCGGAATCGCTGGGGCCGCTTCCACGACACGGCCGTCGGCAACGACCTGCGGACCGCCGCCGAGACCGCGATCCGGACGTGCGCCGCCTCGATGCTCGGCGAGAACGAGTCCTCGAGCTTCCCGGGAGCGAAGCTCGGCGTCGAGGGCACCCGCGCCTACGGCGACGCCCTGCCGTCGGTCGCGGCGCTCGCCAACGCCGAGGCGACCGCCAGCTTCAACGCGCCGCTGCTCGAGAAGTTCGGCAACGGCGGCGGCAACTTCCGCCGCCTCTACGCAGGCTTCCTCACCTGGGCCCGGGCGCTCGACGAGAAGCTCGTCCCCGAATCGGCGCCGGACCTCTGCGTCTCCGCCGCCGACGAATGGACCGCCGCGAGCGGCGACATCCTGCGAGCCCGGGACACACCCGGGGATCCGGGCCCCTGGAAGGACGCCGCCGGCCACATCGCCCGTGCCGCCGAACTCGAAGAGACGCTCTTCACCCGCCTCGCCGACGCGGTCGGCTGATCGTCGGGCCCACACTCACGGGCCGCCGCCGCCGCGTCCTTCGATCAATCCGGAATCACGCCCTTCTCGCGAAGCGCCTGCCGCGCTTCGGCGTCGTGGCCGAGCTCTTCGAGAATCGCGTCGGCGTCCTCGGAGTAGATCGGCGCCGGCTTCGTCATCTCGAAGCGCGTCTGCGAGAAGCGCGCCGCCGGGCGGACCCGGCGATAGCGCCCGTAGACCGGATGGGTCGCCTCGACGATCGTGCCGTTGTGGACGATCTGCGGATCCTCGAGGACCTCGGCCTGGGAGAGGATCGGCGCGACCGGGACCTGCTGCTCGAGGAGCGCGGCGTAGGCGTCGTGGGTCGCCATGCGCGACAGCCCCTCCGCCACCGCGGCCACCCGCTCCTCCATATTCGCCGGCTCGATCAGGGCCTTGCCCTGGTGGCGCGGGCTCTTCGCGAGGTCGTCGCGACCGACGGCGCGCAGGGTGCCCTGCATCTGCTCGGCGGTGCTCGCCCAGAAGACGATCTGTCCGTCCTTCGTGGGCGTGAGTGTGTAGCGCTCGCCGGGCACCATCGGATTCGCGACGTCGTCGCCGACCAGGCAGTGGCGCAGCATGCCGTCGGGCCAGAAGAACGCGATGCCCGCGTCGAGCATCGTCACCCGCACGCTCTGTCCCGGCGCGCCGCGCTCCCGGGCGAGGAGCGCCGCGGTGATGCCCTGCGCGAGGGTGTAGGCGGTCGCTTTGTCGACGATCGCGTGGCGCACGAGGTCCGGGATCGGGATCTCCGGGTTCAGCTGCGCGGCGACGTAGCCCGTGAGCGCCTGGAAGATCGGGTCGTAGCCGCGCCGATCCGCGTAGGGACCGTCGTCGCCGTAGCCGACGACCGCGGCATAGACGATGTCCGGATGGATCTTCCGGACGTCCTCTTCGCCCAATCCGAGCCGCTCCGCCGTGCCGGGACGCCAGTTCGAGACGAGGACATCGGCGGTCGCGAGGAGCTCGTCGAAGAGCGCCTTGCCCTCCGGCTTCTTCAGGTCGATCCCGATCGAGCGCTTCTCGTGGTTCGAGGTCAGGTAGAGCCCCGCCATGCCCGCGCGATGGTTGGCGAGCTGGCGCGCCTCGTCGCCGTGGCGCGGTGGCTCGACCTTGATGACCTCGGCCCCCTGCTCCGCGAGCATCATCACGCCGAGCGGCGCGGAGATGAGCTCGCTCACTTCGAGGACGCGGAAACCATGGAGGGGGCCGGGCATCGGAATCGTCACTCCTCGCGAGGAATCGCCGGAAGCGAAGTTAGGACAATCCCGAACTGGCCGTGGCGCTCCGGACGCGGGACCGGTTTCCGTCCCGACTGAGAGGCGAGCACCGCCGTTGGGGGACGCGAGACCACCGGAACGGCCAGCGCGGGAACCCGCTACGCTGCGAAGTCCACCGCGGAGGCTGCCTTGAGAGTTGTCGTCCCCCTCGTCGTCGTCTCGGTCCTGATCGTCGCCGTCGGCGCCTGGGTCCTCTCGCAGGCCGGGCGAGGCGCCTACGGCGAGTGGGTCCACGCCGGCGAACCGGCCTCGACGCCCGTCGACTCCGCCGGCGTCGGAGCCCGCGACGAGGCCCAGGCCGCGACCGCGCGAGCGCTTCGTGTCCACCGCCCCCGACAGATCCTCTTCGGCGACCTCCACGTCCACAGCTCCTTCTCCGTCGACGCGTTCCAGCTGACGCTGCCGATGACCGGCGGCGAGGGGACCCATCCCGTCGCCGACGCCTGCGACTTCGCGCGCTTCTGTTCGAACCTCGACTTCTGGTCGATCAACGATCACGCGGCCTCGCTCACGCCGCGGCGCTGGCAGGAGACCGTCGAGACGATCCGCCGCTGCGACGCGATCGGCGGCCAGGGCGGCGAGCGCGACCTCGTCTCCTTCCTCGGCTGGGAGTGGACCCAGATGGGGTCGACGCCGACCAATCACTACGGTCACAAGAACGTCGTCCTGCGAGACCTCGAGGACGACGCGATCCCGGCGCGACCGATCGCCGCACGACCGCCGGACGGCGTGCCCTCCCCCTTCGACATCGACCGGGGCGGTGCCCTGCTCCAGGGCCTCGGCGCCTTCACGATCGAGGGTGGCCACGACCTGATCGCCATGATGAGCGAGCTCACCGCAGCAGATCGATGCCCCGACGGCGTTCCGGTCCGCGAGCTGCCGACCGACTGCATGGAGTCGGTCCAGACGCCGGGCGAGCTCTTCGCGAAGCTCGACGACTGGGGCCACGCAGCGACCGTGATCCCGCACGGCACGGTCTGGGGCATGTACACGCCGCCCGGCTCGAGCTGGGCGAAGCAGCTCACGTCGTTCCAGCACGACCCGGAGAGGCAACGTCTCCTCGAGATCTACTCGGGACACGGCAACGCCGAGGAGTATCGCCCCTGGAAGGCGGTCGAGATCGCGGCGGATGGCGCGCGCCGCTGCCCGGCCCCTTCCGCCGACTACACACCGACGTGTTGGCAGGTCGGCGAGGTGATCCGTGCGCGATGCGAGGCCGAGGGATCGGACGCCGCGGACTGCGGCGCCCGCGCGGCCGAAGCCCGCCAGTTCTTCGTCGACGCGGATCGAAACGCGGGCGCCTGGGTCGTCCCGGGCCTCGCCGCGAGCGAGCTCCTCGACGCGGGGCAGTGTCGCGACTGCTTCCAGCCGGCCTTCAACCACCGCCCCCTGAGCAGCGCGCAGGCGATCCTCGCCCTCGGCCGACCGGACGCCGAGGAAGGCGCGCGTTCGTTCCGCTTCGGATTCATCGCCTCGAGCGACAACCACACCGCCCGCGCCGGCACGGGCTACAAGGAGGTCGAACGCCTCGACTTCACCGACGCGCGGATGGGACGCGCCGGAACGAGCGTCCTCGTCACCCCGTGGCGGCGCGAACCCACGGCCCGCGCCGAGCGATTCGACCCGATGGGACCGGTCCCGAACGTCGCCTTCTTCGAGGGCGAACGCGGTGGCTCGTACTTCTATACGGGTGGCCTCGCCGCGGTCCACGCCACGAGTCGCGAACGCGGGGCGATCTTCGACGCCCTCGAGCGCCGAGAGACCTACGGCACGAGCGGGCCGCGAATCCTCCTCTGGTTCGACCTCCTCGACCCGAACGCCCCCGGCGGCCGCTGGCCGATGGGCAGCGAGGTCGCCGTCCGGGGCGCCCCCACCTTCCGCGTCCGCGCGGCGGGGAGCTTCGAGCAGAAGCCGGGCTGCCCGGACGCGACGACGACCCCCCTCTCCCCCGAGCGTCTCGAAGCGCTCTGTCGCGGCGAGTGTTACCACCCGTCGGAGACGCGCCGGCCGATCACGCGGATCGAGGTCGTCCGGATCCGGACCCAGCTCGGCGCGAACGAGCCGATGGCCCCGCTGATCGAGGACCCCTGGAAGCGCTTCGATTGCGACGGCGACCGGGAGGGCTGCGAGGTCGTCTTCAGCGACCCGGAGTTCGGCGAGGACGCGCGCGAGACGAGCTACTACGTCCGGGCGGTCGAAGCGCCCTCCCCGACGATCTCGGCCGACCCCTACGGTTGCCGGGACGCGGGGCCCGAGGGCTGCACGAAGATCGACGCCTGCTTCGCGCGGGCGGACGACGACGATTGCACGGCGCCGGACGAGCAGCGGGCCTGGTCCTCGCCGATCTTCCTCTCTCCCGCCTCGAGCTGAGCCCGTCGACGAATCGGAGGACGCGCCCTTGTTCGATCTCGAACCCGACGACGAGCTCGCGCTCGTCCTGGAGACCGCGCGGCGCCTCGCCCGCGATGAGCTCGTCCCGCCCATGCGGACCCACGAAGCCGAGCGATCGATCTCGAAGGCGCTCTCGGCGAGCTGGGACGAGGTCGGGCTCTCCACCCTCGACGTGCCGATCGAGCTGGACGGCGCCGGGATGGGATGCCTGGCCCGCGTCCACCTGAACGAGGCGCTCGCGGAGGGCGACGTCGGCGCGGCGATCGCCCTCGATCCCTACGGACCGGCCCTCGTGGCCCTGCTCGAGACGGGCGGGACCGATGCGGCGCGGACGCTCGTCGAAGCGACGGACGGAGGGACGCGCCGGGCGCTCTACGTCGACGCGCGGGACGCCGTCGTGCGCGAGGACGGGAACCGACTGACCCTCGACGTCGCGTGGGTCGCGGCCGAGGACGCGGCGGCGCTCGTGCTGGTCGACGACGCCGGCGCCCGACTCGTGGCCGAAGGACTCTCGTTCGATCCGGTTCGAGGCGCCGGACTTCGCGCGGCGGGCGGCGCGCGGCTGCGACTCGAAGGCGCTCCGATCGCCCACCGCTTCGAGAACCCCGACGGCGCAGCCCGCGCGCGAGCACGCGCCCGCCTCCATACGGCCTCGCTCCTGCTCGGCATCCTCTCCGCCACCTGCTCCTTCTCCGCAGACTACGCGCAGGAACGCCAGGCCTTCGGACGCCCGATCGCCCACCACCAGGCCCTCGCCTTCCTGATCACCGACATGCGGATCGCCCTCGACGCCGCGCGCCTCGTCGTCCACGAGGCCGCCTGGCGCGTCGACCAGGGCCTCCCGTGCGAGACCGAAGCCGCCTCCGCCTGGGCCGAGTGCATCGAGATCGCCCGCACCCTCGGCCCCAACGGCGTCCAGATCCTGGGCGGCCACGGCTTCATGGCCGACTACCCCGTCGAGAAGCACATGCGCGAAGCGCGCGCGCTCTCGCTCCTCCACGGCGGCTTCGACGCCGCGATCGAGGACGCCGGACGCGCGCTGGTCGCGACGGCGTCGCCGCTCGCGCTCGGCCAGGAAGGCGCGCTGTGATCGACTACCGCGTCTCTCCCGAAACCCAGGCCCGACTCGCGGAGGCCGCCGAGATCGGGCGCAAGGAGCTCCGTCCGGCGGGCCTCGAAGCGGACGGGCGCGGCGCGCCGATCCCGCCGGACGATGCCTTCTTCGAACGCTGCCTCGCCCGCGGCGAGGGCGGGACGGTCTGGGCGGGCCCGGATGGAAAGCGCGCGACGGGGCCGCGTCGTTCCGTCGTCGAGCGCCTGCTGCTCTCGGAGGAGCTCGCCTACTGGGACCGCGGCGTGATCATCGCGATGCCCGGACCGGGCCTGCCCGAGAACAACGTCCTCTCGATGGGCACGGACGAACAAAAGGAACGATTCCTCGGGCCCTTCCTCGCGCGCGACCGGCCGCGCTGGGCCTGCTTCGGGATGACCGAGCCCGGCGCCGGCTCCGACGCCGCCGCGATCCGGACGACGGCGCGCAAGGACGGCGACGGCTGGATCCTGAACGGGGCCAAGTGCTTCATCGGCGGCGCCAGCCGCTCCGACTGGATCCTCGTGCAGGCGACGCTCGACCCGACGAAAGGAAGAGGAGCCCAGCGCGCCTTCTTCGTCGAGGCGGGGACGCCCGGGCTCGGCGGCTTCAAGATCGAGAAGAAGATGGGGCTCAAGGCGTACGAGTCGACCTCCTTCACCCTCGACGACTGTCGCGTGCCCGCGGAGAACCTGCTGGGCGGCGAAGCGCGCTACGAGAGCAGCGCGGGCTTCAAGACCGCCATGCGGACCTTCAACGCGGGCCGTCCCCAGATCGCCGCGAACGCCGTCGGCATGGCGCGGGCCGCCCTCGACGAGTCGATCCGCTTCGCCCGGGAGAACGACCTCCTCGGCCGCGATCGCGTGCGTGACCGGATCGAGGCGATCTCGCGCAAGGTCCGCAAAGCACGGCTCGTCTGTCTGAAGGCCGGCTGGCTGGCCGACGAAGAGCGTCCGAACATCATCGAGGCCTCGATGTCGAAGGCCCTGGCCGCGCAGATGGCGCAGGAAGCGACGACCCTCGGCCTCGAGCTGGTCGGCCTCGTGGGCGCCCGCGGCGACCACCTGATCGAGAAGCTCTACCGTGACGTGAAAGCGATGGACATCGTCGAGGGCACCGGCCAGGTCCAGCGCATGATCATCGCGCGGACCCTGGTCGGGCTGCCGCGGTAGGCAGCGCGCCGCCCGTCGCCGCGGCGCTTCACCCAGCGCGGCGCTCTACCCGCTGCGGCGCTCTACCCGCCCCGGCACTCCGAACGAAGAGGAGGAACGATGACCCAGCGAGACTTCGGGACCTTCGGCGACGTCCACTTGACGGTCGACGACGACTACGTCGCCCTCGCGGAGATCCGGCGCCCGCCGGACAACTTCTTCGACCATGCACTGATCGCGAGTCTCTGCGATGCCTTCGAGGCAGCGGACGCGGACGATGCCTGCCGCGCGATCGTGCTCGCTTCGGAGGGTCGGCATTTCTGTGCCGGCGCCAACTTCTCTTCGAAGACCCCCGCGACCGAGGGACCCGAAGGGCGCCATCTCTACGACGAGGCGGTCCGGCTCTTCGCGACGCGGACGCCGGTCGTCGCCGCGATCCAGGGCGCCGCGATCGGCGGCGGACTCGGTCTCGCGCTCATGCCCGACTTCCGGATCGCCTGCGCGGAGGCCCGCTTCTCCGCGAACTTCGCGCGTCTCGGCTTCCATCACGGCTTCGGTCTGTCGGTCACCCTGCCCCGTCTCGTCGGGCCGCAGGCCGCGGCGGAGCTCCTCTACACCGGTCGGCGCGTGAAGGGCGAGGAGGCGTTCGCGTTGGGAATCTGCGACCGACTCGTTCCGCGGGCCGCCCTTCGCGAGGAAGCGACCGCGCTCGCGCGAGAGATCGCGATCTCGGCGCCGCTGGCGGTCGACTCGATCCGGCAGACCCTTCGCGGTGCGCTGCCCGCGGCGATCCGAGAGGCCACCGACCGTGAGAAGGCGGAACAGGATCGCCTGCAGAAGACCGAGGACTGGCGCGAAGGCGTGAAGGCCATGGGGGAGCGGCGCACGCCCGACTTCAAGGGCCGCTGACCAGGCCCGGGGGTCGTCGCCGGCCCGATCGGATGCCGGACTCGGCGTTCCCTGACGGAGGCGCGCAGGGGATGGGCGCCCCATCGCGATCGCCTACGCTCGGGAGCCCGCGTTTCCCACCCGACCCGAAGGAGTCCCTCATGCCCGAGGCCTACATCATCGACGCGTGCCGCAGCCCCCGCGGCACCGGCAAGCCCGGCAAGGGCGCGCTCTCCCACATCCACCCCCAGCGCCTGCTCGCGCAGGTCTTCGAAGGCATCGAAGCCCGCAACGGCTTGAACACCGCCGACATCGACGACTGCGTCGTCGCTTGCAGCGCCCAGATCAGCCGCCAGGGCTCGTGCATCGGCCGCATGGCCGCCCTCGACGCGGGCTGGGACACGAACGCCTCCGCGGTGACCCTGGATCGCTTCTGCGGTTCGGGGATCACGAGCGTCAACCTGGGCGCGATGGGCGTCATGAGCGGGATGCAGGACCTCGTCGTCGCCGGCGGCGTCGAGATGATGTCCTACACGCAGACCGCGCCGCGCAGCGAGGACAAGAACAAGACCGTCGACGGCGCGAACCTCCACCTGCGTGGGCTGCATCCCCAGCCCCATCAGGGCATCTGCGCCGACATGATCGCGACCCTCGAGGGCTATGGCCGCGAAGACGTCGACGCCCTGGCCGTCACGAGCCAGGCGCGCGCGGACAAGGCGATCAAGAACGGCCACTTCGACAAGGCGCTGATCCCGATCAAGAACGACGACGGGTCGATCGCCCTCGATCACGAGGAGTTCCCGCGGCCGGGCACGACGATGGAGAGCCTGGCGAAGCTGCCGACGGTCTTCGATCAGTTCATGGGCGTCCCGATCGACAACACCGGCGAGACCTTCGACCAGCTCGTGAAGCGCGCCTACCCGGACCTCGAGATCAACCACGTGCATCACGCGGGCAACAGTTCGGGGGTCGTCGACGGCGCCGCCGCGCTGATCCTCGCCAACGAGGACTACACGAAGGGCCAGGGCTGGAAGCCCCGCGCGCGCGTCGTGGCGACGGCCACCGCCGGCGGATCGCCGACGCTGATGCTGAACGAGCCGGTTCCGGCGGCCAGGGAGGTCCTCAAGAAGGCGAAGATGGAGCTCTCGGACATCGACCTCTTCGAGGTCAACGAGGCGTTCTCCGTCGTCGCGCTCAAGTTCATCCGGGACCTCGAGCTCGACCCCGAGATCGTGAACCCGAACGGCGGCGCGATGGCCCTCGGCCATCCGATCGGCGCGACGGGCTCGATCCTGATCGGCACGGCCCTCGACGAACTCGAGCGCCAGGACAAGGAGCGCGCGCTCATCACGATGTGCACCGGCGGCGGCATGGCCCCGGCCATCATCATCGAACGCGCATAACAGTTCAGCGCGCGGCGCTTCGCGCCGCACGCTGCACCAGGATGGACTGGCCGATCGACTTCGCCCGCGGCGGATCTTCGATCCGCGCGGCCAGGCGGTCGGTCGGCACGGTCACTAGCAAGGAGTCCAGATGGCAGACGAACTTCTTCTCGAGCGGCGGGGACGCATCCTCGTCATGACCCTCAATCGACCGGAAGCGAAGAACGCGGTCAACACCCCGCTGGCGGACGCGATGGTCGCCGCGACGCAGCAGCTCGACGAGGACGACGACCTCACGATCGGCGTGCTGACCGGCGCGGACGGCGGCTTCAGCTCGGGCATGGACCTGAAGGCCTTCGCCTCGGGCGGCCCGCCGGCGAACTTCGGCACGTTCCTGCGAAACGGCGCGAAGAAGCCGCTGATCGCGGCGATCGAAGGCTTCGCGCTCGCGGGTGGCCTCGAGATCGCGCTGACCTGCGATCTCCTGGTCGCGGCCAAGGGCGTGAAGATCGGCATCCCGGAGGTCAAGCGCGGCCTCTTCGCGGCGGGCGGCGGCCTCTTCCGCCTGAGTTCACGCGTCCCCTACGGCACGGCCATGGAGCTCGCGCTGACCGGCGACCCGATCCAGTCGGAGCAGGCCCACGAGATCGGGCTGATCAACCACCTCGCCGAGCCGGGCAAGGCCCTCGAGGTCGCCCTCGAGCTGGCCGAGCGGATCGCCGAGAACGCACCGCTCTCCGTCGCCGCGAGCAAGGAGATCGTCCACGACTCGATCGGCCGCCCCGAGGCCGAGAGCTGGAAGGCCCAGGACGCATACATGGGCAAGATCTTCGGCAGCGAGGACGCGAAGGAAGGTGCGACCGCCTTCGCCCAGAAGCGCAAGCCGGAATGGAAGGGACGCTAGGCCGACCGGTCCACGAATCTGCGCGCGAGCCCGGAGCTCGCGCGCGATTCGAACCGCTCAGTCGGCCCGACCGAGCGTGAAGGACGTACCCTGGAACGAGGCCTGGGCGCTCTCGACCTGGCCGTCGTCTTCCCGCAAGAAGAGGAGCATCAGCCCCTCGCCGGTGAACGTGTCGAGGCCGAGCTCCAGCAGGGGCGCGACGGCACCGTCGCCCCGCCCGATCACGAGACCCGATCCCCGGCGCTCGACTTCGAAGTGGACCCCGGGGAGCGGGAGGTCGTAGCGCCCCGTGTAGTCGTCGAGCCGGTGGTCGACGTCGAGGGCCTCGAGCTCCGCGACCGTCCAGGGCATGATGCGCCCCTCCTCCGCCGCGCGGATCGCCGCGACCCGGGCCGGCGCGATCGGCTCGTCCCCGTGGCCCCAGGCTCGACGCAGGAACGACGCCACGGCGGCAACGCCTTCGTCGTCGAAGCGCGGGTCCATCGCATGACCGGGCATCGTGCTCTCCCACCTCTCGCCGTCGACCACGATCGGCCCCGTCACGCCGTGGAGCATGATCCGCACGAGCCAGTCGTCGGCGTCGCGAACCCACGGCGAGCCGACCAACGGAGGCGCGAGCCCGCGCTGCCCCGCCCCGGCTCCCCCGTGACACGTCGCGCAGGAGTTCGCGAAGAGGGTCTCGCCCCGATCGCGGAGCGCCTTCTCTTCGGCAGTGAGCGCCCGGGCGCCACCGGGCCGCGGATCCCCCGCCCAGGTCAGGTGGGGTCGCACCCGCGCCAGGGCTGACGCGACCTCGCCTTCGAAGCCGGCGTCTTCCGCGAAGATCGCATGCGCTTCGGCGAGCACGACGCGATCGGCGCCCGGCGCTCGCTGCGCTGCAACGATCCCTTCGAGCAGGGCAACGGCGACGGACGGCGTGCTCGACGCGATGTGGTCGAGGAGCGTCGCGACCTCTGCGGCCGGATCCGGCTTCCGCTGGGCGGAGCGATGCACCGCCGCGGCGAGCTCCCCGAGCCAGGCTGACCGGGTCTCCTCCGCCGGCTCGCCCGACACCGCTTCGAGCTCGACGGCGAGCGCCGCGAGCTCTTCCCCACCGAGTCCCGAGACCACCGCCTGTCGGACGATCGGCGTGCCGCTCCGAGCGAGGGTGAGCAGCCGGTTCCGGGTCGATTGCGAGAGCGATCCGGCACCGAGGGTGTGGATCGACTGGAGACGGACGAGCGCATCGTCGTCTTCGAGCGCGGCTTCGATCGCCGCGAGCGCGTCGTTCGCAGACGCGAAGAAGGGCTCGCCCGACCGAAGTGCCGCGCGCCGCACGCGTGGATCCGGATCCTCGAGTCCCCGCTGCCAGGTCGCCCGATCGAGCGCCCCGAGTCCCGCGAGCGTCCACAGCGCGTGCAGGCGCCCGAGCGGCGTCGCGAAGTCGAGGGCGCCCAGGCGCTCGACCGCCTCCGGATCCGCTTCCGCCACGAGACGTCGCTGGGCGTGGTCCCGGACCCAGCCGTTCGGGTGATCGAGCGCCGCCAGCTGGGCGTCCCGTCCGTCGAGGAGCGGGGGCACGCGGTCGATCGCTCGGCCCTCGCGCACGATGCGCCAGATCCTTCCGCGCGCGCCGGGGGGCGCGAGGTCGTGACGCGTCACGTAGTCGTGGAGATAGTCGGAGACGTAGACCGCGTGCTGGATCACGCCGCGGTACATGTCGATCACGTGGACCGTGCCGTCGGGCCCGACCTTCGCATCGACGGGCCGGAAGCGTTCGTCGCTCGACGCGAGGAACTCACGCTGGTCCCACTCGGGGTCCACCTCGAGGACGTGCTCCGCCGAGATCGACGTCCCGTCGCGCTCGACCCGGAAGCGCGAGACCGTGTTGCCCGCCGACTCGGGCACGAAGGCATCACCGACGAAGTCGGGCCCGTACTGATCGCCGCGCTGGATCACGAGCCCGGACACGCCCGTCGGGCCGTTCTGCCGACCGTCCGCGCGCAGGGTCCCCCGGACGTAGGCCCGATTCAGACCCGGAGCAACGCGGATCCCCCAGACCTTCTCGCCGTCTGCGAGCGGCACGTTCAGGCCCGGCTTCTCGAGTCGCGCCGCAGTGAACGCCTGACGCATCGCGTACTCGCCGGGGAAGACCTCGCCGTAGAGGAAGCCCGAGTTGTGGTTGTAGAAGAGGTGCCCCTCGTCGTCCCGGGCGATGCCCCACTGTCCGCGGAAGGGAGACGGCTCGGAGACGAAGCCCGCGCGGTCGAGGCGGATCCTTCGTTCGGACTTCGCGTTGTAGAGCCAGCCATCCGGACCGGGGAGAAGGCCGTTCTCCTGGTGCTCGGGACTCGGCCCCGGAAGCGCGTAGTCGCCGAGCCGCCGCTTGTCGTCACAGCGGCCGTCCCCGGTCGTGTCGCGACAGAGCCAGAGATGTTCCGGCTCGGCGATCAGGACGCCCTCGGGCAGGACCATCACCGCGCGCGGAAGGACGAGCCCGTCCGCGAAGACGCGCCGCGTATCCATCCGACCGTCCCCGTCGACGTCTTCGAGGAGGGCGACCTGCCCGATGGGGCGTTCTTCGCCGCTGCCCTCGAGGTCCGTCATGTAGCCGCGCATCTCCGCGACGTAGAGCCGACCGCGGTCGTCCCAATCCATCGCGACGGGGTCGAAGACCAGCGGCTCCGCGGCGACGAGCTCGACCCGGAAGCCCTCGGCGACGCGGAACGCGGCGAGGGCCTCTTCGGGCTCGAGCTCGGGCGAAGGCGGCCGCTCGATCCCGGCCAGGATCTTCTCGGGGTCCGGCCCCCGCAGCACGACGAACGCGATCGCCCCCGCGACCGCGAGCCCACCGAGAACGGCGAGCATCCAGAGCAGGAAGCGCTTCACGCCGAGGCTCCCTTCTTGATCGCCGCCAGGCGCTCGGCCTCGGGGCGACGCTTGTAGAAGGGATCGATCGGATAGCAGCCGGAGACGAGTCCGTTCCGCGGCGCGGTCGTGCAGTCGCTGAACGTCCGACAGACGAGCGGGCGCTCCAGGTCGCGACCGGCGAGCACGTCCCCGGGCAGCGTCGGATAGGAGAGGATCATGCGTCCGAGCCCGACCGAGTCGACGTGTCCGCCGCGAACCAGCGCCTGCGCGACGTTCGGGAGCCATTCCTGGAGATAGGTATAGGCGGACCCGACGAAGCGGAGCCCCGGGTGGCGCGCGCGCAGGTCCGCCGTCGCCTCGACCTGGCGGACGACGCCGACCAGCGGATCTTCGGGCGGGCGGTATCCATCGGAGGGAGGATAGAAGGCAGGACGCTGGATGTGCGGGTTGTAGTAGGGGCTGCCCGCGGTCGTACAGACGAGGGCGACGCCGGCGTCGGCCAGCCAGCCGAGTAGCCGGTGGGTCTCGTCGAGATCGAGCCCGAGCCCCACGGCGTCGCCGCCGAAGGGCGTGTGCGCGGCGGGCTCCGGGACACCGGCCCCGTCCTCCCCCGGCTTGAAGGGATGGAAGTCGAAGACCGAGAGCCGCACGCCGATCGCGAGCGACGGCGCGGCGGCGCGGACCGCCTCGATCGAACGCAGCAGGAAACGCGCCCGGCCTTCGAGGTCGCCGCCGTAGGGGCCGGGACGCATGCGGGCCGAGAGGAGCTCGTGACCGAGATACCCGTGGCAGGCCTTCACGTCGACGAAGTCGAAGCCCGCCCGCTCCGCCGCGCGAGCGACGGTGGCGTACTCGGCGATCAGATCGTCGAGCTCCGCATCCGAGAGAACAGACGACGCGTCTGCGACCCCGACCCGCGCGTCGAGCACGGGATGCCGGAACGCGATCCGCGGCGCCGGGGTGCCCTCCGGTCGGGCGAAGCGACCGGAGTGGGTGAGCTGGAGGCCGAGGAAGGGCGCGGCGTGACCGTGGTCCGCGGCCCCGGCCAGGAGGGTCTCGCGCAGGCGGACGAGGTCGGCCTCGGTCCCGGCATTCGCGCAGAGCTGCTGCGGGTTCGCGCGACCGTCCGGGCGGACGGCGTAGGCCTCACCGCCCCATACGAGCCCCGCCCCGCTCTCGCCGAAGCGGCGCCACCGACGCTCGACCAGCTCCGTCGGCCGGCCGTCGGCGGTCCCGTCCCAGCCCTCCATGGGCAGGACGCTGAAACGATTCGCGACCGCGTGCCCGGCGACGTCGAAGGACTGGGCCAGGGGACCGGACGCGTCGACGGCGTCGTCGATCGGGAGCGAGACGCCGAGCTCGGCAAGCCGCGCCTCGAGCTTCTCTCGCGTGCCGAGGCGGGTCATCTTGATCGCGCGAAGGGCGCTCACGTCGGATCCTCCAGACGGTCGAGTCGATCGGCGATCTCGGCGAGGACTTCGCGGTCGCTCGCCGGTCGTGTCGGGGCAACGGGGTGGGTCGCGGGCTCGCTGATCCGACCGCGCAGATGGAGGAAGATCGCCGCATCGTGCTTGTAGGCGGGGACCGGATCCCGGAAGGCGAAGAAGCCCAGGTACTGGAGCAGGTCGTTCCACGCGTAGAAGGCCGGATCGTCGGCGGACCAGAGCGCATCGCGCTTCGCGAAGGCTTCGGGCGCGAAGGCGGAGAGCCCGAGCAGGTAGTCGCTGCCGTACATCACCATGTCGATCGCGAGATCGTTGCCGGTCAGGACGCGAAAGTCGGGGCGATGGGCATCGCGAAGGGCGAGCCGCTCCCACTCGAGCGCACGGGAGAGCGACGAGTGCTTCGCGCCGAGGCACTGTGGGACGTCGAGCAAGGCGCGGTAGGCCTCGAGGTCGTAGATCCGACCGTAGGGCACGAACATCGGTCCGAGCTCGAAGGCCAGGAACCGGTCGCTCGTCTCGCCGAGCCGGGCGTGGGCCCCCGCCCAGTCCGGCCCCTCGAAAGCCGTCAGCCCGTTCGACGGAAAGACGACCGGCAGGCCGCCCCGCGCCTCGACCGGCTCCATTGCGCGCACCGTCGCGTCGCGATCCCAGGCGTCGCCGGGCGCGTCCGCCACGTGCGCCCCCGCGACGAAGTCGCCCCCCGCGATCGCCCGGGTCGCGTCGAGCACCGCGAGCCGCTCCGCCTCGTCGAGGAGCTGGACGTAGCCCGTGTCCATGTTCACCGCGGGCACGAGCCCCGCTGCGACCGTCCGCTCGAGCAGGCGCTCGAACGAGCGCCAGTCGATGCCTCCGCCCGCATCGATCGGGAGCAGCACCGCACTCATGCCCGTGATCTTCCGCCCGCGGCGCAGGAGCGTCCCGGGATGCGCATCGGCCGTCATCGCCGGACCTCCCCGGCCTCTGCCGCCGCCGGTCGCAAGTACCCTTCGACCACCTCGTGGATGTGACGTCGCCGCGCTCCCCGCGCGCGCGGCGCGAGCAGGTCGCGCTCGAACACGACGCCGAGGGTGTGCGCGTTGCTCAGATAGAAGTATCCGAGGGACGCGATCGTGATGTAGAGCTGGACCGGATCCACGCCCGGCCGAAAGACGCCGAGCGCGACGCCGCGCTTCAGGATCTCCCGGATCCGACCCACGAGCGGATGGTGGAGCCGGCCGACGTGCTCGCTTCGCGCGAGATGGTCCGCGCGGTGGAGATTCTCGCTGTTCACCAGATGGATGAACTCGGGATGTTCGAGGTAGTAGTCCCAGGTGAAGTCGACGAGACGCGCCATCGCTTCGCGCGGCGACAGCGCCTCGAGATCGAGCGCCGCTTCGGCCCCGCGGATCCCCTCGTAGGTCGCCTCCAGGACGGCGACGAAGAGCGCTTCCTTGTTCCCGAAGTAGTGGTAGAGGAGCGCCTTGTTGACGCCGGCACGCGCCGCGATCTCGTCGACCCGCGCGCCCCCGAGCCCCTTCTCCGCGAAGGCCTCCGTCGCCGCGGCAAGGATCGTGGCGCGACTGGCGGCGGCGTCCCTCGGACGCCCCGACGTCCCGCGGCGCGCCGGGCGTCGGGGCTTCGTCGGCGCGGTTCGAGCGCGAGCGGGGCGGGCGTTCGGCAAGCGGGGTCTCCGTTTCGGCCCGGAACGGGCCCCGCGCCTCGCGCGCGCCGGTCGGGTTGCGGATATTTAACTAAAAGGTTAGTTAATGGTCAACCGGGCGGAACCATGCTTCGCCCGGGCCCCTTGTCGGAGGAGCCTCCCGATCGTGCCCGCCGAGATCGAGATCGAGATCGAAGAGGTCGAGTTCCGGGCGACGCGATGTCGCACCCGCCTCCCCTTCCGTTTCGGGATCGTCACGCTGACCGAAGCGCCGGTCCTGGTCGCCAGGGTGTGCGCCCGGGTCGACGGCGCCGCGAGCGAAGGCTTCTCCGCCGACCTCTGCGTGCCGAAGTGGTTCGAGAAGGATCCCCACAAGTCGGTCCGGGACGACGTGGCGACGCTCTTCCGGAGCGCGGACCGCGCGGCCCGGGCGTGGGTCGGCGGCGCGGGCACGCCCTTCTCCGTCTGGCACGGCGCCCATCGCCGCTGCCTCGACGGCGATCTCGCGAGCGGCGTCCGCCTGGTCGACGGGTTCGGCGTGGCCCTGGTCGAGCGGGCGATGATCGACGCCACCTGCCGTGCGGGTGGGGTCTCGTTCGCCGAAGCGATCGAGCAGGATCGATTCGGATTCGACGCGGCGGCGCTCCTGCCGGAGCTCGCCGGCGAGGCCCGGGCGAGGAGCGAGTCCCTCGTCACGGCACCGCGGCGATCCTCCGTCCTCGTCCGCCACACGGTCGGCGGGCTCGACCCGCTTCGGACCGCGGACGTGTCGCCGGCGATGCGCGGCGACGACGGCCACCCGGTCGCCCTCGAGGAAGACATCGCTCGCTTCGGACTCCGTGCCTTCAAGCTGAAAGCCGGGGGCGAGCCGGAGAACGACGCCGAACGACTCTGCGAGATCGTCCGCGTCGTCGAGGAGGCCGGGGTCTCGGGGCCCATCTACAGCCTCGATGCGAACGAGAGCTACGACGACGTCGCGAGTGTCGGCGCCCTCCTCGACCGGCTCGAAGCGGATCCCGACGGGCGTCGCCTGGTCGAGTCCCTCGTCTATCTCGAACAGCCCCTGCCCCGCGCGCGGACGCTCGATCCCGACACGGCCGCGGACGTGCGCGCCCTCGCCGAACGGGTACCGCTCCTGATCGACGAGGCCGACGACACCGACGACGCATTCGCGCGGGCGACCGGCTTCGGCTACCGCGGCGTCTCGGTCAAGAACTGCAAGGGCGTGTTCCGCGCACTCGCGAACCGGGCCCTGATCCTGGCGCGCGACGACGGATCGTTCCAGACCAGCGAGGACCTGACGAACCTGCCGATGCTCCCGCTCCAGCAGGACCTCGCGACGGTGGCCGCCCTCGGCCTCGCGCACAGCGAACGCAATGGTCACCACTTCTTTCCCGGCCTCGACGTCCTCCCGGAACGCGAGGCCGAAGCCGCGCTCGAGGCCCACCCGGATCTCTACGAACGACGCGGGAATCGGATCGTGCTGCGGATCGAAGACGGCGCGCTGTCGCTGGCATGCGCCGACTCGACCGGCTACGGCTATTCCGCGCCTGTCGACTGGGATGCACGGCGCCTGACCGATGACGTGCTCGAGGAGCCACTCGCTTGAGCGAAGCGGACGACGGAACGGACGACGGCGGGGGTCCGGACGACTGGCAGGGGCTTCGACTCGCGAGCGCGCCGGACCCCGGCGCGCTGCAGTGGGAACGCGCCGCGTTACGAAGCCTCGCCGCGCGGCCCTTCGGCGCGCGCATGCGGGGCTACCTGCGCATGCTCGGACCGGGCTATCTCCAGAGCGCGATGACGCTCGGGGGCGGGACGGTTTCGTCCGCCCTCTTCGCCGGTGCGATCTTCGGCGTGGATCTCCTCTGGGTCGCTCCGGTCGGTATGGCCCTCGGCCTGGTGATGCTGACTGCGATCGCGTGGCAGACCCTCTCGACCGGCGTCCGCCCCTGGCCGGCGATGCGGGCGCACGCGGGCCCCTTCTTCGCCTGGGCGTGGGCGATCGGGGCGCTGCTCGCTTCGATCATCTGGCAGTTCGCCCAGTACGCCCTCGCCTCGGCGGTGCTGGTCGACATGGCCGAGGTCGTCGGCTTCGAAGGCGTTCCGCCCTTCGCGGCGGGTCTCTTCGTGCTCGTCTGGGCGATCTTCGTGAGCGGTCTCTACGGGCGATCGCCCGCGGCGGTGCGGACCTACGAGCGCGTGCTGCGGCTGATGGTCTGGGGGATCGTCCTCTGCTTCGCCTGGGTCGTGATCCGGACGGGGCTCCCCGAGCCGGCCGCGCTCTTCCGGGGACTCTTCCCCACCTCGCTCCCGGAGACCCGGAACGGCGTCGCCGCGGCGACCCTCGTCCTGTCCGGCCTCTCCGCGGCGGTCGGGGTGAACATGGTCTTCCTCTATCCGTACACGCTGCTCGCGAAGGGCTGGGGTCGGGAGCACCGGGAGCTCGCGATCGTCGACCTCTTGATGGGCATGTTCGTGCCCTACGCGATCGCGGTCAGCCTCGTCGTGATCGCGACGGCCAACACGCTCCATCTCGACCCGAGCTACGAGGGCATGCGTCTCTCGCCGGTCGAAGCCGCGCAGGTCCTCGCCCAGGCGGTCGGACCGGTGGCCGGGCGGCTCGTCTTCGGGCTCGGCGTGCTCGGGATGGCGATGTCCTCGATCACGCTCCAGATGCTGACCTGCGGGTTCGTCGCCGTGGAGCTCTTCGACGTGACGGTCGGCAGCCGCGCCCACCGCTTCGCGACCTGGCTCCCGGTCCCCGGCGTCCTCGGCTGCGTCTACTGGAGCGACATCGCCGTCTGGGTCGCCATCCCGACCAACATCGTCTGCGGTCTCTTCCTGCCCGCGGCGTATCTCGGCTTCTGCCTGCTCCAGCGCAGTCGCGCCTATCTCGGCGACGACCGGCCCAGCGGTCCGCTCGGCCGGCTCTGGCTGGCGGCCATGTTCGGCGTGACCGGCTTCCTCGCGGTCTTCCTCGTCTCCTACGTCCGCGACGCGCTCGCATAGCATCCTCGCCTCCGGCTATCCTGCGACGAATGCCCGACACGCCCGCGCCCGCGTCCTATCCCCGCCGCAAGATCTTCGTCCTCTCGTCCCTCGCGCTCTTCACCGCCGGAACGAGCTTCGCGCTCCGGGGCGCCATCATCGCGGACGTCGTCGCCGAGCTCTCCCCGGGCTCCGCGACCCTGGCCGGCAGCCTGCTCGGAACCGCCTTCCTCGGATTCGGAACGACCCTGCTCCTCGCGAGCGTCTTCCTCGACACGATCGGCATGGGGCGGGCCCTCTTCGCCTGCGCGCTCTGCTTCGCCGCGGGAACCGGGCTGGCGATCAGCGGCTCGGGAGAAGGCGCGACCGGCCTCATCCGCGCGGGCTTCCTCCTGTCGGGCCTCGGGTGGGGCTTCATGGAGGCGGCGGTCAATCCGCTCACCGCCGCACTCCATCCCGAGGACAAGACGAATCGTCTGAACATCGTCCACGCCTGGTGGCCGGCGGGGATCCTCCTCGGGACCCTCGTCGCGCTCTTCGGTGCGTCCCAGGGCTTCGGCTGGCGCGCGCAGCTCGCCGTCGTCCTGTTGCCCGCCGCGGGCTGTATCGCTCTCTTCGTCGGGACGCCCTTCCCACGCACGGAACGGGCGACACTCGGCGTCTCGATGCGCGGAATGTTCTCGGAGATCCCGAGGCACCCGATGTTCCTCGTGTGGTGGGCGTGCATGCTGCTCACCGCCGCCGCCGAGCTCGCCCCGAATCAGTGGTTCGACTTCGCGCTCACGAAGTCGATCGGGATCCGCGGCGCGTGGATCGTGATCTACGTGTCCGCGATGATGTTCGTGTTCCGGCACTTCGCCGGCCCGATCGCCCATCGCCTCTCCAACCTCACGATGCTGTGGGGCTCCGCGGTGCTCGCGGTGATCGGGCTCTGGATCCTTCCCCTCGCGGACTCGCCGATCAGCGGCTTCCTCGCCGCGACGGTCTGGGGGCTCGGCGTCTGCTTCCTGTGGCCCACCATGCTCGCGAACGTCTCCGAGCGCTATCCGAAGGGCGGCGAGCTCTTCATCGGACTGATGGGCGTCGCGGGGGCGCTCTCGATCCAGTACGTGCTCCCAGCCCTGGGCTCGATCACCGACTCGGTCAAGAACGAGCTGGCGGGGAGCGCCGACGCCTTCGCGACGCTCTCGGCGGCGGAGCAGGCCCCGCTGCTCCAGGCCGCGAACGAACGCGCCTTCCACACCCTCGCCGGCTTCGTGGCGCTCCTGATCGTCGTGTTCGGGGCGATCGCGATCTCCGAGCGGGCGCGCAGCGATTCGGCGGAGCGCTAGGCGTCGAAGGCACGATCGATCAGGAAGAGCTCGTGCTCGGACAGGTCGGTCTGGACGCCGCGCTTTCGGCCGGGGAGCCGCCCCTTCTTCTCGAAGGCCACCAGACGATCGAGGTCGGGGCAGTCCGCGGCGCCACCGATCGTCGTGCAGGCGTGGGCCGCGCAGGCCCGTCCCGCCGCGAGGGCCATCGCGAGCGGCGATTCCGGTCCGTCGTCGGACTCCAGTACGAAGCGGTCGAGGGCGAGGCTCGCGACGATCCCGGCGCCCATCGCATCCCCGGCCCCGGTCGAGTCGACCACCTCCTCGATCAGGTAGGGCCAGGCCGCCACCGGTCGGTCGCTGCCTGCGAGCTGGCCGATCGCGCCGAAACGCTCCAGGGAAACGACCACCGTACAGCGATCCCGGAACCAGCCGAGGATCGAGGCGAGGGAGCCGTCCGGGAGGTCGGCGTCGCGGCAGAAGCGGCGCACCTCGCCGATGTCGAGCTGGAACACGTCCACGTGGTCGCGCAGCGTCTTCTCCCATCGCTTCGTACCGAGCTTGAATTGGGCGCTGCCGAAATTCACGACCTTGGGAATGCCCTGCAGCTCGGGTGCGGCCAGGACCCGTTCGGTGATCTCGCCGGCGAAACCGACCTCGCCCCGCGACTTGCGCTTGCGGTCCGCGTGGACGTGACCGACGACGACCACGTCCGGTCGACCGCGCGGCGATCCGAGTCGCTTCAGGTGCCGCTCGACGTGCTCCGGGAAGGCCGCCATCAGGTCCGGAGAGAACTCGTTGAGAACGGCGCGGGAGGCGCCCTGTCGGATGATCGTCGTGTACGGCGTGACGAGCTCGCCGCCCGGCACGAAGAGATCCCGGGTGTGGAACGCGGCGCCGCCCGTGCGCGCCGCGGCGTCGAGCGCGTCGACGATCACGCTGCTCTGCGGGTCGGCCTTGGCGAGGGGCAGCACCGGATGCACCTCGACGCCCAGGGCGAGCAGCCGACAGGCGTGATTCACCGAACTGCCCCCGGCCTGACGCGGCTGGGGCGGGACCGAGTACTTCGCGTCCGCCTCGAATTCGCCCGGGAGCGAGTACCCGTGTTCGACGTTCGCGCCCCCGATCGTCGCGACCCGCAGCGCGGCGAGCTCTTCGCGTCGCTCGCGAAGACGTCGGCTCGCGAAGTCGGTCTTCATGGGGGGCTCTCCCGAGAATCGCCGCGACGTGCGGCGGCGGAAGCGTATCGCAATCACGCCCCGCTCCGATCGGGGGCGCCGCGAATCCAGGTCGCCGTCGGAGACGAACCGCCCTCGCGAGGCGGACGCCCTAGAACCCGATCAGCCCCATCAGGAAGTCCACCCCTTGCGAGTACCATTTCTCCGGCATGGACGACGCAGGCGTCGCGGGATCCACGGCACCGACCGCCGCAGCGCCGGACTCGTCGTCCTTCCCGTCGTCTCCCGGGTCCGGCTTGGGCGCGTCGTCGAGCGCCGCGACCGCCCGATCGAGCTCGTCGATCGAGCCCGCCACCAGGTCTTCGGTCAAGGTCGCCTTCTTGAGGACCATGGCGGTATGACCCCTGGCAGCGGCCGCCGCGTCCGGCGTCGGCGGTCCTTCGCGCTGCTTCTTCGCCACTTCGTCGAGGACGGCGAGCGCGGCTTCCTCCCGCTGTCGAGCCTCCGACAGGATCCCGTCGAGGCTCGAACGAAGGAGCCGAGCTGCCTCCAGATTCCGACGGATGAAGTCGTCGATCGATCCGTCGATCACGACCCGGGCGTCGGTAGAGGCCATCACGACGACGTCGTCCTCGGTATACGTCGCGAGGATCTCGATGTCCTGCTCGGGCACGAAGAGCTCGGGAACCGTGAGGATCCCCTCGTCGATCGCCGCCATCGTCGCGGGGTCGATCCGCCAGTCCGCGAGCGCCGTCCGCTCCCGCACGCGCCCGTCTTCGTAGGTGACCCACGCCGTGTAGTGGGCGGTCGAGTTCTCCGGAACCGAGGACGGACCGGTGATCGACATCGACACGGGATCAACCGGGATGTAGGCCGGCATCGAAACCGCCGTGATCGTCTGCTCGTTCGCGATGTAGAGCGTGTCGTCGGCGAGCGACATGTGACCCGCGCGGTCGATCGTCCAGTCGTTGCGACGCGAAGCGATCTCCACGGCGTAGGTGCGCGTCCCGTCCCCGACGAAGATATGCGAGTCCGTCACGATCATCTGCCCGACGAGCGTGCGGCCCGGACCGGGAGACCAGCTCCAGATCGGCGTGCCGGTCTCCTGTTCCAATCCAGTGAGTCCCTGCGACGTCACGCCGTAGACGACCCCGTCGCGGATCGAAGGCTGCCCGTCGAAACCGTAGTTCTGGACGTATCCGATTCGCTCCGTCTCGAGATCGAAGCGGATCAGCCGACCTCCGTTGATCACGAAGACGTCGTCCCTGCCCCCGAGCACCGGTGCGAGATCCATGTCGTACCCGCGCCAGGTCCAACCGGGATCGTCGATCTGCAGGAACTGCTCCCCCGTGGCACGGTCGATCGCGAAGAAGTCACCTCCGACGTACGCGTACGCGTAGTCGTCTTCGACCGCGGGCGTCCAGTTGTCGTACTGGGGCAGCTGCGCGAACCACTCGTTCTCGCCGGTGAATGCGTCGAAGCTGTACATCCCGCCGTAGTAGCCACCGTTCACGTAGACGTGACCGTCGAAGGGCGTCGGCGCCTTGTAGCGCTCCCATTGCGCACCGAAGCTCGCTCTCCAGATCTCGTCGCCGGTCTCGCCGTCGAATGCCCGGACGAGCGGCGGCAGCGCCGCGCTCGACGTGCTCTTTCCAGTCTGGACGTAGACGGTCCCATAGAAATAGGCCGGTGGGTTGACCGACGAGGCTTCCCCGAGATCCCGGGACCAGACGACTTCACCATCTCGCGCGTCGAGCGCCACGAGATGCGTCCCCGCCCGGAACCGGCTCGGGACCGTCGCGAAGACCATGCCGTCACCCGCCGCGACGGGATGGAGCGAGCCCTCGAGCGCGTACGCTCGCTCGAAGCGTACGCGGAAGTCGTCGGGATCGACTTGCATCGGGACGTAGCCGTCGTGCCTGCGATTGCCCTGGAATGTCGGCCAGGTCCCGGCGGCGCCTTCGAGCACGTTCCGCGGGAGGACCTCGACGGTGTTGGAGCCGAAGAGCGGCCCGTTCGGCGTCGTGAGGATCGCAGTGATCGTGACTTCGATCCCCTCGACGGGCACGGCGCCGACGGTCAATCGTCCTGCATCGACCGAAGCGATGGAAGGTGACGTCGCCGTCCAGAGGGCGTCCGCATTGAAGTTGTCGGTCACCCCGTTGTCGTAGGTGCCGGTGGCGAAGAACTCGACCGTCGACGACCCGGCGATTCGCCCGGGCCCCTGAACCGCGAGGGAGACCAGTCGCGGCGTCGAGATCGGGTTGGCGAAGTCGACCCAGCCCGCCTCTCTCCGGTAGTCGAAGTCCCCCTGGAAGGTCGTCGCGTTCCAGACCCCGCCGACCAGGGTGTAGGGGAGCGAGAAAGGCACGACCGAGCCTTCGATCGCATCCCAATGATTGAATCGCTCGTCCTGGTAGTTCGCGAAGCCGTTCGAGACGATCAACGCGCCGCCCCGAAGCTGGGCCGTCGGAGACCCGATCGTCGCTTCGAAATAGAGCTCTCCGGCGGCGTGCAGGGTCCCGGCCGATGAGTGGTCACCGGAGTCGTAGTCCGTCTGTCGATAGAGGAGCGGCTCGCCCGTGAAGCGCAGGTAGTGTCGAACCGTGTCGCCGTCGACCTCGGTCCGATCGTAGAGGGCGCTGCCGGTCGTCGTGACCCCTGCGCCGGATCGCCAGGAGCTCCCGTCGCTCAGGGTGTACGTCGCCGCACTCCCCATCAGCAAGATCGACGTCCCGCGTCGGTAGCGCGTGGTGTAACCGGAGCGCGTGGTGAACCGGACGATCGTCGGATGCCCCGGTCGGCGACTCGCCTCGGCTTCCGGCTCGCTCGTCGCCGGCGCCTCACCGAGGACGGTTCCATCGGAGAGCACCTCTCGACCGGACTCGGGGTCGACACTCGACTCGAGGACCACCTCGACCCCATCGGTCAGGCCGAATCCGTTCAGAGCCGCCTCGACCGGAGCGATCGCAGCCCCGTCGGCCGGCTCGATCTCGTCGACACGGCCCACCAACGGGTCGAGGACGGCGATCTCGGCGCCGGAGGCGTCGACCACGGGGAGCGGGTCGACGGTCTGCGCGTTCGATGCGAGCGGCGCGACGGTCACCAGCGCGGCGACGAGGATCGAGGGAATACAGTGGGCAGAGCCCCATCTCCGAAGCGAGACCATGATCGTCGTCAAGCGCACTCTCCCTGCTGGATCCGCGAAAGCATAACATCGCCGCGCGACGACGAGTTTCCGGTCGCCGACCCCGAATCGAGCCGCCGGCCGGAGCGAGGCTTCGTTTCCCATCGGCGATACACTCGGTGACACACCCACGAAGTACGGCGGATGACGAGCACACGACGAAGACGACTCGGCCGATCGGATCTCGAGATCTCGACCCTCGTCTTCGGCAGCATGGGGCGCAGCCGGCAGGACGAGGCCACGCGTGCCCGGATCCTCGACGCGGCGATCGACGCTGGCATGACGTCGATCGACACGGCCCCCCTCTACGATTTCGGCGAGGTCGAATCGTTTCTGGGGCGGGCGCTCGCAGGACGGCGCGACCGCGTCGAGCTCCTCTCGAAGGTCGGCCTCCGCTGGGACGACGAGCACGGCGAGATCCTCTTCTCGGCCGAGCTCGATGGACGGAGACGAACGGTCCGTCGCGACTCGCGGCCGGCCTCGATCCGACGCGACGTCGAAGAGAGCCTCGCGCGCCTCCGGACCGACGTCCTCGATCTCTGCCAGATCCATCAGCCGGATCTGCGCGTCCCCCTCGGCGACGCGCTCGGCGAGCTCGAGCGCCTGCGCGAGGAAGGGAAGATCCGGAACATCGGCGTGTCGAACTTCGAGCCGCACGAGCTCTCGAAGAGCCTGGCGCACTTCGCGAGCGCCGCGCCCCGCTCCAGGCTCGCCTCCCTGCAGCTCCACTACAGCCTCCTCGAGCGCGGCGCCGAAACCGCGCTCCTCCCCGCCGCGGAGGCCGGCGGCCTCGGCGTGCTCGCCTACACGCCCCTCGAAGGGGGCGCCCTGTCCGCCCGCTTCGTGGAAGACGCACAGTGGCGGCGGACGAGAGCCGAGCGTGATCCGCTCTTCGCGCCTCCGAACGAACGGCCCCTCCGAGCCGCTGTAGAGCGACACCTCTCGCCGGCGGCCCGGGCGCTCGGCGTCGCGCCGAGCTCCCTCGCCCTCGCCTGGGTCCTCGCGCAACCGCGCATCACCGCGCCGATCGTCGGCGCCTCGAGCGAGGCCCAGGTCGCGGAACACGCGGCGGCGTGGGAGGTGTCGCTTCCGCCCGAGACCGCCGACGAGGTCGGCAGCGCCTTCGCCGCGCTCACGATCGATCGCACGCCGGGCCTCCCGCTCCGCACGAAGCTGCGCCGGAAGCTGGGAAGGCTCCGGAACCGCGTGAGCCGGCTCGGGGGTGGAGGAGACCGATGAGTAGAAGACCGTCCGGACGCGCGTTCCTCGTCCTCCTTCTCTTGCTGATCGGCTGCGGGGGAGACGAGCCGCCCTTGCCCGCGATCGGGGAGGCGCCGGATCGCGGCGAGCTCTCGGCCTGGCGGCGATTCGCGATCGATCGCGTGCTCGACTACCGGGTCGCCAGCGGCGCCCGGGCGGGATTCGTCGCCCTCGTCGCGCGAGAGGGACGCGTCGTCTACGCGCGCACGACGGGGATGGCGGATCTCGAGAAGCAAGCGCCGATGACCCTCGACACGCGTTTCCATCTCGCTTCGATGAGCAAGGCGATCACCGCGGTCGCCGCGCTCGTCCTCGTCGACGACGGACGCCTCGGGCTCGACGACCCGGTCGCCGGAATCCTTCCGGCCTTCGCCTCCCCGATGGTCGTGACCGGGCGAGACGCGGAGGGGGAGTTCGAGACCGACTTCCTCGAAATGCCGATCACGGTCCGACACCTGCTGACCTTCACGTCCGGGATCGGCGGCTACGCCGAGACCGACGACCCGCTCGACCGGCTCTGGCGATCTCCGGACATCGAGATCGCCGGTCTCGGCACGCTCGCCGACCGGATCGATCACGTCGCCTCGCGCCCGCTCTACGAACGCCCCGGCGAGCGTTGGCGCTACGGCTGGTCGGCGGACGTGCTCGCACGGGTCGTCGAGGTCGCCTCGGGCCAGCCCTTCGACGCCTTTCTGCGCGAGCGGATCTTCGAGCCCCTCGGCATGACCGCGACCGGCTTCGTCGACGACGTCCCCCCGGACGCTCCCTTCGCCCGGATGTACACCCACGACGAAGCGGGCGAGCTCGTTCGGGAGACCCGCTTCGACGAGTACTACGGGCGCGGTTGGACCCCGGGCGGCGGCGGCATGGTCGGGACCGGCCCCGACTATCTGCGCTTCGCGATGATGCTCGCGAACGGCGGCGCGCTCGAGGGCGTGCGCGTCCTGCGCGAAGAGACCGTCGCCGAGATGACACGGCTGCACGTGGCCGAGGGCGTCCTCGCGGACATGGGTCTCGAGGGACTCGGCTGGGGGCTCGGCGTGAGCGTCGTCGCGGACGAGACGGTCACGCTCATGCCTTCGACGAACGGCGACTACTGGTGGAGCGGGCGCTTCGGCACGCAATTCTGGATCAGCCCGGCGAACGAGACCGTCGTCGTCGTGATGCAGCAGACCGAGACGAGCGAGTACAGCGATCTTCCGTGGGCGTCGACCGTGGTCCAGGTCCTCGCGATGCCCTGAGCGCCGCGCAGGCGGACGGACTCGGCCTAGCGTCCGGGCCGGCGACAGAAGTCGGCGATCGCACTCGCCGTGTCGCGGCTGATCTCGGGGCAGGCGATCGGGAAGATCTCGGTCCCGTGGATCGTCCCCATGACCTGACGACAGCGGGCCTCGACGCCGGCTTCGAGCAGCAGGCGGTAGAAGTGGATTCCCTCGTCCCGGAGCGGGTCTGCCTCGTTCACGCTGATCACGACCGGCGGCAGGCCGCGCACGTCGTCTTCGCTCGCGAAGATCGGCCAGGCGAGGGGATCCTGCTTCTCGAAGGCTTCGATCCCGTAGGAGTGCTTGCCCACGTTGTTGTGGAGATCGAGGAGCAGCCCGTTGTTCTCGATCGACGACGGGAAGCGCTCCTGCGGCCACTCGCCGGCGATGTAGGGACAAAGAGCGAAGAATCCGCCGACGAGGTCCGCGCGACCTTCCCTGTTCAGACGCAGGGCCGTCGCCAGCGTCAGGTTCCCGCCCCCGCTCTCCCCCGCCACGATCAGACGATCACGGTCGAAGCCGAGCTCGTCGGCGTGCTCGACGAGCCAGTCGAGTCCGGAGACGCAGTCGTTCAGGCCCGCCGGGAAGGGCTCGACCTCCGGCGCCGACGAGGCGACGACACAATTGCGGAAGTCGACCATCGCGACGTTGACGCCCCGGGCGGCGATGATCTTGCCCCAGGCCCGGTAGTTCCCGTCGAAGCACGACAGGGTCATCATCCCGCCGCCGTGGATGTAGTACACGCCCGGTCGGGTCTCGCCGTCGGCGTGGCAGATCAGCTGGACCTTGATCGTGTTGCCGTCCGGCGCCGAGGTGAACTCGCGGGTCTCGATCGTGAGGCCCTCGGAGGGGGCGACGTCCTCGTTGTCGCAGAGGTCCATGAAGTTGCGGAAGGCCGCCGCCCCTTCGCGGGCGGTCTCGCTGTTCATGCGGGCGAGGAGCTCCTCGCGATCCTTCACGTCGCCTCCCTGTCCCGAAGGCATCTGGGCGAGCATGGCGCGGAGGCGGGGGTCGAGTCTCGGGTCGGACATGGTCTCTCCTGATGGGTTCGGCGGCCGGACGGTAGCGCCGCCACCGCGCGAAGCGCTCCCGTGCCGCCCTCGATCCCTCGACGCTCCCGGCCGAGGGCCGTACGATTGCGGCTCGAGGAGACCCATGACCGTCCAATACGACCCCTTCTCCGACGACGTGATCCACGGCGACAACCACGGGATCTACAAGCGACTCCGCGACGAGTCGCCGGTCCACTACCTCGAGGCCTACGACGCCTTCGCGCTCTCGCGCTTCGAGGACGTCTGGTGGGCCTGCGCCGGGGATTTCGTCTCGAACGCCCAGGGCGCGACGAACGCCCACCTCCTCACCCGGGTACAGCCGGTCCTGCCGCTGCTCAACCACATGGATCCGCCGGAGCACTCGCGCTTGCGGGGCGGACTTCGCAAGCACTTCATGCCCGCCAAGATCCGTGCCCTCTCGCCGTGGATCCAGGGGGTGGTCGACCGGCTCCTCGAGCCCTTCGCCGACGGCGGCCAGCACGAGTTCGTCGAGGACTTCGCGCAGCCCCTCGCGATGAACGTCGGCTGCAAGGTGATCGGCCTCCCGGAGGAGGACGGGGACTACCTCCGCGACGTCGTCGGTCGGTTCTTCCGTCGCGAGCCGGGCCATTCGGGCATGACCGAAGACGGCCTGGTCGCGATGGGCGAGATGAACGACTACCTGCGCCGGATCTCCGCCGAGCAGCGCGCCAACCCGCCCGCCGAGCCGAACGCGATCAGCGTCCTGCGCGACTATCGCGACCTCGAAGGCGGCGCCCTCGACGACGACGCGATCGGCTCCCATCTCTCGCTGCTCCTGATCGGCGGAACCGACACGCTGCCGAAGGTCCTCGCGAACCTGATGCTCCGGCTCGAGGAGAATCCCGATCAGCGGACCGAGCTCGCCGCCGATCCCGATCTCGCGGTCCCGGCCTTCAACGAAGCGGTCCGGATCGACATGCCGACCCAGAACATGTGCCGGCTGGTGACGAAGCCCGTCGAGCGGCACGGCGTGACGATCGGCGAGGGCCAGGTGATCGTTCTGCTCTATACCGCCGCGAATCGCGACGACCGCGAGTTCCCGGATCCGGAGAAGTACGACATGAAGCGCAATCCGCCGCGCTCCCTCGGCTTCTCCCACGGCCACCACGCCTGCATCGGCCTCCACGTCGCCCGCAAGGAAGGCGAGCTCGCGATCAACGAGATCCTGAAGCGCTTCCCGAACTATGAAGTCGACTCTTCCGGTCTCGAGACCTACGCGACCGAGTTCGTGAAGGGCTACTCCGCGATGCCGGTCACTTTCCGTCCCTAGCCTCCGACCCTCTCCTGCCTCCCTGCCTCCTGCGAAAGGAATCGCCGTGTCCGCCACCGATACGCCTGCCGACCTCGGAACCCTGGGTCTCCCCCCGATCGACCAGGTGGGCTTCGTCGTCCGCTCGATCGCGGAGACCAAGGCGCGCTATGGCGCGATGTTCGGTCCCTGGACCGAGATGGACGGCTCCGTCGAGGACGCCGACTACCGCGGTCGCAAGGAAGACGTCACGCTCTCGATCCTCTTCGGTCACTCCGGTGATCTCGAGATCGAGTTCATCGAGTGGAAGGACGGACACAGCCCCCACCGCGAGTTCATCGAAGCGGGCCGCGAGGGCATGCATCATCTGCGCTATCGCGTGGACGACACCGACGCCTGGATCGAGAAGGTCGCGCCGCTCGGCTACCGCCCGATCTGGTACAAGCAGTTCACCGCGGACACGGTCTTCGCGTACCTCGAGCGCGAGGGCGATCCGCTGCTGATCGAGTTCCTCACGATGCCCGCCGCCGGACCCGGCACCGCATAGCCCCCGACCGGTCACGGACCTGCGCTGTCCCGACGCTCCGCCTCCCGCGGGAACCGTCGGCTGCACGGCCCATTTCGTCGCGAGACCTATTCTTGGGGCGCGATGGAATTTCTCGTTCTCGCGCTCTTCATCTTCTACCTGGCGCCGTGGGTGCTGGCGGAGAGCATCGAGCATCGCCGAGCGAACGCGATCCTCTTCCTCAACCTGGGGCTCGGCTGGACGGGGGTCGGCTGGCTCGCCGCCGCGGGCTGGGTCTATCGCGACTGGCCGCGCGAGGCGACGCCGCCGAGCCTCGTGCTGGTCCGGCCGGGTCCAGCCGTGCAGCCGCCGAATTGGCGCCGCGCGATCGGGCCCGCGCTCGTCTCGCTCGCCCTCGTCGCCGGCGTGGCGACCGTTGCCGGGTTGAGCCCCGGAACCACCGAGCCGGACTGGGAGATCGGTGAAGTCGACCGCGCGAACGCCCGCGTCCACATGGGGGCGGGGTCGGACTGGCCCGAGATCGGCCGACTCGACCCCCGCTGCCGCGTCCGCGTTCTCGATCGGGAGGGCGGATGGCTTCACGTGTGGCGCCTCGAGGACTGCGGCGCGGGCATGACCGGCGGATCGGGATGGGTCCGTATGGAAGCCCTCCGATCCGCCGCGAAGTCCGAGCCCTAGACCGTCTCCCGCGCCAAGCGCGCGGCTCGGACGTCGAGCTCGTGCTCGTGCTCGTGCTCGTGCTCGGCTCAGACGTCGAGCGAAGCGAGCTTCTCCGCCGTCGACGCCCAGCTCGCCCCCGCGACCGTGTACGGCGCGGCCAGGAAGTCGGTCAGTCCCGCGTCCCGGTACGCGCGCAGCCTCCGCGCGACCTCTTCCTCGTCCCCAATCACGGCCACGTCCGCGATCCGCTCGGCATCTCCCGAATCGATGACCCGCTTGTAGGGCATGTTCTGCTCGTAGAAGCCGAACTCCGCCTGCGCAGCCTCGCGCGCCTCTTCCGTGCGCGCCCTGGGTACGATCGCCGTCGCGATCACGCTCGCCACGACCGGCGCCCGACGGCCCGCCGCCTTGGCGGCCGCGCGCACCGGGGGCGCGACGTCGCGTTCGATCGCGCCTTCGTCGCACCAGGTCCCGATCACGCCGTCCGCGAAGGTCCCCGTGACCTCGAGCATCTTCGGTCCGATCGCGCCGACCAGGACCGAGCCCATCGGCGCAGCACCGGGCGTTCCGTAGATCGAGCCGAGCTCGAAGATCTCTCCCGCGTGCTGGACGAAGCCGGCCTGCTCTCGCGGACCCGCGGGCTTCGCCCCGACCTCGAAGGCCGCGTTCAGGATCTCGAGGTATTCCTGCACGTGACGCGCGGGACGCTCGAAGGCGAGCCCGTGCATGGCGACGATCGCCGGGTTCGAGCAGCCGATCCCGAGATGGAGCGGGCGGCCGATCGCCGCCTGGGCCGTCACCGCCTGACGCGCCATGGCCAGGGGATGGAAGAAGAAGGTCGGGATCACCGCGGACCCGATCTCGATCCGCGACGTTGCTGCCCCCGCCGCCTGCATCGAAGCGAACGCGTCCAGGGACCACGGCAGGTAGGGCACCCACGCGCTCGGGTAGCCCAGGCGCTCCGCCTGCACCGCGCGCGCACGGATCTCGTCGAGCGTCGACCCCGGTCCCCACGTCTCCGAAACGAAGATGCCCACGCGCACGTCTTTCCTCCAAAGGGCGTTTCGCGCCCTCGCGGGTAGGTTGCCCCGCGATCCCGCGCGCGTCGAATCCGTTATGATCGAAAGCCCTCTCCGCTCAGGTTGCGACATGCCCTCCCTCGCGTCCCTCCGCGCAAAGACCGCCATCGTCGGCATCGGCCAGACCCCGTTCACCCGCGGAACCGAGCTCACGACCCTGGGCCTCCATCTCGAGGCCGCCCACGAAGCGATCGCCGATGCCGGGCTCACGCCGGCGGACATCGACGGCGTGATGCCGAACGAGCTCGCGGGGACCGTCGCCGAGGATTTCATCCTCGAGCTCGGCCTCCCGAACCTCGCCTTTTCCTCCACGATCCGGACCGGCGGCGCGAGCTTCGTGTCGGCGATCCAGAGCGCGGCCCTCGCCGTCGCCGCGGGGATCGCGACGAACGTCCTGCTCGTCGCCGGTCGCCGCGGCTACTCCGCCCAGCGCGTGTCGAAGACCAGCGAGGGCGCGATCCCGCCCCACCCGGTCATGCGCCAGATCGACGAGTTCGAGCGCCCCTTCGGCAATACGGTCGCCGCCCAGTGGTTCGCCCAGGCCGCCCGTCGGCACATGCACGAATACGGCACCACGAGCGAGGACTTCGGCCACATCGCCGTCGCCGTCCGCGGCCACGCCAACCTGAACCCGCGCGCCCTCATGCACGAGAAGACGATGACCCTGGAGCAGCACCAGGCCTCGCCCTTCATCTCGGATCCGCTCCGTCTCTTCGACTGCTCCCTCGAGACCGATGGCGCGACCGCCCTCGTGATCACGAGCGCAGAGCGGGCGAAGGACGCGAAGAAGCCCGCCGTCCCAATCCTCGGCGTCGGTGAGGGACACGGTGATCCGCCGACCTCGATCACCCACAAGCGGGATCTCACGCGGATCGAGGGACTCGAACGCGCGGCCGAGCGGGCCTACGCCATGGCGGGCCTGGGACCCGACGCCATCGACTGCGCCCAGATCTACGACGGCTTCACCTGGATCGTGCTCGCGAGCCTCGAGGCGTGCGGCTTCTGCGCGGCCGGCGAGGGCGGCGGGTTCGTTCGGGACGGACGGATCGCACTCGGGGGAGTGCTTCCGGTGAACACCTCCGGCGGGCTCCTCTCGGAAGGCCACTGCTCGGGGGCGAACCTGGTGAGCGAAGCGGTCCGCCAGCTCCGGCGGGAGGTCGAACCCGCCCGCCAGGTCCGGGACTGCGCGCGCGTCCTCGTCACCGGCGAGGGCGATTTCCACGAGGGCGCGGCGTTGATCCTGGGAGAGAGCGCATGACGACGACCGACGACACGCCGGCGCGCCCGCCGATTCCCAGGACCGAGATCAGCCAGGGCTTCTGGGACGCGATCGCGGAGGGCCGCCTCGCGATCCAGCGCTGCACGGACTGCGGCCTGCTCCGCCACTACCCCCAGCTGCGCTGTCCCGCCTGCCACTCCGACGCTTCGGACTGGCAGACGGTCTCCGGGCGCGGACGCGTCCATTCCTATACCGTCTCGCACCGCGCCTTCCACCCCGCCTGGAAGGATCACGTGCCCTACGTGATCGCGACGATCGAGCTCGACGAGGGCGTCCGGATGGTCTGCGACCTGCTGGACGCGGATCCCGAGACGATCGCGATCGACCAGGCGGTCGAAGTCCGTTTCGAGGACCTTCCAGGGCAGGGCCCGGTCCCCCGCTTCGAAGTCCTCGACGACGCGGATCGGGGCTAGAGTCCGAGCGCGACGCCCCGCCCCACCTCCCCCAGCCAGCCGAACGAGAAAGAACCATGGATCTCTCCCTCGACGAATCCCAACAGATTCTCGTCGACACCTTCTCCGAGATGCTCGAGAAGGAATGTCCGACGACCCACGTCCGCGATCACGAGGACACCGGCTACTCCGAGTCGCTCTGGGCGCAGTACTGCGAGCTCGGCGCGAACGTGATGGGCCTGCCGGAGACCGCCGGCGGTCTCGAGATGTCGCTGCTCGACCTCGGCCTCGTCGCGAACCTCTCCGGACGCGCGCTCGCCCCGGTGCCCTTCCTCGAGGTCGCGACGGTCGGACGGCTGCTCGCGAAGATCGCGCCGGAGCACGCCCTGCGCGCCCGCCTCGCCGAGGGCGAGCCCGCCGCGTCGATCGCCCTGCCCCGCCCGAACGCGGTCCTCGGAACCGCGACGACCGCGGGCGGACGCACGCTGATCCCCTTCGGCACGATCGCGGAGTCCGTCCTCGCCCTCGACGGGGACGCGCTCTTCGTCGCGGAGAACGGGAAGGCCCGCCGCTCCGATCGCGTGCAGGACATCGGCGGCGGTGCCCTCGCCCACTGGAACCTCGATTTCGGAACCGACGCCCTCGTGCTCGCGACCGGAGACGACGCGGCCGCGGCCATGCGCCGGGCCGACGCCGAGTGGAAGCTCCTCGCCGGCTTCTGGCTGACGGGGATCGCCCAGCGCGCCCTGCAGATCGGCTCCGAGTACGCCCGGGAACGGATCCAGTTCGGCGTGCCGATCGGTGGCTTCCAGGCGATCGCCCATCCGCTCGCCGAATGCGCGATCCGCACCGACGGCGCAGAGCTGCTCTGTCAGGAAGCGGCCTGGGCCGACACCGAGGACCCCGATCGCTTCGAGATGCTCTGCTCGATGGCTTTCGCCTGGGGCTCGCAGACGGCGATCCGAAACGCGGACATCGCCCTCCACACCCACGGCGGATACGGCTTCTCGACCGAATACGACATCCAGCTCTTCTACCGCCGCGCGCGGGCCCTCTCGTCGATCGCGGGCGGCGCCACCGAAGAGCTCCAGACCGTCGCGGAACTCTGCTTCGATCGCGACGGGAGCGGCCAGGCCCCGTCGCTCCTCGGAGGTGCGCAGTAATGGATTTCCGACTCGGAGAGAAGGCGGAAGAAGTCAAGCGGGAGATCCGCGCCTTTCTCGCGGAGAACTTCAGCGAAGAGGATCGCAAGGAAGCCGCCGAGGACGGCGGCGGCCACAACTGGGAGCTCTACCGCAAGCTCGCCGCGGCGGGCTGGGTCTCGGCCGGCTGGCCCAGGGAGTACGGCGGCGGCGGCCGCGACCCCTACGAGATCCTCACGCTCTACTGGGAGCTCTGCAAGGCGGGCTTCCCGTGGATCGGGCTGCTCAACAACGGCTTCATCGGCCACACCCTGATGGCGATGGGCACCGACTACCACCGGGAGCACTTCGTCCCGAAGATCGCGAACGGCGAGATCGCCTTCGCCCTCGGCTACTCCGAGCCGGGCTCGGGCTCGGACGTCGCGGGCGCGCGGACGCTGGCGACCCGCGACGGCGACGACTGGCTGATCAACGGCGAGAAGATGTGGACGACGACCGCCCACACGGCGCAATACATCTTCATGCTCACGCGGACGAGCACCCAGGATCGCCCGCACCGCGGCCTCACGATCTTCCTCGTGCCGACCGACGTCGAGGGCGTCGAGGTCACCGCGATCCACACCATGGGCGGCGAGCGCAGCAACGGCGTGTCGCTGACCGACGTGCGCGTGCCGGACGTGAATCGGGTCGGCGAGGTCGACAAGGGCTGGTCCGTGGTCCGCTTCGCTCTCGGGCTCGAGCAGGCGATGGGCTACGCCGACCTCCAGGAGCGCTTCATCCAGCAGGCCGGAGCGTGGTCGCTCGAGGTCGGGCCCGACGGCCAGCGCCCCTTCGACGACGGGCGCATCAAGGAACAGCTCGGGCAGACGGCGATCCACGCCGAGGTCTCGCGCCTCCTGCGCCATCGCTCGACCTGGCTCGCCGCCGAGGGCAAGGACCTCGGAGGCAAGGGCGCGATGACGAAGTCGTTCTCCGGAACGTCCTACCTCGACGACGCCCAGCGCTGGATGGACCTCGTCGGCCCTGCTGGTCTCCTCGAGGAGGACGAGGACGGCGCGCTCGCCGGGGGCAACTTCGACGAGGCCTTCCGCCAGACGCCGGTCAACACGATCTACGGCGGCACGGCGGAGATCCTGCGGAGCCTGGTCGCCGAGGTGGAGCTCGGCCTGCCGAAGAGCCGGTAGCCGGGCGCGGTCCCGCTCGGCGGGGTCTATGCTCGGGCGACACCCGAGAGGAGCCCCGCCGATGCCGGAACCCAAGCTCGACCCGAACAACACCTGGACCCTCGTCGAGAAGCGACTCGCCGAGGAAGAAGACCCGATCGTCCGTCGGAATCTCGAGCTCGTCCTCGAGCACATGAAGTGCGAGGCGAAGGCGGACATCGAGGGGGTCGTCGCGACCCTCGTCGAGAAGCCGAAGTACGTGATGCATGACGATCCGCACACGGAGGTCATGAATCCCGACGGCAGCAAGGACGCGGTCCGTCAGTTCTACGACCTGACGATCGTCCAGAGCGGTGCCCACCGCCTCGAGCTCGACTGCCAGCGCGTGATCGCCGATCGCGACTGCGTCGTGACCGAGGGCGTGATGCGCATGGCCTATCCCGGCTACGCCCTGAAGGCGCAGGGGATCGAGGTCGACGACGATCAGGCGTACTACCTCTACGAGGCCCGCATGGGGATCGTCTGGCCCGTCGACCGGGAAGCGGGTCTCCTGATCGGCGAGGAGAGCTACACGGGCGGCGACGGCTTCGCCGGGATCGCCGACAGGAAGCTCTCGAAGGACGACATCGCCGAGCTGCGCGTCTGAGCATGCGAAGCGGCCCGGCGCTCGTCGCTCTCGTCCTCCTCCTGCCCGCGGCGGCGCTCGGGGAATCCGTGGCCGACGCCGTCGCGCGCGACTACGACCGCCATCTCGAACCGCTCTTCGAGCACTTCCACCGCAACCCCGAGCTCTCCTACCTCGAATTCGAGACGTCGAAGCGCCTCGCGAAGGAGCTGCGAAGCGCGGGGGCGGAGGTCACGCAGGGCGTCGGCGGAACCGGGGTGGTCGGCGTACTCGCGAACGGCCCCGGCCCTCGAGTCCTGATTCGTGCCGACATGGACGGACTCCCGATCCGGGAGGACTCGGGCCTGGACTTCGCATCGACCGCGACCCAGGAGCGCCAGGACGGCGAAGTCGTCCCGGTGATGCACGCCTGCGGGCACGACATGCACATGACGAGCCTGGTAGGCAGCGCGCGCTGGCTCGCGAAGCACCGCGACGCCTGGTCCGGGACGATCGTGTTCGTCGGCCAGCCCGCCGAGGAGCGGATCGGCGGGGCGAAGGCCATGCTCGCCGACGGGCTCTACGACCGCTTCGGCGTCCCCGACTTCGCGCTCGGTCTCCACGTCCACAGCGGCGGCCCGACCGGTCGCGTCGTCCTGCACGAGGGGGCCAGTGCCGCTTCGTCCGACAGCATCGACCTCATGGTCTTCGGCGCCCAGGCGCACGGCGCCGCGCCCCAGAACGGCAAGGATGCCGTCTACGTGGCGGCCCAGATCGTGGTCGCGCTCCAGAGCCTGGTCAGCCGCGAGATCAGCCCGATCGACAATGCGGTCGTCACGGTCGGCTCGATCCACGGCGGCGTGAAGCACAACATCATCGCCGACGAAGTGAAGCTCGAGCTCACGGTCCGCTCGGACGCGGTGCGCGTCCGCGACCACCTGATCGAGGGCATCGAGCGGATCGCCCGGGGCGTGGCACGGACCCACGGCGTCTCGGACGACCGGCTGCCCACCCTCGAGATCCTCGCCTCGACGCCGCCGGTCGTGAACGACGATGCGTTGATCGCGCGCCTTCGCGCGCCGATCCTGGCGGAGCTCGGACCCGACGGCCTCTACACGCGGACGCGCGACAGCATGGGCGCCGAGGACTTTGCCGAATACGGTTCGACCGAGCACGACGTACCGAGCGCCTTCCTCTCGGTCGGGGGTTCGCCGCCCGAAGCCGTCGAGGCCGCGGACGCCGGCGGGCCGCCCCTGCCCTTCCACCACTCACCCGGATTCCGGATCGAACCACGGGGCTCGGTCACGACGGGAGTCCGCGCGACGGTCGCCGCAGTGAAGGAGCTGCTACCGCCGCCGGAGTGAGCCGGAGCGACGCGACGCCGATGCGGGGAGGAGAGAGAGGGCGAGCACGGCCACGCCGACCCCGAATCCGGGCTCCGGGGCCGCCGACGCATCCTCGAGGACCGCGCACTCGAGCGCACCGACCCCCGACGCACAGAGATCCGCGCGACCGTCTCCGTCGACGTCGGCCATCGCGAACGTCGTCGCCCGTTCGGGCGGAAGGAAGCCCGCCGCGTTCGAGAAGGCGTCGGAAAGCAGGTGATTCGGCGCGGAGAAGCGTCCGTCCATCGAGTAGAGGCAGAGCACGCCGGCCCCGCCGCGTCCGCAGAGATCGGCCTGCCCGTCGCCGGAGAAGTCACCGAGACGGAGCGTGCCCCAGTAGCCTTCCGCGCCTCCCCAACCGAGCGCGTCCGAATACTCGCTCTGGGATCGCATCGCACGATCGCGAAACACGCTCGCCGCCGGGTCCGCGATCGCGCAGAAGACGCCGGTCGTCCCGCGCTCGCAGAGATCGTCGGCGCCGTCGCCGTCGACGTCCCCGAGCATCATCGTCCGTCCCACCTGATCGGCGGGGAGTCCGAGCGCCGCCTCCCAGGCGGACGTCTCCCAGAAGGTCGGCGCGTCGAAGGTCGTGCCGTTGCTGCGGAGGCAGGCCACGCCGCCCGCGCGATGGCCGCAGAGGTCGGCGTCTCCGTCGCCGTCGATGTCTCCCAGTCGAAGCGACCCGTAGGTCTGCGGGGCGGTTCCGCCGTCCGCGTCGGAGAAGGTCGAGGTCCAGAGCCGGAAGTCGGTGAAGCCCGTGCCGTCGGAACGGACGCAGTAGATCCCGAGACCGCCGCGCCCGCAGAGATCGGCGCGTCCGTCGCCGTCGACGTCCCCGAGCCGGATCGTGGTTCCGTGCTCGGGCGGGCCCCAGCTGTCGTCGTCGCCGAAGTTCGGGTGCCAGGGAGCCGACGGCCCGAAGAGCCCGTCGCCGATCGCGAGGGCGCAGTCGATGCCCAGCGCGCGCCGGGCGCAACCGTCTTCCAGCCCGTCGCCGTCGAGGTCTCCAAACGTGAGGCTCCGGTAGCGCGACGGGTCCGTCCCGAACTCGATGCCCGAGAAGTCCGCGCCCGCGCTCGCCAGGAAGCCCGGGAGCGTCGCCACCTCCCAGATCCGGCTGCCCCCGTCGCAGGGCTCGAGGACGAGGGTGCCCCCCGCCGGGGCAACGCACTCTCCCCCCGGTCCGCGGATGTGGCCGTCCGTGAAGAAGGTCCAGGTCTGCCCCGGCCCCAGGCCACAGGGTGCGAAGCCGACGCTTCCGGGCAGTCCGCCGATCGCAGGCGAGACCAGGCAGTGGTCGCCGTGTCGCAGGTCGCGCTCGGTCAGGAGGAAGGATTGCTCGGCCACGTCGGCGCAGGTCGCGAACCCGATCGACTCCCCTGGCCCACCGGCGTCGGTCACGTCGAGACAGAGGCCGCTGCTCCCGCCGACGTTCGGAATCAGCACCGCGTGGGTCCCGTCGGCGTCGGCGAGCGGAATCTCCCGCTGGTTCCAACCCGTCGGCCCGACGCCGGGGTCGAAGGCGCCGTAGGTCGTGATGATGGCGTTCGACTCGGCGATCTCGTCCGCGGAGAGGTTCACCGCCTGGGTATCGATGTTGTAGGCGCGGTAGGCGCGCAGGCGGTGGCGATTGCCGCTCGCGAGGTGGGCTTCGAAGGCGAAGCGGCCCGCATGGAAATGATCCGAGTGATCGCTGCCGTGGTAGGCCGTCATGTCCTGGATCCGGAGGACGTCGGGATCGAAGCTCCGGACGAGGGCGTCGAGGGCATCGATCAGCTCCGTCCGGGAGTAGGTGTCGGCACCGTCGACGCTCGCGATCGTCGGAATCGCCCCCTCCCAGAGGTAACGGAGGCTCTGGTTGCCCGTGATGCCGTAGCCGGTGCCGCCGGGATTCCCGTCCGGCAGGCGAAGGAAGACGACGCGCACCTGGGGTGCCGCGTCGAGGGTGAAGCTCGTGATCAGGTTTCCCCCGACCTCGATCGGATCGCTGCTCCACAGATCGGCCGCCGCCATCATCGACGCGTAGGCCGCGCGGATCCCGAGCTCCCGGGACTGCCAGTGCCCATCGGTCCGACCGGCGTCGCCAGCGGTCAGGAACACGGTCCAGCTCGGGGCGCCGGTCGCGAGGCCGTCGGGCACGGCCGGAGTCATGAAATAGAGATCGTCGTCTTCGTGAGCGACGATCTGCAGCTGCCCGTCGGCGAAGGCCGCGAGCCCGGGGATCACCCCCAGGACCCCACCGAGGAGCATGACCGCGACGCGGAGGAGCCCCGGATCGCGTCGCCGTCCTCGCCTTCCCGCCCGCATACCACTCCGCCTTCGTGCGATCTCGTCGCGCTCCCCCCTCTTCCCACGTTAGTCGAAGCGGGTCACCGATCAAGCGGAGGTGATCTGCCGACGAGTTGCGCATGGCACGGCCGACCCGCATCCGACGAAGAGGATCCCGGACGTCCGGCATCGACCGGGGCCGCCGGCGTCCCGCCGCCCCCTCCGTTAGGATCCGGCTCCACCCGAAAGGACCCCCCGTGCCCGACCGATTCGACCTCACCGACCGCGTCAGCCTCGTCACCGGCGCCACCAAGGGCCTCGGCCGCGCGATGGTCCAGGGCCTCGCGGAAGCGGGCAGCGACGTGGTCGTCGTGAGCCGGAAGCAGGACCTCTGCGACCAGGTCGCGAAGGAAGTCGAGGCGGCCACCGGCCGGCGAGCACTGCCCATCGCCTGCCACCTCGGCGAGTGGGACGCGCTGCCCGCCCTCGTCGACCGGGTCTACGACGAATTCGGCCGGATCGACGTGCTCGTCAACAACGCGGGCATCAACCCCGCGATGACGCCGATCACGGAGATCAGCGAGGCCTACTTCGACAAGCTCTGCGACGTGAACCTGAAGGGTCCGATCCGCCTGGCCGCACTCTGTGCCCCGCGGATGGGCGAAGCGGGCGGGGGCAGCATCATCAACGTCTCGACCCTCGGCGCCTATTCGGCCGGACCCGGCGTCGGGACCTACACGGGCCTGAAGGCCGCGCTCCTCAACTTCACGAAGACGATGGCCTCCGAGTGGGTGTCTCTCGGCGTGCGCGTGAACGCGATCTCTCCCGGGCCCTTCCTGACCGAGATGATGAAGGGCACCGCCAAGTACGACGACGGTTTCGTCGATCGTTCCGCCGAGGCGACGCTCATGAAGCGCGTCGCCGATCCGGACGAGATCGTGGGGCTGACGCTCTTCCTGGCGAGTGATGCGTCGTCCTACGTGACCGGAGAGGACTACGCGATCGCGGGCGGGATGCGCAGCAACTAGCATTCGGCCCGCGGTAGGCCGAGAGGAGGGTCCAGGGATGAGCATGGAAGGCGGCTGCTATTGCAGGCAGGTCCGGTACGAGATCGACGGCGAGATCGCCATGAAGGCACAGTGCTTCTGTCGAGAGTGCCAGTACATCACGGGCGGAGACTCGCTCCTCACCTTCGCCGTCCCGGAGGCCAGCTTCAAGGTCACGGACGGGGAGCTCAAGGACTTCTCCCGCGACGACCTCGAGAACGCGGTCACCCGTCAGTTCTGTCCGAACTGCGGGACCCACATCGCGTCGATCGCGATGCCGGGCATGGTCCTCGTCAAGGTCGGCACCCTCGACGACCGCTCGAACTTCGACGGCCCCGACATGGCGATCTTCACCTGCGACGCGCAGGGCTACCACCAGATTCCGGAGGGCATCCCGACCTTCGACAAGGTCCCCGGATAGGCCCCCGGACAAGTCCCGGGTCGCCTTCGCGACGGCGCGCGCCCTCGCTGGCCGCTAGGCGATGTCGTAGTCCTTCAGGTCCACGCGGCGCGTCATGTCCCAGTACTCGTACATGGTCCAGGGGGCGTTCGTGATCACGCGACCTTCGGAGTTGTTGTAGTAGCTCTTCACCTTCGGATGGCGCCAGACCATCGACTCCATCTTCGCGTCGAGCCGGTCGTTGAACGCGTCGTGGACGTCCTTGCGACAGTCGATCGCGCGGTGCCCCCCTTCGATCATTTCGCGCAGACAGCCCAGGACGTAGGTCGTCTGGCACTCGAGCATGTAGATCACGCTTCCCACGACCGGGTTCGTGTTCGGACCGTAGAGGCAGAAGAGGTTCGGGAAGTCGGGCACCGTGATCCCGAGATAGGCCCGGGGATTCTCGCCCCCGTCCCAGCGATCGTGGAGGACGGCCCCGCCCCGCCCGACGATCTCCATCGGCCAGAGGAACTTCCCCGCGTGGAACCCGGTCGCCAGGACCAGCACGTCCAGCTCGATCGTCCGGCCATCCTTCGTCACGACGCCCTCGGGCACGACCCGCTCGATCCCGGCGGTCTCGAGGTCGACGTGGTCCTCGACCAGGGTCGAGTACCAGCCGTTGTCCATGAGCGGCCGCTTGCCGAGCGGAGGGTAGTCGGGGAGACACTTCGCGATCAGCGCCTCGTCGCCCCCGAGCTGCTCCTTCATGTGCGCGATTGCCCCCTGCCGGAAGAAGTCGTTCGCCAGACTCGTGGAGTTCTCCGGGTCCGTCCATTCGGGATCGATCTGGAAGACCGGAAACGCTTTGTCGGCGCCCGCCCAGAACATCAGGAACCGGTACCAGCTGTGATGGAAGGGGATGTGGCGCAGACACCAGCGAAAGCCCTCCTCCGTCTTGGCGCGGTAGTTCGGGTTGAAGCTCACCCAATGGGCCGCCCGCTGGAAGATCGTGAGGCGTGAGACGTCCTCGGCGATCCTCGGTACGAACTGCATCGCGCTCGCGCCGGTACCGATCACGCCGACCCGCTTCCCGGACAGGTCGAGGCCGTGATCCCAGGACGACGAGTGGAACGCGGGGCCGGCGAACGTGTCGAGGCCGGCGAGGTCGGGGACCTGGGGCCGGTTGAGCATGCCGACGGCGCTGATCAGCGCGTTGGCCGTCAACACTTCTTCCTGCCCGTCCGCGCCACGGATGCGCACCTTCCAGAGCGCGCTCTCCTCGTCGTAGTCGGCGCGTACGACCTCGGTTCCGAACCGGACGTGACCGTCGACGCCGTACTCGCTCGCGACGTCCTCCGCGTACGCCTTGATCTCGTCCCGCATCGAGAAGTGGTTCGACCAGTCCGGATTGTTGGCGAACGAGAAGGAGTAGAAGTGGTTCGCGACGTCCACGCGAAGGTCGGGATAGCTGTTCTCGTGCCAGGTCCCGCCGAGCTCCGCGTTCTTCTCGCAGATCGTGTACGGGATCCCCGCCTGTCCGAGACGGATGCCGGCACAGATCCCCCCGAAGCCGCTGCCGACCACCACGACGTGGAAATCCTCGAGGACCTTCGGGGCCGGCCGCTCGTTCCAGGCGAAATGGCGCGGGTCGTCCTCCTCGAGGGCGCCCTCCTCGATCGCGAGCGGGACGTACTCCGCCGGGATCGACTCCCCGGCGCACCAGTTCATCATCGCCACCAGCGTCTCATGGGTGGGCAAAGGCGGAAGCGACCCGTCCCCGTCCCGGTAGGCGACCAGTGCGTCGAACGCGACCTGCCGGATCTCCTCCCGGACGTCCTCGGACAGATCGCCATCGACGGCCCCCATCATCGGCGTCGTCGGCGGCGCGAACCGCGACAGCAGACCCGTGTCCCCGGTCAGCTGGACGATCGCCGGCAGGAGCGCGGGCAGGTTCGCGTGTTCGAGGTGGGCGCGGAGGGTCTCGTCGTCGGCGGGAAGATGCATTCGGTCGATGCTACCCCGCTGGACGACGGTCGCGAGACGTCGCGGACGCGAAACGCCGGGGCGGGCTAGACCGCCGGCGGCGGAGGAAGCGCGTCCGGAGCGCCCGGGGCATCGGCCATGTGGAAGAACGCGTAGTCGGGGCGCCGCTCGAGGCCGAGCTCGGCCCGCACCTCCTCGAGCGGCCGCGCCACGAGAGGCTCCCAATCGACCGCGAGGAGCTGGGGGGAGCGGCGTCCGTATCGAAACCCCTGCCAGACGGTGCGGAACACGTCGGGACGGCCGCGCCGGGTGCACATCATCGCGTTGAGCACGCAGATCAGCAGGTACGCCTTGTTGCGCATCATCCCGTAGGTCCACGCGATGATGCCCGCCTCCCCCGCCATGTCGATCCCGTAGCCCGTGAGTACGTGCCAGAAGTCGTGGCTGTCCCGGGTACGGTTGTAGAGGAAGCGGTGCTCCGCCGTCGCGGGGATCTCCGCCGCCACCTTCTCGCTCTCCTCCGAGATCACCTTCGGGTCGAGATCGTTGTGTCGGCAGTGCTCGTAGTACGTGCGCCCGAGGCTGCCCTCGGGAAGCTCGGCCCAGCGCTCGGGCTCGAGGATCCCGGCCGGCAGCGGTCGCCGTTCGCGCAGGATCACCGCCCCCGTCGGATGCGCGCGCATCGTGCGCAGGATCCAGCCGTCGTCCCGTCCCCCGAAGCCGAAGAAGGTCAGCACCGCGCCGCGGAACGCCTTCGGATCGCGCTTCCGGATCTCGCCCGCCTCCCGGAGCATCGCGAAGTCGAGCTTCCAGCCCCACGTCGGCGCTTCGGGTTCGGTCTGCGTGATCGTACCTTCTGCCATGGGAAGAGCCTATCGCGACCGAGGAGGCGCTGCCGAGGGCCTCGCTACGACCCGGTCGTCGCCGCGGCGACCGAAGGCCTCGCTACGACCCGGTCGGCCCCGCGTAGGACTGCAGCAGGTGATCCGAGAGGTCGCCGGTCTCGCCGACCAGCTCCCGGCGTTCGGTGAATCGCCAGTCGCCGTCGACCTTCTCGAGACGATCGTGATAGCTGCCGGTGATGATCGGCTGGAGCGAGACCTTCTCGGTTCCCTGGAAGACCACGAAGTAGGTCCGCGTGCGGGCGTGGGCGTCGTCGTCGAACTCGATGATCAGGTTGGTGCAGAGGTGCCGGGTCCGCGGGGTCCCGCCGGTCTCGTCGAAGCGCCGCGTCCACTTCGCGAGGTGGGCCCCGAAGTCCCCGCTGCCCGCCTTCACGGCGGGCGCGTCCTCGCCGGGGAAGTAGACGTCGGCGTGGCGGAAGAGTTCGCCCACCTCCTCGAAGGCGCCGCGGTCGACGGCCTCCGAGTAGAGGTGGAGCAGGTTCTGGATCCGGAAATAGTCGATCGCATCGGGCATGGCGCGTCTCCTCGTCTCGTTCCGACGTTCGCCCGCTCAGTCGAACTCCGCCAATCGCTGCATCGCGGCGCACGACTCGGCCCGGAACCGTCCCTGGACCCGCCGCATCAGCGGGCGTCCGAGGCGAGCCAGCCAGACAGCGGGCCTCGAGATCGCCTGTACGTCGTAGCGAACACGCCCGGTTCGGGGGTCGATCGAGACGAGGAAGCGCTCCTCCCCCGCCGCCGCGTGGCCCGGCAGGGTCCCGAGGCAGAATCCGAAGCGACCCGCGTCCGGGTCGTCGATCACGCACGTGATCCGGCAGGGGTTCATCGACGCGAAACCGAAATGCGAGGCCACCGTCCCGAAGACGGTCCCGAGCGCGAACGTCCCTTCGAGGCGGACGACCCGGGTGAACGAGGCCGGATAGTTCGCGAACGCGCGCAATCCCTCGCAGGCGGCCTCGAAGGCGCGGGCCCCTTCGCCGAGGTCGACGCCGTAGCGATCGAGGACGAAGCCCGGCGGCGCCGAGACGACATCCTCCCGCGTCACCCCTTCGTGGGGATGCGTGACCGGCGCCTCGGCCACCGGGCGCAGATCGGCGCGAACGCGCTCGTCCGCCGGCCATCTCGCGTAGAACATCCGCTGCGCAACCCCTTCGAGGCGAAGACGATGCCGTGCGCAGCGCGATCGCGCCAGCGCGCGCGGTCGGAGTCCCGCCCCCTGGACTAGCGCGCGCCCGGCTCCGCATCCGCGGCGATCGCGCGACTCTCCTCGGCGATCGCGCCGAAGCGGAACGGCGCGCGCATCTGCCCCCACCAGCTCATCGGGAACGCCTCCATCCCGCGGATCCCGACCTCCTCGGGCGCGGGGCGATCCTTCGGGAGGTAGCGCGTACCGAAGACCGTGTCCCAGACGATGAAGGTGTCACCGTAGTTGTGGTCGCACTCGTCCTTGGCGGCGGCGTGGTGCCAGCGGTGGAGCTCGCCGATCGAGAAGAGCCAGGCGAAGGGCCCGAGCGCGAAGTCGATGTTCGCGTGCTGGAAGAGTCCGCCCACGCGGGTGAGGATCGTCCACCAGGCGAGGACCTCCGGCGGCGCGCCGAGAACGGCGAGCGGGATCCCGGACAGGAAGCCACGGAACACGTGCTCTCCCGGATGGGCCCGCAGCCCGTTCAACCAGTACACGCGGCTCGGCGAGTGGTGAACCGAGTGGAAGCGCCAGAGGAACGGGTTCTCGTGCATCCAACGATGGGGCCAGTAGGCGAAGAGCTCGGCGATCGCGCAGGCGAACACGACCTGGACGGCGACCGGCCACGCCGCCGGCCAGAAGGGGCTCCCGATCGCCTGCTGGAGTGCGATCGCCGCCTTCAGGTAGAGCACGGCCCAGAGTGCGGACAGGCCACCGGCGATCAGGATGTTCGTCGGGAAGTAGATCACGTCGGTCAGGACGTCACCGTGGGAACGGTTCCAGTCCGGGTAGCGCGGCAGCCACCGTTCGAGGAAGACGATCCAGGGCATCAGCCCGAACCAGATGACGATCACGCTCTCGGGCGGCCGGTCACTCGAGAGGATCCGGTCGCCGACGAAGAGCATCGCGACGAGGGTCGCCGGAAAGACGACGTGGCGGGCGAGCGAGCGAAGTGAAGAGGACATGTCGAGCCTCCGCCCCGAGCCTAGCTGCCGCGCGACGTGCGGTCCGCCATCGGCGTCGCACCGCCGCCCATCAGGTGATTGCCCCCGTCGACGTCGAGAATCTGTCCCGTGATCTGTCTCGCTTCGTCCGAGAGCAGGAAGAGGATGGCGTGGGCGATGTCGACGGCCTCGGTCAACCGGCCGACCGGCAGGCTCGCGGCGGCGCCGGCGCCATCGTCCTCGCCCCAGAGATCCTCGGTCCCGAGCGTCTTCGTGAAGCCGGGGGCGACCGCGTTCACCCGGATCCCCAGCTCCGCGAGGTCTCGCGCGATCGTCCGTGTCATCGCGTTGAGCGCCGACTTCGCCGCGGCATAGGCCAGCATGATCGGCGTGGTCTTGTAGACCGTGCCGCTGGAAACGAAGATGACGGCGCCGCCTTCGGAGAGTCCGTGGGCGAGCGCGGCCTGGGTGAGCGCGAGCGGGCCCCAGGTATTCAGCTCGAGGGTGTCTCGGAGTGCTTCGCGGTCGATCGTCCGCGGCGGCGCGAGCGCCCGGATCCCACCGACCGTCGGCACGACGAGGTCGACGCCCCCGAACGTGTCCTGGGCGAAGGCAGCCAGCTCGGCGCAGAAACCCTCGTCCTCGGCATCACCGCGCAGCGCGCGCACGGCGAGTCCTTCGTCGCGCAGCACCGACTCGGCTTCGGCGAGGGGCTCGGCCTTCCGACCGTTGATCACGACGCGCGCGCCCTCGCGCGCCAGCGCGGTCGCGGTCGCGCGTCCGATGCTCGGCTCGTAGGACGCCCCGGTCACGAGGGCCACGCGCCCCTCGAATCGCCCGCGCCCTTCCGCTTCGCCCACTCGAATCTCCTCGTCCTCGGCGCGAGTCGCGCCGTCGCCCCCGGCCAGACTATCAGAACGCCGGCCGGCGGCAGCAGGCCGATCGCTGAGCCATCCTAACCGCATGAAATACGAAGTCGTCACGAACTCGGCGCCCCTCGGCGAGGGGCCGGTCTGGTGCCCCGATGGCACGTTGGTCATCTCGCGAATCTCGCCCGGCGGGCTCCTGCGAATCGATCCCGCGAGCGGGAAGACCGAAGAGCTGGTCGCCTTCCTCGGCGGCGGGAACAGCGCGCAGCTCGCGAGCGACGGCGGCTTCCTCGTCTGCAACAACGGCTGCATCGACTTCACGCAATTCGCCGACGCCCTGGGCCTCGACGCGTCGAAGATCCCGTACACCCCCGGCCCGCCCGGCCTCCAGCGCGTCTTCCCCGACGGCGAGGTCATCACCCTCGCCCACGAAGGCCTCCAGGCACCGAACGACCTGATCGTCGCGCCGGACGGCACGGTCTTCTTCACCGACCCCCCGCCCCACGGCGGCACCCAGAGCGAAGGCGGACAGGGACGCTTCTGGCGCTACGACCTCGCCAACGGACTGCGCAAGCTCGCCGGCGGCTTCGACTACGACAACGGCGTCGCCCTCTCCCCCGACGGGCGACTGTTGATCGTCGAGGGACGCGGACTGATGTGGATCGACGGCGAGACCGGGGAGAGCGACTGGTGGATCGAGCAGCTGCCCGGCGAATCGCCCGGGGACGGCTTCGCCTTCGACGTCGACGGTCGGCTCTACTGCGCCTGCCCGATGGATCACTGTATTCGCGTGTTCGACCCCGACGGCCGGGAGGTCGACCGCGTCGAGCTCGGCGACGGCGCCTATCCGACGAACGTCTGCTTCGGCGGCGCCGATCGGCGCACGATCTTCACGACCGAGCTCGCGCCGGGGCGGGTCTGCGCGGTCGAGGGTCTGCCCAGCCCGGGGCTCCCGCTGACGCCCTGGCCGGCACCCTGACCCGGTCTTCGCCCGACCCGACGACGCCCGAATGGTCCGATCGATGGCGGGATCGCGCCCCGAAGCGTGAGGAGCGTCATCAAGCGACGCCTCCGACGGGCCGATTCTCGGGGGACGGCGCCTGGAAACCAGACTCCGGCGTCGTCCGTATTCCCGACGGGAGGAGATCCGATGAAGATCCTGAAGTCCATCCTGGCCTTCGCCAGTGTGCTCGCGTTCGCGGGTACGGCGGCGGCCGCCGACGTCTCGTACGTGCTCGAGACGCCGGGCGTCACCTGAGGCGGCTCGTCCGCGAAGGCCCGTGCGGCCGTCCAGAAACTCGGCGTGGCGTCGGTCGAGACCGACATGAACGAGAACACCGTGAGCGTGACCTTCGACGACGAGAAGCTCTCGATCGACGACGTGGTCACGGCCCTGCTGAACGCCGGCTACGCCGTTCCCGAACACAGAATGACGAATTGACGTCTTCGCGTCCCCGACGCGAGCACTCGATTCCGATGCGGTCTGCCGGCGTTCCGGCGGGCCGCGTTCATTTCGGGGTGTCGTCTTCCCCGGCCGCGACGCCGTAGGCCTCCCAGCGCCCGATCGTCTCCGCGAGCGCGTCGATCTTCCCGCGCGCGGCCGCGATCGCGTCGGCGCCAAGCAGCAGGCGGAGCGGCGGCGACTCGAGCCGCGACAACATCACGACCGCGTCCCCGACCTTGCGCGGGTCGCCCCCGAACCCCTTCGGCCCGGCGCGCAGGAGCGCACGCCGCTCGCCGACCGTCGGTGCGTAGTCGTCGATCGTCTCCGGCGACTCCTGCATCGAGCGCGCGTTCCAGTCCGTCCGAAACACACCGGGCGCCACGGCGCTCACGCGGATGCCGAAGGGCGCGAGCTCCTCGGCGAGCCCCTCCGAGAGACTCTCGAGCGCGAACTTGGAGGTGCTGTAGTAGACGTTGCCGGGCCGCGCGACGTAGCCCGTGACCGACGACATGTTCACGATCAGTCCGGAGCGTCGCGCCCGCATGCCGGGCAGAACCGCCTTGATCAGGTCGATCGCGCCGAAGAAGTTCGTGTCGAACATGCGGCGCACGTCCGCGTCGACCCCTTCCTCCACCGAGCTGACGTAGCCATAGCCCGCGTTGTTCACGAGTACGTTGATCCGGCCGAAGCGCGCCTCCGTCTCGGCGACCGCGGCGCGGACCTGGTCGGGCCGGGTCACGTCGAGGGCGACGGCGAGCGCGCGATCGGGCGCCTCGGCGACGAGCGCCTCGACCGCCGCGGGATCTCGCGCCGAGACGCCCACCCGGTCGCCGGCCTCGAGCGCAGCCCGCGCGATCTCGCGACCGATGCCCGTCGAGCAACCCGTGATCAACCAGACCTTCGATCCGCCGGTCGGCTCGCCCCGTGAGCGAGGGGCCGAATTCGATTCGGATGCCATGTTCACCTGCTCCTCGCTGCTCCCGACGTCCGCCCGACCGTAGCCGGTCTCGCGGCGCGCGAGCAGCGACTCGAAGCGGCGCCGGCCTCGCGGCGCGCGAGCAGCGACTCGAAGCGGCGCCGGCCTCGCGGCGCGCGAGCGGCTACTCGAAGCGGCGCCCCGCGTGCTCGATCCAGCCGCCGGGGTGCCGGCCACGCGGATCGTGGTGGGTCCAGTGCAGGACGCCGCCCTTGTCGTTCCACTCGAACTGGCCGCGGATCCGGACCGTGTCCTGGCGATCGAGGGGAACCCGCTCGGCGAGATCGATGTTGTGGGCGACGAGGACCGTCCGGCCGCGACCGACGTCGAGCAGGAAGCGCTGGTGACGGGAACCGTCGAGATCGTCGGGCAGGACCTTCACGACCCGCGCATCGACGGTCATCATGACCCCGGACGCGCGGGCCTCGAGGGCGCGCTCGAGCGCGGCGTTTCCGCCTTCCGCATGCGGCGCCGCCGCGACGGGCGCGGACGAAGGCGCCGCGTCGCCGCCGATCCACCCCGCCTGCTGCGCGATCGCCAGCGCGACCGCAGCGACGATGCCCAGCAGCGCACGGCGCAGGCGCGGACTCACTCGATCTTCTCGAGCCGGGCCAGTGGCTCCGGGAATCCGTCCGCCGAAGATCGGAAGGGCACCCAGACCAGCGCGATCCGCTCGACGTCGAGGTCGGCCTTCTTCGTGTTGATGCGCAGCGACTCGACCTCGGGCTCGAAGTCGGCCGCGCGATCCTCCGCCTCGGCCAACGCTTCCTGGAAGTCGGCGTCGAGATCGGCCAGCTCCTGCTGGTACTCCTCGACGCGCGCCTCGGCGCGGGCGATGTCCCCGCGCTCGCGCTGGGTCCGGCTCACGTTCTTCGCGGTGCTCGCGGCGCGGCGGACGTTGCCGACGCTCGCGAGCTTGCGACCGAAGAGCGCCCCCACGACGGTCGCGAGGCCGGAGACCATGGTCTGGTTCCGACGATCCTCGTACTGCTCCTCTTCGCGCGCGACCCGCTCGACGGCGCGATCGATCTTCTCCTGGAGCCGCGCGAGCTTCGGTGCGTATTTCTTGCGCAGCTTCTCGAGCTCGGCCTCGCGGCCTTCTCGACGCAGGTCCGCGAGGCGGCCGAGAAATGCCCCCTCGCTCTCGCCGATCGCGGAGACCGCCTTCGGCTTCTTCGACTTGAAGAGCGAGATCGGGTGATCGCGGTAGACCGCCGTCTTCGCCTGCTTGGCCCACCGCGTGAAGCTCTTCTCCCGCTCCGCCGCCGCAGGCACCGCGCCGAAGGCTGCGCCCTCGCGCGGCGTCTCGTCGAGCTCGGGCCATCCGACGAGTCGGTCGGCCCCCTCCCAGGGTGCGCCCTCGAGGTCGCTCGCGAGCGGCGCTGCGAGCACGACCTTCGTCCACTCGTCGACCCCGGCTCGCGCGTTGGCGTAGTGGGCCGACACGCGCGTGAGCAGGACCGGTCGGTACACGACGCGATCGCCCGGGGCGAGCGGCTCGGCGATCGGCAATACGGACTCGTTGGCCGACGCCGGGAGCACGACCCGTGCCGCTTCGGGCGCCGCGTCGGGGGCCGACGTCTTCGCCGCGGCCTCCACCGCAGAAGCGACGGGCGGCGGCGACGGAGGCGGCTGCGCTTCCCCGAGCTGCTTGATCTGCGCCCGCGAGAGCGGCCCCGCCAGATAGGAAAGCGCCCAGCGCGACTTCATCAGGACCGGTTCGTCCTCGTGCACGTTGTTCACGACGAAGGTCCGCGGCGCGAGACCGGACAGGGTCCGGTCGAGCGTCGCGCGATCCATGCGCGCGGCGACGCCACTCGCGGCGCTCTCGAGCCCGTCGATCACCCGCGCTTTGTCGCGCTCGGTCTGCAGCCGGCCCAGGAACCACGTCCCGCAGTTCGAGAGCCCCTTGTAGTCGAGGTCGACCGGATTCTGGGTCGCGAGGACGCAGCCCACGCCGTAGGCCCTCGCCTGCTTCAGGAGCGTCAGCATCGGCCGCTTGCACGGCGGATTCTCCGTCGGCGGGAAATAGCCGAAGACCTCGTCCATGTAGACGAGCGCACGAAGCGAAGGCGAGCCGGACTGCGTGCGCATCCAGGAGACGATCTCGGTGAGCAGCCGCGTGACGACAAACATGCGCTCCGCTTCGCCGAGATGGGCGATCGAGATGATCGAGAGCCGTGGCCTTCCGTCGGGCGCACGAAGCAGCGCCGACACGTCCATCGGCTGCCCCTCCATCCACGCCGCGTAGCTGGGCGACGCGAGCAGGTTGTTCAGCCGCATCGCCAGCCCCATGCGATCCGCCGCGGGGAAGAAGGTCTCGATCTCCATCACGCCGACCCGCTCGACCGGCGGCTTCTGGATCTGCTGGATCAGCGCGACGAGATCCAGGGAGCGTCCCTCGCGCCAGGCGCGATCGACCAGGGTCGAGAGCAGGATCGATTCCCGACTCTGGAGGGGGTCCGCGGCGATGCCCAGGAGGCCGAGCAGACCCGCCACGCTCGCCTCGACCCGCTCGCGGAAGGTCTCCTCGTCCTCGAGCAGGGCCGCGGGCGGCGCGTCGAGGGCCCGCAGCATCGAGAGCGGCGTCCCCGCGCGACTGCCGGGCGTATACAGGACGCGCTCCCCGGCGGCTTCGAGCCGCGCGATCCGATCCGGTGACTGGCCCCAGTCGGCCAGGCCCGCTCGCCAGGCGGCCGCCTGCTTCGCCGCGAAGGCGTCCGGCGTGTCACCCTCCCGGGCCGCCGCCGCCTCGTCGATCCAGGGCCGAAAGTCCGACGGAGCGAGATCCGGGAACGAGAGCATGAGGTTGCCCAGGTCGCCCTTCGGATCGATCGCGATCACCGGAACCCCGTCGATCAGCGCCTCCTCGAGGAGCGAGATCGCGAGGCCGGTCTTCCCGCTGCCGGTCATGCCGAGGAGGACCGCGTGGGTCGTGAGGTCCTTCGAGTCGTAGAGCAGCGGAGCCGGGAGGGTCTCGCCGCTCTCCGCGTCCACCGGGCGTCCCAGGTAGAACGCCCCCATGTGTTCGTAGTCGTCGCTCGTCACCGGCCGCTCCTGGCGTCCCCGCGGCGCGCTCCCGGACACGAGGTCGGGGCCGCTACTCGGGGGGCTCGATTTCGTTCCGGGTGCCCTCTCCGGCCGTGACGAAGAGCATCGACGTCGGCTGAAGCGGCTCCGCGGTATGCCAATGCCCGCGCGGCACCATCACGTAACACCCGGGCTTCGAAACGCGGATCCTCGTCTCGGACGCCCCGGGCGCCTTGACCCGGAACTCCACGTCTCCTGAGAGGAGGTACACGAATTCGTCGGCCTCCGGGTGCATTTCCCAGGTCGGCCAGGGCGAATCGAAGTCGAATTTCTGGATGAGATGATGACCCTTGAACGTCGGAAACTCGTCGTCGAGCTTCTGATAGAAGTCCGGGGACGTCTCGTGGAGGGTCGCGTTCCCGTCGGGCGCGAGAATCGGGCGCAAGCGGTCGAGATCGTGGGGGCCGGGATCGATGGGCATGGGTCGGAATCCTCCTGCGCCGTCCGCGGCGCGCTTCGGCGGACGAAGGAGAGCGTGGCACGGCTACGGCTCGCTCGCCTCTGCCGCGACGTCACTCGGCCGTTGGCCGGTCCAGCGACGGAAGGCCTTGTGGAAAGCCGAGGTATCGGAGAACCCGAGCTCGAACGCGACCTCCCCGACCGAGGCCCCGGGCCGGGCGAGCGCCGCGCGGGCCCGCTCGCAGCGGACCCCGTCGAGCAGGGCCTGGTAGGTCACGCCTTCGTCCCGGAGTCGGCGCCTTAGCGTGCGTGCCGAGAGACCGAGCGAGTCCGCCACGCGCTCCGCCGTCAGGTCGCCCGTCGAGAGCAGCGACTCGATCCGCGCGCGCACCGAGCTCGCGAAGGTCGAGATCCGGGGCAGCCGCTCGAGCGCGTCGGCCGCCTGTCGCTCCAGCATCGTGCAGAGCACTTCGTCGGCCCGCGGCAGCGGCCGGTCGAGATCGGCGGGAAGACCGACCACCGCGTCGTGAGGCATGTCGAAACGAACCGTCGCGTCGAGGATCCGCGCGTACTCGTCGCCATACGCGGGCTCCGCGTGACGGAACCAGACTTCCTCGAGGCGCTGCGCCCCGACGACGTGGGGTGCGATCTTGACCATCAGGCCCACGAAATGGTCGACGAGCATCCGCTCGCCGGCCCAGCAGGAAGCGTCCATCCGACAGAAGGTCCGACCCGCGTCCTCGAAGAGGTCCACCCGCATGCCGGTGTGGTGCTGGCGGATGAAGGGCGAGACGCGTTCGAAGGCCTCTCTCGGCGTCGCGCTGGAAGAGGCGATGTAGACGATGTTGCTGAGCACGTCCTGAAGGTCGAAGCCCTCCAGCACGTGGAGACCGATCGCGTCGTCACCGGTCGCCCCGTGCGCGGCGCGCCAGACGGTCACGTACTGAGTGACGGTGATGCGCCTCTCCCAATCGTCGATCTCGTCGACTGCGAGGCCCGCGGTGGCCAGCACCGCATCGACGTCGACGTTCCACCGATCGAGCGCGGAGACGAGGGTCGACAGCGTGCGAATCGCACAGGTCTGCCCCGACTCGGGCCGGATCGTTTCAGCGCGGTCGACCACCATGGCAAGCTATCCGTGCCGCTCCGCGCCCGCAAAGTTCCCGAGAACGAGGGCGAAGCGACCTTGCCGATCCGGCCAGGCGGTGGCCGCGGAGGACAAGGGCCGTGGCCCTTTCGGACATCGATCGAGACCGCGCCGGACAAGGCGTCGCGAGCCGATCGACCGATGCTCGCGACGTGCCCGCCGAGAAGGAGTCTTCGATGGCCCAGGATCCGAACCGAACCGATTTCCGCTCCCGCCTCCGTCGGCTGCGTGGGCTGATTCGGTCCCTCGTGGCGATCGCGCGGGATCCGGAACAGACCGCCCACGGCGCCCACCTCGTGATGCATTTCGATCGGGAGAACACGGAAGAGCGCTACCGGTCCTTCCTCGAAGAACCGGTCGGACGTGCGATCGCGGAGGGCGCGCCCTCGCTCTTCGACCTTCTGACGGACCGCGCTTCGCTCGCCCGTCTGCCCTCGGGCTCCCTCGGGCGGACCTATCTCGAGTTCATGCAACGCGAAGACATCTCGACCGAAGCGCTCGACGAAGCGGTCGCGCCGGTCGAGAGGGAAGTGCACGGCGAGCGGGGACTCGCCTTTCGACGGTTCCAGCAGCACGGGCGCGCCTCCCATGATCTCTGGCACGTCCTGACGGGCTACCACCGCGACCTGCTGGGCGAAGCCCAGCTGATCGCCTTCAGCGTGCCCCAGACCGGGAGTCCATCCTTCGAGTGGCTGCGTCGCCTCACCGAGTTCGGGATCGGACGCCGCGTACCGGGCGGCCGCGAGCTGATCCGTCTCGCCGACGAGCGCGGGCGACGCACTCGCCCCCTTCTGACCGTCGACTGGGCGCCCCTGCTTCCGCGCCCGATCGCCGAGGTGCGCGAGATCCTGGGGATGGGATCACCGCCGACCTACACCCGGTACGTGCAGGCCCCCTCCGGTCGTGGTCTCGTGCCCGAGGGGGCTCGATCGTGATCAGTCTGCTGGCGGGAATCGCAGCGGCAACCTGGATCGCGCTCGGGCGAATCCGGCGACGATCCCAGCGCTAGCGCTTCTGCGTTTCGAAGGCGTCCGGGTCGATCTCGGAGATCAGCTCGCGGTAGGCCGTCATGTTCTTGGGCCACTGCGTCACGACGCGACCGCTTTCGTGGCGGTAGTAGTTGTTGCAGCCGTCGGTCCACGGCTCCACCGCCTCGATGTCCTTCTGCATCTGCTCGTTGTACGCGGCCTGGAGATCGGCGCGGACGTCGACCCAGGCGAGGTTCTCCTCCACGATCCGCTCGATGTGATCGACCGCGTGATCGACCTCCCATTCGATCATCGTGATCAGGGATCCCTGGTTCGTGTTCGGTCCGTAGAGCATGAAGAGGTTGGGGAAGCCCGAAGTCGTGACGCCCTGGTAGGCGACGGCCCCGTCGGACCAGGCGTCCTCGAGATCGAGACCGCCACGACCGGTCACCGAAATCGCCGACAGGTACTCGATCGACGAGAAGCCCGTCGCCAGGACGAGGGTGTCGAGCCTCCGCTCGCGACCGTCGGCGGTGACGACGCCGTCCTTCGTGATCCGCTCGATCCCCTCGGTCACGAGCTCGAGGTTCTCGCGGTTGAAGGCGGCGTAGTAGTCGTTCGAGAAGAGCGGTCGCTTGCAGCCCCACTCGTGGGTCGGCACCAGCTTCTCGCGGACCTCGGGATCCTCGACGACGGCCAGCGCGTCGAGCACGACCTTCTGGGTCTCTTCCCGTACCGCGCGGTCGTAGAAGGCCTGCCCGGTCTCGATCCCGTCGAAGATCGTCTGTCGAACCTCCGCGGCCGCGCTCGGGTCGTTGCGGAAGTGCTCGAGCTGCTCCTCGGTGTACGGGTCGTCCTCCTTGGGAAGGACCCAGTTGGCCGTGCGTTGGAACATGTGGACCTGCCCGGCCTCTTTCACGATCTCGGGCACGAGCTGGACCGCACTCGCTGCGGAGCCGATCACACCGACGGTCTCGCCTTCGAGGGAGTGCTCCCAGTCCCAGCGCGAGGAATGGAACACGGTGCCCTCGAATTCGTCGAGGCCCGGGATGTCGGGCATCACGATCGAGTTGAACATGCCGATCGCACTCACCAGGACGTCCGACTCGAGCTTCGACCCATCGGCGAGGGTGACCGTCCAGGTCGACGTCCCGTCGTCCCAGTTCGCTCGCTCCACGCCCTGACCGAAACGGCAGAAGGGCAGGATCCCGTACTTCTCGGCGATGCCTTCGAGGTATTCGAGGATCTCGGGCTGGGGCGCGTACGGCCGCGACCAGTCGGGCTTCACGTCGAAGGAGAAGGAATAGAGGTGGGACGGGATGTCGCAGGCGCAGCCGGGATAGCGATTCCAGTTCCAGGTCCCGCCGATCTGGTCGCCCTTCTCCACGATCGTGAAGTTCTCGAATCCGGCTTCGCGCAGCTTGATCGCCATGCAGAGGCCGCCGGGGCCGGCGCCCATGATCGTGATCCGAAGGTCTTCGCGCGTGCGAGCGCCGTCCGCCATGGAAGTGTTCTCCTGTGGTGCAACGCGTTGGGTAGGTCAGTCGTCGACGCGGTGTCAATGTCACACGACGAGAGGTCCGGCGCGGCTCGCCCCGAGCGCCGGCCGCCCGAAAGCGGTCCAGTTCGCCATGGAACGGGACGATTCGGTAGATTCGTCGCACGCCTCGAGCGGCCCGGCCGCTCCATCCCGATCCGAAGACCGGAGGTTCCATCCGCATGTCCCGTCGTCCCGTCATCGCCTGCGCCCTCGCCCTCGCCGCGATCGCCCTCCTCTCGCTTCCGGCCTCGGCCGGCCACCACGAAGCCGGGGAGTCCGGGAAGAAGCCCGAAGCGCCGGCACCGCACAGGCTCTCGGACGAAGACCTGACGCGCGTGACCACCAACGCGACCGAGACCGCGCCGGAGAAGTTCAAGGTCGAGTTCGACACGACGAAAGGGAAGATCGTCCTCGAGGTCCACCGCGAGTGGTCACCGAACGGCGTCGATCGCTTCTACAACCTGGTGAAGATCGGCTACTACGAAGACATCGCCTTCTTCCGGGTCATCCAGGGCTTCATGGCCCAGTTCGGCCTTCACGGCGATCCGCGCGTGACCCGCGTCTGGAATCGACGCGCGATCAAGGACGACCCGGTCAAACAGTCGAACCTGCGTGGCTACGTCACTTTCGCGAAGCGCAACCAGCGGAACTCGCGGACGACGCAGCTCTTCATCAACCTGGTCGACAACAAGGGACTCGATCGGCAGGGCTTCGCGCCCTTCGCCCAGGTCGTCGAGGGCATGGACATCGTCGATTCGATCTTTGCGGTCGGCGAAGGCGGCCCCCGCGGTCCCGGCCCCAACCAGCGTCAGATCACCGCCCAGGGCAACGCCTACCTGAAGAAGCAGTTCCCGAAGCTCGACTACCTGAAGAGCGCGCGCATCGTCGAGTAGCGCGCCCATCGGGGCGCGGCGAAGGCCGAAGCGCCGGGACGCGAGCCCCCTCGCAGGGCGTACACTCGGGGCTCGCTCTCGACGGAGGTCCCGAACCGATGCGCCCTGCCCTGTTCATTCTTCTCGCCCCCTTTCTCGTACTGCTCGCGCCCATCGGCTGCGGTGGCGAAGGGGGTCCCGCCGGCCTGCTGCCCGGCGGTCGCCTGTCGGGCGAGGTCGCCGAGACGCCCGGCGACTGGCGCTTCGCCGGCGAGGCCGGAACGATCCAGCTCGAGACCAACCCGGCCGAGCCCTACAGCGTGAACCTCGCGTACACGGTCCTCGACGGCCGGATCTACATCAACGCGGGGGGAACCGAGACCCGGTGGGCCACGCACATCGCCGACGATCCGCGCGTGCGTCTCCGCCTCGAGGAACGCCTCTACGACCTGCGCGCCCGGCGCGTGGAGGACGGCGCCGAGCTCGAGCGCTTCGCCGAGGCGTGGACCTCCCAGTCGTTCTTCCGGCGCGATCCGCGCCGATACGACGAGGTCTGGCTCTACGAGCTGCTGCCGCGTTGACGCCACCGGGCCGCTTGGCGGCCCCGCCGCAAACGCGACACAATCGAACGTCCCACTCGGAGGCGACATGGGTTTTCCCGACGACATCGGCATCATCGACTGCGGCGTAGGCTTCCCCTACACGGACGTCGAGAAGAAGAAGGCGGCGTACGAGTTCATGCGCCCGCTCTACAAGGACAAGGAAACGCTGGACCAGATGGAGTTCCCGGCGGAGTACATGTTCAAGAACGTGCCCGACATCGTCCCCCCCGACACGGACGTGGTCGAGTGGACCCTCGCCGAGATGGACAATTGGGGCGTCCAGGTCGGAATGTGCAGTCTCTCCGACAACGGCATCGAGGCGAAGAAGCGCCATCCCGACCGCTTCGTGCTCACGATGGAAGCCACCAACACGAACGACGTGATGGGCACCGTCCGCCAGATCAAGGAAGCCAAGGCCGAGCACGACATCGTCGCCGTCGGTTGCTTCCCGTGCGGCCAGTTTCCGCAGGTGCCGATCTGCGATCCGAAGATGTACCCGCTCTACGCGACGTGCGTCGAGCTCGACCTCCCGCTCTTCATGAACGCCGGGATCGTCGGCCCCCGCATGCCCAGCTACCCGCAACACGTCGAGCACCTCGACCGCGTCTGTTACGACTTCCCCGAGCTCACCCTCGTGACCCGTCACGGCTGCGAGCCCTGGGAGAAGCTCGCGATGAAGCTCATGCTCAAGTGGCCGGGCCTCCACTACTGCACGAGTGCCTTCGCGCCGAAGCACTACCCCGAAGAGATCGTGAAGTACGCGAACACCCGCGGTGCGGACAAGATCCTCTACTGCGGCTACTTCCCCGCCGGCATCTCCCTGGAACGTCAGTTCACCGAGATGCGGGAGTTCAATCCGTTCAAGGACCCGGTCTGGCCGAAGTTCCTGCGCGACAACGCCCTCCGGGTCCTGAAGCTCGACGAGAAGCTGGGGCTCGAGAAGGCCTCCGAGTAAGGAGCGATCATGCCGACGTCCCTCCCTTCCGAGCTGACGCGCTTCGAGCTGACGCGCGCCGGTGCCCTCGGCGCGATCGTCGACGGGATCGACCTCAAGGAGCCGCTCTCGGACGAGGACTTCGATGCGCTGCGCCATGCGCTCGCCGCCAACGAGGTCCTGTTCTTCCAGAACCAGTTCCTGGACGGGGACCAGCAGCTCGCCCTCGCCCGGCGGTTCGGGGAACCTTCGCTCTATCCGATCGAGAAGCTCTTCGGCGCGGACGAGCCCGGCCATCAGGTGATCGTGGACGACGCGGAGAATCCGCCGGGCGTCGACATGTGGCACACCGACGTGACCTGGCTCGAGCGCCCGCCCGTGGTCGCCTTCCTGACGGCGCTCGAGGTGCCGGATTGGGGAGGCGACACGATGTGGGCCTCGACGACGCAGGCCTACGAGGCCCTGTCTCCCGCGATGCAGAAGCTCCTCGATGGACTCGAGTGCGTCCACTCGTGTCACGAGGAGTTCGTCGAGATCGCGGCGCGTAAGTCGGGGATCCCGGAGCTCGCCGACAAGATCAAGGCCGCCTATCCGGCGCTCCAACACCCGCTCGTCCGGACCCATCCGGAGACCGGCAAGCGGAGCCTCTTCATGACCGATCGCGGCGTCATGCACAACATCGTGGGGCTTCCCTCGGACGAGAGCGACGCGATCCTCGACTTCCTCGATGCCCACGTCGACCAGCCCCGCTTCCACGTCCGCTGGAAGTGGTCGCCGGGGGAGCTCGCGATCTGGGACGAGCGCACGACGCTCCATCGGGGCGTCTCGGACCACTACCCTCGGCGCCGCGTGATCCGACGCTGCACCGTCGACGGCGAAGTGCCCTTCTTCGACCCGCAGCGCGAGCCCGACCCCGGCTACGTCCGGGCCGGCGAAGCCGCTTGATCCCATCCCGAGAAGCATGGCGTGAAGCGGTTCCTCCTCGTCGGCGTAGCACTCCTCGTCGCGCTCCCTCTCCTCCTCTGGGCCGGTTTCCGACTCTGGCTCGTGAACCAGCCGCCGGACTTCCGGGCCCAGATCGAGCAGCTCTCCCCCGCCGAGTTCGGACAGGCGCTCCGCCACATGGTCGCCCCACGCGAACCGGTCGACCGCGCGAAGTACGGACGCCGCCCCTACCCGGGCCGCGGCGACTCGCCCTGGGTCCGCCGCAGCGCCCTCGACGGTCGACCGCGGATCCTGACCGCTGCGTTCACCGAAGACGTCCGCGCGGCCTGGAGCGCGGAGACGGCGGCGCCCCACCTCTTCTGGCGCGGCGACGTCGACTACACCGGCCCCGTCTACGACAACGCCCACGGCCGGGAGCCGACGAGCCGCGGCGACGCCTACTGGCAGCCGCCCGCGACCCCCGCATGGTCGATCGAGACACCGACGGGGTGGCAGGTCGCCGACGTTCGTTGGCGCGGCCACGGCTTCGATCCCGGGACCGGCGCGCTCTGGCTCCGCTACGACCTGCGCGACCCCACGGCGCGGGAACGCACCCGGACGCTCGTCGAGCGACCGGAGATCGAGGGCTTCGCGGTCGATCCGGCCGCCGGAATCGAGCGCCGCTTCGTCCTCTCGCCGGGCCCGCCGGTCGCGTTCGCGATCGACGAGGCAGCCGGCCTCGAAGTCTTCCAGGGCGTCGACCCTCAGGACGGCCGCCTCGTCTTCCCGAAGGACACGCGACGCGCACGCCTGGTCCATCGCTACGCGACCCCGACCGGCCCGCTCGAGATCGCCGCAGCACCCGAGGCGAGCGACGACCCCTTCGCCCGCCACGACTGCCACACCTGCCACAACGAACGGGAGCGCGTCGTCGGGCCCGCCTGGAGCGAGATCGCGTTGCGACACGCCGGGGCGAACCGAAGCGTGACCGTCGAGCAGCTCGTACGCCGGATCCGCGAGGGCGGGAGCGGCGAATGGGGCGACGCCATGATGACGCCCCACCCTCACATCCCCGTCGCGGAAGCCGCCCGCCTCGCCGAGATCATCCTCGATACGCAGCCCTCGGAGCCGCCCGCCGTCGTCGTCGACACCCGCGGCGCCGAAGCGACCTGGACCTTCCAATCCGAGACGCAGCCGGCACCGGAGACACTCCACCCGAGCCTCGCGACGACGCCGATCCACGGCGGCGACTTCACGCCCAAGGTGGGCGGCCTCGCCTGGCTGCCCGACGGGCGGCTCGCCGTCTCGACCTGGGATCCCGACGGCGCGGTCTTCGCCGTCGACGACTGGGACGGACCGCGCGAGAGCGTCCGCGTCGAGCGGATCGCCGAGGGCCTGCACGAACCGCTCGGCCTCGCCGTCTCGGGCGACGCCCTCTACGTGATGCAGAAGCAGGAGATCACGCAGCTCGTCGACGCGGACGGCGACGGCTGGACCGACGAGTACCGCACGATCGCCTCCGACTGGGCGGTCACTTCGAACTTCCACGAATTCGGCTTCGGTCTCGTCGCCAAGGACGATGCGCTCTACGCGGGCCTCGCCGTGTGCGTCCTGAACGGCGGCAAGAGCTGTCGCAAGCAGACCGCCGACCGGGGTCACGTGATCCGCGCCGACGTCGCGACCGGCCGTGTCGAACGCATCGCCAGCGGATTCCGGACACCGAACGGCCTCGCCCTCTCCCCCGCCGGCGAGCTCTTCGTGACCGACAACCAGGGCGACTGGATCCCCTCGAGCAAGCTGATCCGGGTCGAGCGCGGAGCACGCTACGGCTGGCGCGCCCCGATGGACACGACCCCCCCGGACTCCGTCGCGGCGCCCGCCCTCTGGCTTCCCCAGAACGAGGTCGGCAACTCCCCGACCCAGCCCCTTTTCCTCGAAGAGGGTCCCTACGCGGGACAGGTTCTCTTCGGCGACATCTACAACGGCGGTCTCAAGCGCGGCTTCCTCGAAGAGGTCGACGGAACGCTCCAGGGCGCGGCCTTCCACTTCTCCGGTGGGTTCGAGGCGCCCGTCAACCGGCTGGTCGCTGCACCGGGCGGCGGCTTCGTCGCCGGACAGATCGGCAGCCTCGGCAACTGGGGCGAATACGGGAAGCCCTGGTTCGGCCTCGAAGTCGTCCGCTTCACCGACGAGATCGCTTTCGAGCCGGCCTCCGTCTCCGTCCGTCCCGACGGCTTCGAGATCCAGCTGACCCGGCCGCTCGCGGAGGACGCGCGGCCCGCGCCGGAAGACTTCGTCGCGCGCGACTGGTTCTACGTCCCCGCCGAGATCTACGGCGGCCCGAAATACGACCTCCGCGCGCTGACGATCTCCCGCGTCACGGTCTCGCCGGACCGGAGACGCCTCCACCTCGTGCTCCCCGAGCTCGAAGCGGGCCGCGTGGTCTACCTCCGTCTTCCGCCGGCGCTGCGATCCGAGCAGGGCGACCCGCTCTGGGTCGACGAGGCGTGGTACACGCTCAACGCGCTGCCCGTCGCGGCCCCCTCGGAACGAGACGCCCCCGCGTCGCAGGCCGAAGTCCCGGCCGACGCGCCCGCCGAGGAGGCGCCCCCGAGCGAGCCGGCGGAGGACGCCCGCCCGCCGGTCGCGGAAGCGCCCACGAACGCGCTCTCGGAAGCGGAGCGCGACGCCGGCTGGCGTCTTCTCTTCGACGGCGAGAGCTTCGCCGGCTGGAAGATCTACGGTGCCGACGACGACAGGATCGAACACTGGGAGATCGACGACGGCGCCCTCCACTTCACCCGCGACGTCTCGTTCGCCGGACTGCTCTGGAACCACCTGAATCCGTTCACCCGGGGTGCGGTCGATCTGATGACGGTCGAGCGCTTCGGCGACTTCGAGCTCCGGATCGACTGGCGGATCAGCGAGGGCGGCAACAGCGGGATCTTCTACCTCGTGCCCGACGAGTCGACGACGCTCTCCTGGGACCTCGCCCTCGAGATGCAGGTCCTCGACGACGCGGGCCACATGGACGGCGAGATCGAACGTCACCGCGCCGGGGACCTCTACGACCTCCAGTCCCTCGCCCGGAACGCCGCGCGGCCCGTGGGCGAATGGAACACGGCGCGAATCCGCGTCGAGGGAGACCGGGTCCGTCACTGGCTGAACGACGTCCTGCTCGCGGACCTCCTCCGCGGCAGCCCGGAATGGGACGCCGCCCTCGCCGCCAGCAAGTTCGACGGCACCGAAGGCTTCGGCGAAGCCTTGCGCGGACACATCGCGCTCCAGGACCACGGCGATCCCGTCTGGTTCCGGAACGTGAAGCTCCTGCCTCTCGAGTGAAGAGGCGTCCGCCTCAGGCGCTCGCCGGGTCCTCCGACGCCAGAAAGTCGAGGATGTCCGCGTTCATCTGAGCGGCGGCGTCCGACGTCCCGAAGTTGAAGAAGCCGTGGGGCTCGCCGGGGTACTCGCGCAGCAGGACCTTGCCGGCGCCCGCGCCCAGGCGTTCCGCCATCAGCCGCGACGATCGGAGCAGCGGATCCTCGGTGCCGACGGTCAGCAGAGTCGGCGGGGCCGATGCGCAGTCGAGGTCCATCGGCGTGATCGCCAGCTCCGGATCGACCTCGGGCTCGAAGGCCGCCGGCCCCGCATAGGACTCGAGCATCATGTCCGCGCCCGGGAAGCCGTCCTCGATCCAGCTCAGGCGGTCGAGGACCCCGTAGATCGACACGATGCTGTGGCAGGTGAGCGGAAGCCCGTCGGTCCGCGCAGGATCGATCTCCGCGACGCGCTTCGGGTCGCGCGCGAGCAGCCCGAGCATCGCGCAGAGGTTCCCCCCCGCCGAGTCGCCCATCGTGTGGTAGCCGGTCACCTCGGGATGGTGCTCCGCGATCCAGTCGAGGGCGCGGAAGAGCGAGCGGAGAATGCCCGGATGCGGGTTCTCGGGGGCGAGCGGGTAGCCGATGTTGAAGACCGGGTAGCCCGCCTCCGCGAGGAAGCCGAGGAAAGGCGTGTAGGTCTCCTTCGCGCCGATGATCCAGCCGCCGCCGTGGAAGTAGAGGACGGCACCGCGCGGGGTCACGCCGGGCTTCGGCGCGAGATGGACGAGCTTCTCTTTCGGGTCGTCGCCGTAGGCGTGCTCGACGGGCTCCTGCGGCGGCGGGACCAGTTGCCTGCGCATCCGTGACACCGCGCCAAAGGCGCGGATGGCCGGACGCATGAGACGGATCTTGATGGGGGCGGGACGGGACGTAACGGTCTCGGACATCGGGGACTCCTCGGCGACGCGAAGCGCGGTGCAGCGTCTCGTTGCGCTCGCGACACGATGACACAACGGCGCGACACTTGCGTGGAAGATGCGAACGGAGGGACGCGGTGATCCGCTACCTTCCGAAGTTGCGATGACCGCGCGCGCGCCCTCGATCACCACGCCCACCCTCGACGTCATCATGACCGGCGGCCTTTCGTTCGTCGCGATGGTCGCGATCCTCGCGTGGTCCTTCGCAACCGGACAGGAAGCCGGCTTCGTCCAGGGCGACTGGCTCGTCCCCATGATCCTGGTGAACGCGACGCACTTCACCGCGTCGTACCGGCTGCTCTACGTGTCGAAGGAGGAGATCCTCGGCAATCGCTGGTCGGCGATCTACGTCCCCGCCGCGCTCCTCTGCGTCCTGGCCCTCGCCGCCGCCGACGTCGAGCGCGCCTGGATCGTCGGGAACCTCGTCTTCGCGAGCTCGGTCTATCTGGCCTGGCACTACACGGGCCAGGCCTGGGGGATGGTCTCCGCGTTCTCGCGCGTCCTCGGCCTCGACTTCACCCCGTTCGAGCGTCACTGCATCCGCGGCGGAATGCGCGTCCTGCTGGCCCTCCACGTGCTCTATGCGCTCTCCGGCCGGCTCCCGCCGGCGGACTGGATCGAGCCCGCGCGCTACGTCGCGATCTACGGCGCCGTCTTCGAGACGATCGTCGCGCTCGCCGCCGCGAGCCTCCTCGCCGGCGGCTGGGCCTTCTGGTCCGCACGGCGACGCGCCGGCCAACTGCCCCTCCGCGTCGTCTTTCCCTGGCTCGCGCTCTACGTCTGGTATCCGTTCTGGTACTTCGTGCCCGGAGGCTTCGCCTGGGTGCAGATGTCCCACGCCCTCCAGTACCTGGCCTTCCCGCTCCGCGTCGAAGCCAATCGCTACGAAGCGAAGACCTCGCCGACGCCGAAACGGATGAAGATCCACATCGGCCTCGTCTATCTGGCGCTCGCCGCCGCCGGCGCGTTCTTCCTCCACGGTCCGCCGATCGCGGCGCACGCGTTCGGCCACGGGTGGTACTCGACGCCGGCGATGCAGCAGCTCTTCCAGGGCTTCATCTCGTGCGTCGCCATCCACCACTACTTCGTGGACGGCGCCGTCTGGAAGCTCTCGAACCCGAAGGTCCGCGGCGAGCTGCTCAGTCACCTGAAGGGCTGAGCGATTCCTTCGCCGCGACCGGCGCCGCAACGGGCGGCTCGACGGGGTTCGCGTGAGTCCAGTCGCTGAACCCGATCCCCTTCCCGGGCCGCGACGGCGAGGGGGCCGGGAAGGACGTGCCGTAGATGCGGTTCACGATGTGCGGGAGCCAGGTGTCGTCGCCCACCGCAGGGAAGGACGCCTCGTCGTGGAGCCAGCGGAAGGCGCGCAGGATCGCGCGATCGCCCCACTCCCAGGCGTCGTAGCCGGCGCGCGAGAGCAGCGCCGCCTGAACGACCGCCCCCTGGAGCGCCTCGTAGACGTAGTTCTCTTTCGGGGGCGGCCAGGTGAAGGGGCCGCCACGCCGCTGGTCGTCCGGAAGGACGCCGTCGATCGAGTGTCCGCGATACGTTGCGCCGGCGGGGTTGATGCCGTAGCGCCAGAGATAGCTCGACTGCCACCAGAGGCGACCGAACTCGAAGCCGTGCCAGCCGCGGGTCTCGCCGACCCAGCCCCGGAAGACCCAGGCCGCCCGGGCGATCTCGTCCTGGTCCCCGAGGTAGATCGCGACCGCGAGCCGCGAGGCCCCGGCGTGGGTGCCCCAGTTGTTCGGTCGATCCTCGTGGGTGCTGCGCAACGTCCGGTGATGGAACTCGCGATCGCGGACGTCTTCGAGCCAGGCGACGAACGCGGCCCGGTCCGGGCCGTCGAGGCCGATCAGATCCGCGGCGACCACGTAGGCGATCAGCTCGCGGGCCACGGCGAGGACACTCGCTCCCCGCTCGGTCCCCCGTGCGCGCTCGAGCGCGCGCACGACCTCGCGGCGCAGGTCCTCGTCGCCGGTCCGCGCCGCCACGAGCGCCTTGGCGAGCACCCGCACGTTCGTCGCATCGTCCTGGTCCGACAGGTCGGGGCGGTTCGTGGGCGACTGCGCCGCGCGCCGAAGCGCTTCCCAGGCCGGGCCCGAGGTCGGCAGCGCCGCGAGCTCCTCGGCGGAGAGCCAGACGCCGGACTTCGCCTCGCGCGTGGGCTGCGCGCTACCGAACGCAGTCGCCACGCCGACCATCAGGCAAGCGACGAGGATCGCCACCCCGAGGGCCCGCGCAAGGGCGGCGCGGATCACGCGCCCATCCATCGCGCGTGCAGTGCCCGAACCACACGCCCACCAGGCGCGCGAAGCGCGTGCAGTGCCCGAACCACACGCCCACCAGGCGCGCGAAGCGCGTGCAGTGCCCGAATCACACGCCCACCAGGCGCGCGAAGAAGGGAAGACGGTTCAGCTCGGGGAAGGACCCGGTCAGGTCGAGCGTCGGCGCCGTCGAACGGAGCAGCGCGAGGCCGAGGATCGCGAGCGCCGCGACCTGCACGACGAAGGGCGGCTGCCAGAGCCAGCCGATCGCCACCGCCGCCGCCGTCGCGAGGGCCACCTTGGCCCAGACCACGCGCTGACCCGACGGAATGCGCTCCATCCCGGGCGTCCGCGAGAGCAGGAAGTGCCGCGCGAAGGCACCGACCACCCGGGACACGCTCATCGCAATCGCCGCGCCGAGGGCACCGTATTCCGGGCACAGGAGGAAGGCCAGACTCGCCCCGAGGATCATCATCGCAACGTCGACGGCGACGAGACCGCGGATCCGCGCGAAGACCTGGAGCGCATCGGAGTTGAACGCCATGCACACCGAAACGTAGTGACCGACCGCCAGCACGGCGAGGATCCGCGCGGACTCGGCGTACGCGTCTCCGAGCAGGACGGGCACGAGCGCTGGCGCGACGGCGAAGGTCAGGCCGAAGAGCGGAAACGAGAGGACCGTGACCCAGGCCGCCGAGCGCCAGTGGTGTTCGAGGAGTCCCGCCCGCTCGTCCTGGGCGTGCAGCCGCATGGCGGTCGGCATGTAGAGCATGCCGAAGCTCTGCACGACCAGGCCGATCAGCGCCGCCGCCGGAACGACCGCGCGCAGGGTCGCGACGCCCTCGGCGCCGGCGCTCGCCATCAGCAGGGACGTCGTCACGAAGGTGAGGACGATGAAGACGGCGTCCTGGGAGATCAAGGGGAGCGAGAAGCGCAGCAGCGGCTGCCACGGCACGCGCCACGCGCGCGGGGAGACGGCGAGGAAGCCGTGGGCGGCCAGCTGTCGGAGTGCCAGGTGCAGACACAGGCCGAGACCGATCACGCCGCCCGCGAGATAGGCGACCGCGAGATCGACGACGTTCCCACCCGTGACGAAGACGAAGAGAACGGCGGCCGCACGCAGCGCAGGACCGAGGACGTGCTTGCGGACGAGGATCTCCCGGGGCCGCGCGAAGCAGGCCAGGGTCTGGATCCCGATCGTGTCGAGGGCGCCCACCGGCGCGAGCCAGGCGAGCACCAGCACGACCCCGATCTGCTCGCCGGTCGGCATGCCCGCGAGGCCGAGGTCCGCCACCGACCACAGGACGGCAAAGCCGGCGAGGCCGAGTCCGACGATCACGCTCGTCACGAGCGCGAGGATCCCCATGACCTCTTCGCGATCGCCCCGCTCGGCGTGGTAGGGCACGAAACGATTCGCCCCGCGACCGAGGCCCGCCTTCACGATCAGCTCACCCGCGAGCACGAGGGCCAGGCCATAGGCGAAGACCCCGAAATCGTCCTTGCTGAGGAGCCGCACGATCGCGACCTGGACGCCGAAGTTCACGAGCTTCGAGAGCAGCCTTCCGACGAGCAGGAGGCTCGAGCCGCGCAGCTGCTTCGACGTCGCCGTACGCGAGGGCGAGGGCGAGGGCGAATCGCTCATGCCCGCGCCTCGTCGGCGCGCAGCCGCTCGGCGGTCTGTCGAAGCGCGCGAGAGAGAAACGCCGCGAGGGCGGGCGCCCCGGACTGCGCGCTCGCCGCAGTCGCCAGTCCGATCAGGACCCAGAAATAACGGACGTAGGCGGCATGCAGGAAGAGGCTGCTCGTCAGCGAGATCACGAGGGCGAGCTCGAGGCCGCAGACGATCCCCCAGAGTGCGCGATCGTTCGAAAGGAAGCGCCGGCGGGCGCGCTCGAGCTCGCGGAAGGAGGCCAGGACGACGAAGCCGAAGGCGGCGAGGCCGATGATCCCGGTCTCCGAGGCGAGCTGGAGATAGAGGTTGTGGCTGCGGCGCGTCCCGGCGCGGACCTTGCCGCCGACGACCCCGGCGTGCCGTTCGTAGGCGTAGGGGGCCATGCCCGGGCCGGCGCCGAGGACCGGGTACTCGAGGAAGAGCAGACCCGCCGACTTCATCTCGGTGAGGCGTCCGCGGACGGCACCGTCGGCGTTGCGGATGCCCGTGGGCTCGAGACCGATCGTCTGCGCGATCGTCGTCCCGATGGAGAGGACGCGCTCGGCGTAGTGCGGCATCGCCGCGATCATGACGAGGCCGACGAGCCCGGCGAGGACGAGCTGCCGCCAGCGCAGCATGCCGATCGCGAGGGCGACGGGGACGGCCAGACCCAGCGCGACGATCACGCCGCGGGAGAACGCGAAGGCCATGCCCGCGGCAATCAGGGCGACCGCGGCCCAGGCCGCCACCCGGGCGAAGCCCCGGGACGCGAGCGCGAGCCCGGTCCCGATCGGGAGGAGCACGGCCATGATCTGCGCGAAGCGATTCGTCTCGCCGATCGGACCGGCGAGCCGGATGGCGACGCGTCCGCCCTCGTCGCGGATCGCGGAGTCGAGCTGGCCGAAGCCGGCGAAGGGCCAGTCCGCGGGACCGAGCGCCTGCTGGAGACACGCGATCGCGCCCATCACGGCGCCGGCGGACACCACGGCGAGCGCCGACGCGCGCACCTCGTCCCGCGTGCGGACCGCGTTCGCGATCAGCAGCGCGAGGAGCACGCCTTCGAGGGCCCAGGTCTCGACCTGATCGAGGGATTCGAAGGGGCGCGCGGAGAAGATCGCGCTCGCGGTATGGACGGCGAGGAGCGCCACCGCTGCGGCGAGGACGAGGGGGAAACGAAGGGGCTCTCCGCGGATCAGCACCCGATGGGCGACCGGAACCGCGAGGACCATGGGGACCGCCGCCGCGAACAGGAAGGGCGCGCCGTGGACCCGCACGGCCACCGCCGGCGCGTTCAGATAGACCAGGAAGAGGATGAACGCGGTCAGGTAGATCACGAGGACGACTCCGCCGCGGGGTTCGCGGGGCGCTGCGGATCCCAGCGCGCGACGCGGCGACCCGACAGCGTGGCGATCGTCGCCCAGGCGCACGCCGCCTGCACCATCACGACGTAGGCCGCGACCGAGAGGAGCTTGATCCCGCGCAGCCCGGGCAGCGCCAACCCGGCAGCGCCGCCGGCCACGGCGAGGGCCGCCCCGCCCGTCACGAGCGCCGACGGACCGCCTTGCCCGACCGCGAAGGGCGCGAGCAGCACGAGCCCGAGGAGCGGGATCCAGGTGAGCCGCCGCAGCAGCTTGTGCACCGCGAGCTCGAACGCGTAGAGCCCCGTCCGCGCCGGGTTCAGCAGCGCCCGCCGATAGAGCACGCCGCGGAGGCCACGCGTGATGATCCGCGTCTTGCGCCGGAACTCCCCGCCGACGGGCTCCGCCGTCGGCTCCCAGGCGATCGCGTCCTCGGCGAAGACGAGCCGCTCCCCCGCGGCGATCACGCCTGTCGAGATCATGAAGTCGTCGGTCGCGTCCGGCGGCGGCGCCTCGAAGCAGCGGCGTCGCACGGCGTGGATCGCGCCCGTCGACGAAATCGCATTCCCGGCCCGGGTCTGCCAGCGCTTGAGCGCGCGATCGAAGCGCCAGTAGCCGCGCTCGCCGAGCGCGTCGTCGCCGGCGTCCTCGACGTAGCGCTGGTCCCCGGCCACGCCGCCGACCCGTTCGTCCGCGAAGGGGGCCACCAGCTTGCGGAGCGCGTCCGCAGGCCAATCGCTGTTGGCATCGGAGAAGGCGAGGACCTCGCCGCCGCTCTCCTCCGCGGAGGCGTCGACCAGGGCGCGCAATGCGGCGGCCTTGCCTCCGCGCGGCAGGTCCAGGACCCGCACGCCCTCCGCCTCGTAGCGACGGGCGATCGCGACCGTGTCGTCGGTCGAGCCGTCCGAGCCGATCCAGATCGTCCGCCGATCCGCGGGATAGTCGAGCGCGAGGGCGTTCTCGATCCGCGCGCCGATCGAGGCGGCCTCGTCGTGGGCGGCGATCACGAGATCGACCGACGGCGTGACGTCGCCCCGGACGACGGGATCGGGCACGAGGGTGGCGCGCAGCCAGAGCAGGAAGGGATAGGCCGCGAAGGGCAACGCGATCGCGGCGAGACAGAGCGCGACGAGCAGATCGATCATGCCTGCGCCGCCCCGCCGAAGAAGAGCTCGACCAATCGATCGACGTTTCGCTCGAGGGAGAACTCGTCCTCGACCCGCGCGCGGGCCGCCGCGCCCATCCGCAAGGCGGTCGCCGGATCGGACGCGAGACGGACCAGGGCGGCGGCCAGGCCGTCCACGTCGCCGGGCTCGACGAGCAGGCCGGTGACGCCGTCCTCGATGATCTCGGGGAGGCCGGAGAGGCGACTGCCGACCAGCGGGAGTCCCGTCGCACCTGCCTCCATCAACACGACGGGAATGCCCTCGCGTCGTCCGTCGGAAGTCGGCACGCTCGGCGCGACGGACACGTCGGCGCCGGCGAGTACGCCACGCACGCCCGCGCGGTCGAGGGCCCCGTGGAAGACGACGTGATCGGCGATCCCGAGGCGGCCGGCGCGCGCCTCGAGGGCCGCGCGATCTTCCCCGTCCCCGACGAGATGCAGGCGCCAGGCCACCCCTTCCTTGTCGAGGGCGGCGCAGGCGTCGACGAGGAAGCCCTGCCCCTTCACGGCGTGGAGCGTCCCGACGCAGACGATCTCGAACACATCGCCCGCCGCGGCCCGATCGCCGCCGAAGCGATCGACGTCGACGCCGCAATGGACCACGTGCACCCGATCCGCGTGCCGTGCGGCCGAAGGCCCGGCATGGTCGAGGAGGAAGCGCCGGTTGTAGTCGGAGATCGCAACGACGCAGGCCGCCTCGGCGACCTTCTCCGGGAGCATCGCCTGCTCGCGGTGCAGGTCCGAGCCGTGCGCCGTGAAGCTCCAGGGAATCCGCGCGAAGCGGCCGACGACGAAGGCGCAGGCGGCGGGGTGACTGGCGAAGTGGGCGTGCACGTGCTGCACGCCGAGCGCGCGCATCCGCCGCGCGAAGGACACGGATTTGGGAAAGATTGCGAGCGCACCGAGCAGGAAGCGGAGGCTCGATCGGTTCGCGACGACGAGGCGCGCCAGGGTCCGGAGATAGGTGCCGGGCCGGGAGAAGAGCGCGGCGACGTTGTCGCGCAGGATCGTGAGGTCGAGGGTCGGCGTGAAGTGCGCACGCTCGACGACCGGGACCGCTTCGGGATGGACGGGGCCACCGCGCTCCCGCCAGAGCGGGAAGACCTCGACCCGCACGCCGCGCGCTTCGAGCGCGAGGATCTCGTCGAGGACGAAGGTCTCCGTCAGCTTGGGAAAGCGCGACATGACGTAGGCGACGCAGGGGCCGACCCCGTGGCGCGCGTGCGCGGTCGACATCAGCTCGACGCGTCGCGGGCGATCGCGGCCCCGTCCGCCGCCGGTCGAGGCGCCGCGCGCTGCTCCCTCGCATCGTCGGCGAAGGCGATCAGGTCGTCGGCCACCAGTGCATCACCGGGAAAGACCGCGACCCCGACTTCGAGGACGAGTCCGTGGGTCGCTTCGACCCGCTTCGCGAGCCGTTCGACCAGCGCCGGCGCCGCATCGAGGTCCGCCTCGGGCACGAGGCAGAGCACGCGGCCCTCGGTCGCGGCGACCTTCGCGTAGCGGTGGAGATCGTCCCGCAGGACCATCGCCGTCTCCAGGACGCCGCGGGCCGCGAGGAGCTTCTCGTGCACGCCCTCCTCGGCGCCGACTCGGCGCTCGGGCGAGAGCGAGAGGACGAGGAGGCTCCGGTCGTGACGGCGCGCGCGGGCGATCTCCGACTCGATCCCGGCGTGGAGCTCGCGCAGCGAGGCGGCCGCCTCCGGTCCGAGGGCCAGGTGGCCGGCCAGCGCTTCGAGCTCGTGCTGGTCGTCGACGGCCCGCGCGCCGAGCAGGACCGCGCCGATGAAGACGGTCCAATCGATGACGAGGCGCCAGACGGACGCGTCCTGGGCATCGGCGACGGCGAGCAGACCGATCGCCGGGAGCCCGATCGCGAGCAGCAGCTCGCGACGCGTCCGCCGGTCCGCCGAGAGCACGAGCGACCCGACGCAGGCGACGAGCTCGGGCCAGCCGAACGCGATCGCTGGATTCGCGAAGAGGAGGACCGACGCGGTGACCGTCCAGGCCGCCCAGAGCGCCCAATGTCTTCGGAGGATGGGGAACATGGGTTCAGTAGGCCCCGCGCTGGAAGAGCACGGCGGGGATCGTGCTGAGGAGGATCGAGACGTCGAGGGCGATGCTTCGATTGCGGACGTAGGCGATGTCGAGACGAACCCGATCATCGAAGGCGACGAGGCCGCGCCCGCGGACCTGCCACAGTCCGGTCAGACCCGGCAGCACCTCGAGGCGCTCGGTGTGCCAGAGCTCGTAGGTCTCCGCCGCGAACGAGGTGGGTCTCGGGCCGACCAGGCTCATGTCGCCCTTGAGGATGTTCCAGAGCTGCGGTGCCTCGTCGAGGCTGGTCTTGCGCAGGAAACGACCGACGACGGTAACGCGGGGATCGTTCTCGATCTTGAAGTCGGGGCCGCCCATCTTGTTGCGCGCCGCGAGCGACGCCTTCATCTCGGCGGCGCCGACCACCATCGTCCGGAACTTCACCATGCGGAAGCGGCGACCGCGCCATCCCGTTCGTTCCTGGACGAAGAAGACGGGGCCGCGACTCGTGAGCTTCACCGCGAGGGCGCAGGCCGCCAGGATCGGGAGCGCCACGGGCAGGGCCAGGCCACAGAGCAGGAGGTCGAGTGCCCGCTTCTTGTAGGGGTAGCCGGGGGTGCGGTGGCGCTGGTTCGAGCCCGAACGAATCGGGAGGGCGTCGGTCGTCGACGCCCATAGCCGGCTCAGCTGCTCAGCACTCACCACCACGGACCCACCTCGAGCTCCTGCGAAACCCTGTTCGCTGTTCTCGTGATGCCAATGCGTCCGCCTCGCTCGTGGACACAGATCGGATTCGAGAAGAAGTTCGACCGTAGCATTTTTACTACGCGTTTTGAGCGTGATCCAGTCGGCGAATCCTGCATTGTTTCATCGAAGCCGGCGGCGCGTGAAGGGATTCGCGCACCTGGGCGCAGGCCATCGGCAGATCACGCGCAGAGTGCCGAGGGCTCCTTGAGTTGTTTCTCCGGATCGATCATCGTGGTAAATAACACCCTTTTCAGCCTTCGTTAATCTGCGGCTCCAACCGCCCCCGGTCGGCCCCCGACCGCCCACATCCCGGATCCCCCCTTGAGCGACCCGCATCTCCCGACTCCGTCGGAATCGAACGAAGACCAGCCCGAGGTCCGCCTCGAGCTGACCCGCGCCGGCGTACAGGAAGTCCTGTCCCTCTACTCGCAGGAGCAGCGGACGCGCCCCGACGAGCCCGTCTTCTCGCTCAGCCTCGAGGACCTCGAGCAGGCGATCCGCGAACGCCGGCAGCTCCTGCTGGGCGGCGGGGGGATCGGTCTCGTACTCGCCCTGCTGGTCTGGGCCGTCAGCACACCGCTCTATCCCGTCGGTGCTCAGGTCGTGCTCGAGCGGCACGACATGACCCGCGTGGAATCGCCCGGGCGCGCCAATGCGACGGGCTCGGCCTTCGTGGCGACCCAGGCCGAGGTCATGCAGAGCGAATCGGTTCTCGCCGACGCGCTCTCGAAGATCCCGCGCGCCGCGCATCTCGACGAGGAGGACAACGCCCTCGCGGACGCCGTCGACAGCGTCACCGCCTCGCCCGTCAGCGGAACCCAGGTCGTCGCTCTCGGTTATCTCGGGCCGGATCCGAATCACGGCGTGGCGCTCCTCGACGCGATCGTCGACGCCTATCTCCGGGCGCTTCGAAGCAACGAGGTCGCGGTCCAGCGCGAGAAGCTCCGGGCGAAGCAGGCGGAGATCGACGTCCTCGAGGAAGAAGCGGTCTCCCTCGAGGCGAACCTGACGGCGCTTCGCGTCGAGAAGGGCACCACCGGCAGTGCCGACGACACCGCCCAGGCGCAGACCGATCTCCTGCGCGGTCTCGCGAGCCAGCTCGCGGACGTACGCAACGAACGCATCACGCTCGAGAACCGGCTCGAGACTGGCAGCGATCAGCTCGCGATCCTCGACCCCGCGACGCGCTCGCTCCAGGAGCAGCTCTGGGCCGCGGAAGCGGAGCTCGCCCGGGTCAAGCTGACGCTGACCGCGCGCCATCCCGCCGTCGAGGCCGCCCAGCGCGAGGTCACGGTCCTTCGGCGACAGCTCGACCAGACCGCCTCCGCGACGCCGGAGGCGCTGAAGCGCGACATCGAAGCCTCCAAGGGTCTGGAGGCGCAACTCCAGGAGCTCTACGAATCCGAGCGCGCGCGCATGTCGTCGATCGAACGCGACCGGCGCGAGGAATCGCTCCTGCTCGACGAGCTCGAGCGCGTCCGCCAGCTCTCGGATACGCGCCGCGCCGAGCTCCTCGACCAGCGCCTCGTGAGCCGTCTCGCGGAGTCCGGCGAGCTCGGCATCTCCGCGCGGCTGATCGCGCCGCCCCAGCTCCCCACCTCCGCCGTATGGCCGCGTCCGCCGCTCCTGCTCGCCGCGGGACTCGGACTCGGCCTGGCCGCCGGCCTCGTCGCGGCGATCCTCGCCCTTCGACGGGAGCGGCTGGCCATGGAGTCCGAACCGACCTGGGTCCCCCCGACCCACGCGACCGGTCCCAGCGGGTCGGCGAGCCGATGAAGGCCCTCGCCGGTGTCGCCGCGGATGCGTTCGCCCGGAGCGGCCTGCTCGGCCTCCTCGAGTCCCTCGACCGGAACAGCGAGCGCGTCCGCATCGTCGCCTATCACCGGATCGCCGAGCCCGGAGAAGAGCCGGATCTCGACCCGGGGCTCGTGAGTGCTTCGCCCGAAGACTTCCGGGCCCAGGTCGAGCTGGTGGCGCGCCACTACTCGCCGATCTCCCTCGACGACCTGGTCGCCGCCCATCGCGGCGAGCGGCGACTGCCCCCGCGCCCGGTGCTCTTCACCTTCGACGACGGCTACCGCGACTTCGCCGAGCACGCCTGGCCCATCCTGAAGCGGGCGGGGGTCCCGGCGGCACTCTTCGTCCCGACCGCGTTTCCCGACCAGCCCGGCCCGGGCTTCTGGTGGGACCGGCTCCACGCCACCCTCGCCCGCACGGACCGACGAGAGATCGACGCCCCCGGCGTCGGCCGGCTCCCGCTCGAAGAGCCCGGCGATCGCCGCGCCGCCCACCGCGCGATCCGAACGCGCGTGAAGGATCTCGTCCACGCCGAAGCGATGGAGTGGCTCGACGCCACCCTCGCCTCCCTCGCGGACGTCCCGAGCGTCCACCGCGTGCTCGGCTGGGACGCGCTCCGGGCGTTGGCGCGCGAAGGTCTCGCGGTCTGCGCCCACGGACACGTCCACGCGCTCGCCACGCGGCTCGAGCCGGTCGACCTCGCTTCCGACCTCGCGACCTCGAAGCAGACGATCGAGCGGGAGCTCGGCGACGACGCCCCGCCCCCGGTCTTCGCGTATCCGTCGGCGGCCGAGGACGCGCGCGCGCGCGCAGCCGTCCGCGACGCAGGCTTCGAGCTCGGCTTCGGGGGAGGCCGCTCGATCGACCAGCTGCCCTTCCCGGATCCCGCCTGCGTCACGCGCCTGCCCATGTTGAACTACGCGAATGCGCTCTTCCGCGCGCAGCTCCGTCCCAGCGTCGCGACCCTCGGCCGCTGGCTGATCGACGAGCGACCGGCCCGAGCCGCCTGACCGATGCGCCCTCCCACGGAGACTCCGATGCGACCTTCCCATCCTGCCCGTTCCTTCCGCGTCCTCGTCGCCGCGAGCACGCTCGCCGCCTTCGCCGTGACGGGCTGCGCGAATTTCGACCCCTTCGCGCCGCCGCCGTCGAGCCCGCCGCCGATGAGCGAGGAAGACGCGAACCGCGAATACCGGATCGGCGTCCCGGACCTCCTCGAACTCACGGTCTGGCAGCACGAGGACGTGTCCGGGCCGCTGCTGGTCCGCAGCGACGGCAAGGTCTCGGTCCCGCTCATGGGAGACGTCCGCGCCGAGGGACGCACGCCGACCGAGCTGGCCGCGGTCATCCGGAATGGCCTGCGCGACTACATCGCCAAGCCCCGGGTCGACATCGCCGTGACCGAGATGAACAGCCAGGTCGTGAGCGTGATCGGTGGCGGCATCGAGCGCGAAGGCCAGGTCGAGCTCCAGCGCAACACGCGGGTGATCGAGGCGATCGCCGCGATGGGCGGGCTGACGCCCTTCGCCAAGAAGCGCCGCATCCGCGTCCTCCGCAACACCCCCGAAGGCCAGGTCGAATACAACTTCGACTACAACGCGTTCGTGAACGGGGAGGCCCCCGACTCGAATCTCGTCCTGGAGGCGGGCGACACGATCATCGTGCCGGATTGATGACGCCGCTCCGACCTCCGATCCTCCCGCTCGCTCTCGTCGCGTTCCTCTCGCTCGTTCTCCCGAGCGCGGGACGCGCGGCGGAGCTGCGCCTCGGCATCGACGGCAACTACACCTACAACTCGAACTATTTCTCGGACAACCAGAACGAGGACGAGGCCAACTCGTTCCAGTTCGGTCCCTCCGTCGAGCTGCTGGATCAGGAAGGTCGTTTCCGGTACGAGATCCAGTTCGGCGGGCTCTATCAGGCCTACGTCGATCAGGACGGCGTCGATGCGTGGGAGAGCCGGCTCCGCGCCCGCGCGACCTACGACCTGACCGAGCGCACCCGCGTCCGCGT
>JANSYR010000013.1 GCA_024742285.1 bacterium | reverse complement strand
GGAAGAGCAGACCGAGGCGGCCATCGCTCAACACCGTGAGGCCCTCACCCTCGCGACCCGCCTCCAGGCAGAGAACAACGAACTCCGCAGCGCCCAGGCGGCCCTGGAAGAGACCCTGCAGGCCCGGGACCTCGAGATCGCCGCGCGCGAAGAGCACCTGCGCGTGACCCGGGAAGGCCTCTCGACCCGCGACGCCCAGCTCGTCGACGTCAAGGAGCACCTCCAGGAGGAGCGCCACCGCATCGAAGCCCTCGAAGCGGACCTCGAACGCGCCGAAATCGACAAGAGTGTGCTGCTCGACAAGGTCGCCCGACGCGAATCGCGGATCGCGACCCTGACGAACACCCTCGGACAGATCGAGGAAGCGATGGGCCAGCGAGTCCAGCTGAAAGTCCCCGCGCAGCCCGCCCTCGCACAGGCCGAATGGACGCGCGCCGCCCCGGCGTCGAGCCCGTCCGACGACCCGAGTGCCGCCCCGGCGCCGAGCCCGCCCGAAGACGCGAGCGCCGCTCCCGTCGACCCGCCCGCCGCCGAGCCAGCGGCCTCCGAGCCGGCACGCGAGCCGAATCGAACGGTAGCCGTCGAGCCGGCACGCGAGCCGAGTCGGACCGTGGCCGTCGAGCCGGCGTCGGCGGAGCCCGAACACGACCCCGCTGCGGCCTTCGAGGCGCCGGCGGAGGCCGAACCAATCGAGGCGCCCGCCGCGGTCGTCGACGCGGAAATGGACGTCGAGGAAGACGACCTCCCGGTCTCACGCGAGGCGGAGCCGGCGCAGGCGGTCGCGCAAACGCCGGCCGAGGTTCCGAGCGTCGCGGCCGCGGTCGAGGAACGCATCGAGGACGCCGTGGCGGAGCCGGGCGAGGCCCTCGAGGACGCAGACCTGCCGGTCCGCGCCCCCGGCCTTCTGAGCCGCATTCCGGCGCTGCCGACGATCCTGGGACGCTGGCGGGACGCTCGCGTGGCCGATCTCGAAGAAGCCGAAGCCGACTCGGTCGCCGATTTTCTCGCCCGCCGACTGGTCGCGCATCTCGGAACGCCCGGCCCGGAAGCGATCTATCTGCGAAGCCTCGGCGGTGCACTGCCGGACGCGGAGGCGCGTCTCGTGACGGCGCTTCACGCGCAGGGCCTCGAGGGGATCCACATGCAGGTCCTCGACGTCGACGAGGAGCTCGCCCAGGCGCGCCGGGGTCGAATCGAGCTCGCCTGTCTGGGTGAGGCGATCGACGTACGCGTGGGCGACCTGCAAGACTGGAACGCCGAAGCGCCCTGTCACGCGATCCTCGTGGCGGATGCGCTGCACGCCCAGGCCCGCCCCGACGTCGTCCTCGACCACCTGTCGTCGTCCCTCGAGCGCGGCGCCCTGCTTCTCTTCGCTGGCCGCATCGGCGCCGGTCCAGTCCAGCTCTCGGCCTCGACGCTGATGCGCCTCGAAGAGCTCTGGCAGTTCCTTCCGGAGCCGATGGCATCGACCGACGGACTCGGGCGACCGCCCTTCCGAGGCGACGACGGAGGCACCCCTGCCGCCGCGAGCGACCCGGCGGCCGCCCTCGTCGATCGATTCGACGCGATCGCCCTGGTGGGCTTCGGCCATCTCGCCGACCTCGTCGTCGGCCCCAGCCGCGGCTTCGCACTCTCGAACGACGACGAGGAGGCGCGTCAGCTGCTCGCGTCCGTGGTCGCCATCGACGAGAGCCGAGGGATCACCGAATCCCTCCCGCCCCGACACGGCGTCGGCGTCTTCGCGCACGGCAGCGGCGGACGCACCGACTGCTACGGCCTGCCGTGGCCCTGCCTCGCGGACGCGCTCCGCTAGCCGGACCGGCCGATCGCATCGCCAGACGCCCCCCCTCGGCCCGCTCCACCCTCACCGCTCCGAGAGCACGCTCCGAGCGTCGCCGCCGTTCGCAGCGTGACCGCGCTCGTGGAGAGTGAGCGGGCGTGGGTCAGGCGAGCACGGACGGAACGACGAGCGCCAGACGCCCGGCATCGCCGGACTCGAAGCGCCCACCGACGCCACTCGCGACCTCGTTCATGCCCGCGATCGGTCGCAGCGGCGTTCCCCCTGCATCGACCTCGACGCGAAGCGTGTTCCCCGCATCCTCGAGGACCTCGACGACGACTCTGTCCTCGGCGGTGGCATCGAGCGCTTCGCGGCCCATCGCCACGACGAGCCCTCCGAGCCAGCCCGGATCGGATTCGAATTCGGGCGGCATCGACGCCTCGCAGCGAAGGTCGACGGCCAGCCCACGCGTCGCGGCCTCTCGTTCGAGACAGCCGCGGATGTCCGCCAGCCACGCCCGCAGCGCCACGGTCTCCGGAACGAGCTCGATCGCCGCCCCGCTCTCCGTGCGGGCTCCGTCGCGGGCGATGCGCTTCCCGAGCCCGTTCGGCGTCGCCCCTCCGGCGCCTCCGCTTCGGAAGACGAAGACGATCGCGAGACCGGCGACGACGGTGAAGAGCGCGAGTACGATCGGCCAGAAGCCGGCCAGCCAGGCGGCGACGCCGGTCGGGGGGGCCTCGATCTCGACGAGCGCGAGCGTCGTCGCGACGCCGCCCTCGGCCCGGACGAGCGGGCGGCCGAGCACGAGCGCGCCATCCGCTTCGAAGCTCGTCGCCGGTCCCGCCTGCTCGAAGACCCGCGTCGCCAGCGCGAGAAGCCGCTCGAGGGTCGACTGGTCTCGCGCGGTGGGATCCAGGGGGCGTCCGTCGACGGAGAGAAGGGTCATGCGGTGATCCATCGGGACGACGTCGGCCAGGCGGGCCGAGAGGTCGGTCAGGTCGATGGCCGCGACGAGCGCTCCCTGGACGAGGTGTCCGGGCTCGTGGAGACCGACCGCGGCGCGCGCGATCGGGCGCTCGAGGACCCCTTCGAAGGCGACCTCGCCACGTTCGACACGCCGTCCGGCGGATTCCACCGCTCGGGCGACCTCGCCCGCGTACCAGCTCGCCTTGGCGACGCCCTCGCGCTCATCCGGCGCCCAGGCGATCGACCGGGCCCTACCTTCTTCATCGCGTTCCACACCGAGAATGCGCAGTCCGTCGTGGCCCGCGACGACGACTTCGAGCGCCGAGAACGCGTCGACGCGCGTGAGTGCGCGGCGGAGCGCCGCCTCGAGGCGTCGTCCGTCGATCGAGGCCCGGTCACCCGGCTTCGCGACCTCGGCGGGACCGACCTCGAAGGCCCCGGGCTCCGACCAGGCGCCCTGCGCGCGGAGCTCCGTTCGCAGACGCGCGAGCTCGCCGTCGATGCGCCCTTCCTCGGCCAGGTAGAGCGCGTTCACGACGTCGGCGAGCGCCATCAGCGACCGCTCGGCGCGTTCTCGCGCGCGGGCCTCCCCGGTCGTCACGTCGAGCCAGGCGAGCCCGCCCGAGACGCTCCAAGCGACGAGGATCCCCGTCGCGATCGCGAGGCGAGCGCGCAGGGAACGACGTTCGGTGGAGGCTTCGGCCAAGACGGGATCTCCCGGGTGCCGCACGAGGATTTCCGCAAGCTCGCGGCCCACTTGCGTGTCTTCTGCATCGGCGTGAAGCCCCGACCCGCTTGAGCCCGACGCGTGCTCCGACGCCTCGCTCCGCGATCAAAGTCGCGTCGCCTGGGGTCACGACCGCACGACGCCTCGATCCTTCACCCGAGATCCTCTTCGGGTCTCGGTCGCATCCCCGTCAGCCACGAGATAGCCTCCGGCGCATCATGGAGAGCGCGGGCACCCTCGGCATCATCGTCAATCCCCACTCCGGCCGCGATGCGAGACGTCTCTTCGCACGCGCCGGGACGTCGACCATCGACGACAAGCGCAACCAGGTGACGCGCATCGTCGTGGGGGCCGCCGCTTCGGGCGTGAAGAAGATCCTGCTCTCGCGGGACTCCTTCCGGATCGCCTCCGCCGCAACCGAGGCGCTCACCCTCGACGTGGAGTGCGAGCTGCTCGAGACCGAGCTCACCGGCCACGGTGTCGACAGCCAGCGTGCCGCCCTCGCCATGAAGGAAGCGGGCTGCGCCGCGATCGTCGCGCTCGGCGGCGACGGCACGAGCCGGGCGATTACCCAGTGCTGGCGCGACGTCGTGCTCCTCCCCCTCTCGACGGGCACCAACAACGTGTTCCCGTTCAACGCGGAAGCGACGATCGCCGGCGCCGCCGCGGGTCTGGTCGCCTCCGGGCGCCTGCCCCTCGAAGACGGCGCCCGTCGCGCCAAGATCGTCGAGGTCCGCTGTGAGGACGGGCGCGAGAGCCTGGCGCTGATCGACGCCGCGATGCTCGTGAACGACCACCCCGGATCGCTCCTGCAGGCGGACCCCGAGAAGCTCGCGAGCGTTCTGCTGACCCGCGCCGAGCCCGACAGCGTCGGCCTCTCTCCGGTGGGCGGGCTCCTCATGCCCTGCTTCGCCGACGACGAGTTCGCGGTCGAAGTCCAGACCCGTCCGGAGCCGAAGCCCGAGACGACGGGCAAGTCCCTGCGGATTCCGATCTCGCCCGGGCTCTACGCGAACGTCGGGCTCGAGGGGGTCGAGCGCGTCGATCTGGGCGCCGAGGTGCGCTGGACCGGGCCGGGGCTCCTCGCCTTCGACGGGGACCGGGAGATCGTGCTCGAAGACGGCGAGAGCGCGATCCTGCGCGTCGTTCGCGAGGGACCCTGGGTGATCGATCCGAATCGCACGATGATCGCCGCCGCCGAGCAGGGGCTCTACCGCGACCTCGGTCATTGGCACGACCAGCGCTCGGGCGCGACCGGCAGCTGCTGTTAGGCCGAGTCGACGCGTACGACACCCAGGACACCCAGGACGCCAGAGAGGACGGCGGATGAGCACGGAAGAGACGCGAGAAGCCCTCGAGACCGTTCGTGGCTGGATCCGGGACGCGCGCTCCGTCGCGTGCCTGACCGGCGCCGGAATCTCCACCGACTCGGGGATCCCGGATTTCCGGGGTCCCCAGGGCCTCTGGACCAAGGATCCGGACGCCGAGAAGATGGCCACGCTCCAGGTCTACGTATCGGATCCAGACGTCCGCAAGAAGTCCTGGCGCTGGCGTCTCGAGACCGAGGCGAACAAGAAGCGGCCGAACGCCGGCCACCAGGCCCTCGTCGACCTCGAGCGCGCAGGCCATCTCGACACCCTCGTCACGCAGAACGTGGACGGTCTCCACCAGGCGGCCGGCACGGACCCCGCGCGCGTCGTCGAGATCCACGGCACCCTCGAAGAGGTCCAATGCCTCGACTGCGGAGAGCGGGCGCCGATGATCCGCGCCCTGGCCCGGGTCGAGGCGGGCGAAGAAGATCCCGATTGCCGGACCTGTGGCGGAATGCTCAAGTCGGCGACCATCTCTTTCGGACAGGGCCTCGTCGAAGACGATCTTGCCCGGGCCTTCGCCGCCGCCGAGGATTGCGACCTGCTCCTCGCGGTCGGCACGACCCTCGCGGTCTACCCGATCGCGTCGATGGTGCCGATCGCCAAGGAAGGCGGGGCCAGGATCGTGATCGTGAACGGCGAGGCGACGGAGATGGATGCCATCGCCGATGCCCTCCTGCGCGGCTCGATCAGCGACATTCTTCCGGCCCTCGTGCCGGGCGCCTGAAATGTCGCTTCGCTAGTCGCCGGAGGCGCCCCATCCGACCGACCGGGCGCGGGCGATGACCAGGTCGGCTGCGCCATCGGTGCCGAGGAGCTCCGTGTTCAACACCATGTGGTAGTGGACCGGATCGTTCCAATCGCGCCCGTAGTTCTCCTTGTGGTACCGGGCCCGGGCGCGGTCGCGTTCGTCGAGGAAGGCCGCGGCCTCCGCCTCGCCCATGCCGTGCTCGTGCATCGCGAGGCCGATCCGGTGATCGCGGGAGGCGACGAGCCGCACGTGGAGCACGTCTCGTTCGCGCGCGAGGATCGCCGCCGCCGCGCGACCGACCAGGACGATCCGGTCGCGGTGGCCGAGCTCCTCGATCCACTCCTTCGTGATGTGCGCCAGCTTGACGGCGTCGGGCTCTTCGATCGCCGACGGCGTCGAAACCAGGAACTCGGGAAAGGAGAGCGCCGAGGATTGGGCGAAGCGTTCGAGGAAGGTCGGCACGCTCTCCTCGAGGCTCTCGACGTCGTCCCGCGAGAGCCCCGACTTCTCGGCGATGGCGCCGACGAAATCGTCGTCGACGACGGTCCAGCCGAGGCCCTCGGCCACGCGAAGCGCCACGGCGGGCGCACCGGCCAGGTACTGGCGGGAGATCGTGATCAACATGGAGGTCCGCTCCCTCGCCTCACAGGAGGCCCGGAAAGGCTATCGAATCAAGGCTCCCTGAGCTTCGTTCGCACGCGCTCGTCCACGGCGCGCAAGCTCGGGCTGCCGACCCAGAACAGCAGCGCCAGAACGAGCGCCAGCACACAGGCCCCCGCCACCGCGGTCGGCGCGCCGTAGGCGCTGGCGACCCGCGTCACGGGCAGCCCGCCGAGCAGTGGAAGCGAAACGCTCATCATCAGGAAGCTGGAGACGCGGCCGCGCACCTCGTCGGGAATCACGAGCTGGATCGAGACGTTGTTGAGCGTTCGGAAGACGCTCGCTCCGATGTTGCCGAGGAACGCGAGGACGACGGCCGGCCAGATGCTCGGCGAGAGCGCGAAGGCAGCGATCAGGAGGCAGAACACGATCACGCTGACCATCATCATCGGCAAGCGCGGCTTGCGTTGGTCGCGGGTCGCGATGTACATCGAGCCCACCATCGCGCCGACCCCCACGGCGAAGCTCAGCATCCCGAGTCCCCACGGCCCGACGACCCACACGTCCCGCGCGAAGACCGGCAGCACCTGCTGGAAGGGCATCGCCAGGAACTGCGGGACGAGCCCGAACAGGAGCAGGATCGCGACCATCCGGTCCGAGCGCAGATAGCGAAACCCCTCGAGCACGTTCTCGTAGAGCGAGGCCGTCGGTCGCGTGGCCGGCGGCGCGCTGCGGACCGAGAACGTCGCTGCGATCGCGACGACATAGAGGCACAGATTGAAGCCGTAGGCCCCTTCGATCCCGACCCAGGTCGCGAGCGTCCCGGCCATCGCCGGCCCCAGCATCTGGGTGAGGTTCATGCCGGTCATGTTCACGCCCATCGCCGCACCGAGCGCCTTGCGATCGACGAGGTTCGCGACGATTGCGGCGCGCGCGGGCATCTGGAGCGGGAAGCAGGCGCCGAGCGCCGCCGACGCGACGACGAGGTGCCAGAACTCGATCCGGTCGGTCACGAGGAGGACGTAGACGACCGCTTCGGTCAGGAGCGCGAGCGAGAGCGCCGTCGCGATCAGCGTCCGTCGGTCGAGGCGATCGGCGAGCGCCCCTCCGAGGGGAGACAGGAAGAACATCGGTGCCGCCATCGCGGCCCCCGTCAGACCGAGCGCGAAGGGATCATCTGTCAGCTCGAGGGCAATCCACGGCCGCACGAGGCCCTGTCCGCCCATCGCCAGGAAGAACGCCAGATTGCCGACGAAGAGTCGTCGGAACTGCGTGTTCCGGAGTGACTCGGTCGCGCGACTCCAACGGGAGTCGGCGGGCGCGCTTTCGTTCGGGTCACTCATGCGAGCCCGATCGTCGCCGATCCCGCGCCCTCGCGCATCGGGCTGTCTCAGGCTTGCTGGACTTCCCGGTCGCTCATGCCGATCAGGTAGAGAATCCCATCGAGCCCGAGATTCGAGATCACCTGCTCCGCCGCGTCACGCACCTTCGGCTTCGCATGGAACGCGATCCCGAGGCCAGCGGCGTCGAGCATGGGCAGATCGTTGGCGCCATCTCCGACCGCAATCGTCTGTTCGAGCCGCAGGTTCTCGCGTTCGGCGAGCTCGCGAAGCAGCGCCGCCTTGCGGGCGCCGTCGACGACCGTACCGGCGACGCGCCCGGTCAGGCGCCCGCCGTCGATCTCCAGCTCGTTCGCGAAGACGTAGTCGATCCCGAGACGCTGCTGCAGGTGGTGACCGAAATACGTGAAGCCACCGGACAGGATCGCCGTCCGGTAGTCGAGGGAGCGCAGGGTCGCGATCAGGCGCTCCGCCCCGGGCGTGATCGGGAGTCGCTGAGCGATCTCTTCGAGCACGCCCTCGTCGAGCCCCTTCAGAAGTCCGACCCGCCGCTCGAGGCTCTGGGTGAAGTCGAGCTCGCCGTTCATGGCGGCCTCGGTGATCTTCGCGACTTCGTCGCCGACCCCCGCCGCCGCGGCGAGTTCGTCGATCACCTCGGTCTGGATCAGCGTGGAGTCCATGTCGAACGCGACGAGCCGCCGATTCCGGCGATAGACGTCGTCGACCTGAAAGGCGATGTCCACGTCGAGATCCTGCGCGAGGGCGAGAAGGTCGCCTCGCAGCGCCGAGGCGTCGTCGGGCTCACCGCGTAGCGACAGCTCGACGCAGGAGCGCGGCGTCTCCTGCTCGGCCCGGAGCGAGACCCGTCCCGAGAGCCGCGTGATGTTGTCGATGTTCAGGCCGTGGTCCGTCGCGACCTTCCCGAGCCCCTCGAGATGGGCCGCCGTCAATCGGCTGCCGATCAGCGTCATGATGTGGCGCGGTTGCCCCTGGGCGCTCACCCAGCGTTCGTACTCGTCGAGATCGACCGGTGTGAAGCGTACCCGGAGATCCCACGCGTGGGACTTGAAGAGGACGTCCTTCAAGACGGGGTGGCCGTCGGACTCCTCGGGGAGCTCGACCAGGATCCCGAGCGTGAGCGTGTCGTGGATGACGGCCTGACCGATGTCGAGCACGCGCACGTCGTGCTCGGCGAGGATCGCCGAGAGATCGCGGGTGATGCCCGGGCGATCCGGTCCGGTCAGATTGATCAGGACGACCTCGGCCATGGGACCGGCATTTTCCTCTTCTTCGGGGCGCGGCGGGTTGCCGGGCGGCGGAAGGATCCGCGATCCGGCTCCGACCGCAAGGCCGACGCCTCACTCGTCGACCGAACGTCAACCCAGGCTGAGGGGAAGCCGCGCCAGCCCGCGCAGGAAGAGCGAGGGCCGGAACGCGGGCTCCTCGGCGAAGTCGAAACGCGGGAATCGGGTGATGAACGTTCCCACCGCCGCGGCGATCTCGGCGCGGGCGAGCGAAGCGCCGAGGCAGAAGTGGCGCCCCATGCCGAAACCGAGATGACTCGGGGTGGCGCGCGCGATGTCGAGGCGGTCGGGATCCGGAAAGCGCCCCGGGTCGCGATTGGCGGCCCCGTTCATCACGACGCAGACGTCGCCGGCGGGGATGCGTCGCCCGCCGACCTCGATGTCCCGGGAACCGACCCGCTGGCTGATCTGGACCGACGTGTCCCAGCGAATGAACTCGTCGGCGGCCGTCACGACCCGCGCCGGCGCTTCGCGCAACAACGCCAGCTGGTCCGGATGGAGAATCAGGCCGCGGATGGCCATCGAGATCAGGTCCGCAGTCGTCTCGTGTCCTGCCTGCAGGAGGATCACGCAGGTCGACACGACTTCTGCGTCGCTGAGTCGCCCGGTCTCGTCCTCGACCTCGACGAGGGCCGAGATCAGATCGTCCCCGAGTGCCTTCCGGCGCGAGCGCGCCAGATCGAGGAAATAGTCCCGGAAGCCGGCGCTCGCGACCTCGCCCCTCGCGACCACGTTCTCGGTCAATCCGGAGACATCGCCGCGCCGCGCGAAATCGTGCGCCCAGGTCAGGAACGTCGCGCGATCGGATTCGGGGATGCCCATCATCTCGCAGATCACGGCGATCGGGAGCGGATACCCGAAATCGGCCACGAGCTCCGCCTTGCCCGCGTCCTCCACCCGATCGAGCAGGCGATCGACCTCCGTCTGGATCCGGGGCTTCCGCGCGTCGACGGCGCGGGGCGTGAACGCCTTCGAAACGAGACCGCGGATCCGGTCATGCTCCGGTGGATCCAGATAGAGGAGCAGCTTGCGCATGACCTCGAAGAAGGTCCGTCCCGAGGGTCCGGTATCGAAGAGCTCGATCGCGCTCGTGTCGCTGTGGAGCACCGGGTCCCGGAGCACCCGATCCGCATCCTCGAATCGGGTGAGGATCCACGCGCGGCGTCCGAGCAGCGTCTCGTCCTCGAGGACCGGCGCCCGCTCGCGAAGTCGGTGGTAGTGGGGGTAGAGCGCACCCCGTCGGTCGGGATCGAGGATCTCGGCGAAGATCTCCTCGGCCGTGCTGTCGTTCGGATCGCCCATGGCTCCTCCCGGGCCACCAATATAGTCAGATGCGGCCGACTGCGTCGCGTACAATCGGGCCACCGCCCCGGCGGCCCGCAGAACGGAGGGAAACGCATGCCCGGTCCCCTGCACGGCGTCCGCGTCGTCGAGATGACGTCGACGGTGTCCGGCCCGATGGCCGCGATGGTCCTCGCGGACCAGGGCGCGGACGTGATCAAGGTCGAGCCCCCGATGTTCGGTGACACGTGCCGCTACCTGGGGAGCGCCCGCGGCGGGATGGGCGGGATGTATGCCGTCCTGAATCGGAACAAGCGCGCCGTCGCCCTCGACCTCAAGGACGAGACCCAGAAGGCAGTGCTGCTCGACCTGATCCGGACCGCCGACGTGCTGCTCGAGAACTATCGACCCGGCGTCCTCGATCGACAGGGCCTCGGCTACGAGGCGCTCGCCGCGATCAACCCCGGTCTGGTCTACGTCTCCGTCACGGGCTACGGCCAGGAGGGCCCCTACGTGAACCGGCGCGTCTACGACCCCTTGATCCAGGCGACGGTCGGCATGGCCGCGACCCAGGGCGATCTGAGCGGACGGCCGGAGAACGTTCGAACGATCATGTTCGACAAGATCACCAGCCTGACCGCCGCCCAGGCGATCACCGCCGCCCTCTTCGAGCGCACCACGACCGGCAAGGGCCAGCACGTACCGATCTCGATGATGGACTCGGCCCTCTACTATGTCTGGCCGGACGTGATGTGGTCACGCACGCTGCAGGGCGAAGGCGCGAGCTACGTGGGCGAGCTCGCCGACTACTTCCACGTCCTGCAGACCAAGGATGGCTACGTCTCGATCATCCTGATCCAGGACGACTCGTTCCAGCTGGTCTCGGTCTGGCGCGGGTCCGAGGCCCACCTCGACCCCCGCTTCGCCGACCTCGCCAGCCGGATCGAGCACCGCGAAGCGTTCATCGCCGCCATGGAAGAGATGTTCGCCGACGTGACCTGCCAAGAAGTCTGCGACATGCTCGATTCGTTCGGCGTCCCGGTCGCCCGCGTGAACACCCTCGACACCGTGCACGACGACGAACAGGTGATCCAGCAGCGAAGCCTCGTCGAGGTCGAGCATCCGCAGATCGGGCGGATGCGCCTGCCGCGCCCGCCTGCGCAGTTCGAGGGGCAGACGCCGATCGACGCGTTCCCGGAACGCCACGCCGCCTTCATCGGCGCCCACACGCGGGAGATCCTCGAGGAGCTCGGTGTCGACGAGGCGCTGATCGCCGGGATCGAGAAGCGAGACGCCGAGCAGGCGGCGCAGCTGCGCGCCGCGATGGCAGCCGCCGCGAGCTAGGCGCCCGGTCCGTTGCCGTCCCACTCGGGCTCGCCCGGGTTCCGCATGTAGTGGTAGGGGCTGCGGAGGCCGTCGCTCCCGTAGTACCAGCCGCTCGCTTCGAGTGAGCCGAAGAGGCATTGCTTGATCGCGGCGGTTCCCTCTTCGGGGCCCTTCGAGGGGCCCTCGTGACCGACGATCCGCGTGCGGATCCAGCCGGGACTGCAGCAGCTCACGACCAGGTCCGGATGCGCCCGAGCCAGCAGAAGCGAGTAGAGGGAGAGCAGCGCCTTCGAGATCCCATAGCCTCCGTTCGCATCCGCCTCCGAGCCGAAGCCCGAACGCCCGTCCGGCGAGGGCTCGAGCAGCGCCTCGATCGCGGCCCAGTCCGCCGGAAGGGTGCAGAGCGCGGGCTGGACCTCGCTCGGGCAGCGGCGCACGTAGCCCGGCCCCGACCCCGATCCGACGTTGACGATCCGGTCGGAGATCAGGCCCGCACCCAGCATCGCCTCCACCATCCGCTTCGGGCCGTAGAGATTCGTCTCCACGACGACCGAGGGCGAGACGCCGTGGGCCAGCCCCGTTCCCGCGTTGTTCACCAGCGCATAGACCGGCTCGGAGATCGTCGAGACCGCGCGGGCGACGCTCTGGTCGCTGGTGACGTCCACGACGACGAGCTCCACACGTGCGGCATCGGCCCCCCGCAGCTCCGATCGGATCGAGGCGACCACCTCCTCGCCGCGAGCTCGATCCCGCGCGCCGAGCAGGACGTCGCAGCCTTCGTCGACGGCGAGCTGCCGACAGAGCGCGCGTCCGATCCCCGAGCTGCCTCCCGTCACGAGAACGCGACGTCCTGCGTTCGAATCCGTGCTCATGCGTCTGCCGCGGCCATCGACTCGGGCGCCTCCCATCCCGGCGGCGCCAGCACGTAGACGAGGCACTCGGTACGAAGGCGGAAGCCGAGACGCGCGTAGAGCGAGACCGCCGCATCGTTGCCCTCCCGAACGTGCAGCATGGGCACGCCCCCGGACGCGCGAATCTGCTCGGCCACGAAGAGCGTCGCAGCGGCACCGAGCCCTCTGCGCTGCGCCGACGGATCCACGCAGACCGCGGAGACTTCGACGAATCCCCCGGCGCGCATGCGCTCCCCGGCCATGGCGACCAGCTTCCCGTCGCGTCGGTGCCCCCAGTAGCGACCGATGCGAATCGTCTCCTGGAGGAAGGGCCCGGGCTCGGTCCGGGCCGTGAGGTCGAGCATCTCGGGAACGTCCGAGGGGCCGAGCCGCAAGAATTCGCAGTCCGACGTCGACGGAATCAGCTCGTCAGACACCCACTGCGTGGCGACCTCTTCCAGCAGGCACGCCCAGCCGTCGGGATGCTTCGCGAGGCGTGGGCCCATCAGGATCGCCACGTCGTCACGCCCGAGTACCTGCGCGAGATCGGCCCAGGTCTCCACGGACTCGTCTGCGAGCCCACAGAAAGGCGAGACCTCGCGGCGAAAGCGCCCAGCCTTTCCGGCGGGACCGATCTCGGCGAGCGTCGACTGATCCGCGCGGATCGCCTGCCAGACGAAGTTGTCGAGAACGTCCTCCCGCATGGCTCGGAACGATAGCGGCTGCCGGTGCGGACCCGATCGCTGCGGTGGGCCTCCGACGTCCGATCAGAAGTCCGCCCAGAACGTCGCCCAACGATCGGCGATCCACCGCAGAACGCCGCCCCGCTCGAGCGCCGGCGCGTCGAGCTCGATCATGTCCGACCGCTCGGGACCGAAGTGTTCGCGGATCCATCTCGGGACGGCGTCGCCCGCGAAGACCGCGTTGACCTCGCAGCTGTGGACGAGACTCTGGCGGTCGAGGTTCGAGGTGCCGACGACCGCCACGCGATCGTCGAAGGCCGCGAGCTTGGCGTGCATCATCGCCTGCGGCTCCTCGAAGACCCGCACGCCACGCCGGATCAGCCGCCGACTCAGGACGCGGGCCGCGCGCCGCATGAGCGGATGGTCCGTCCTCCCCGCCAGCACGAGCTCGATCGCCACCCCGCGATCGCTGGCCGCCTCGATCGCGTCGAGCACCCGCGGTCCCGGCGCGAAGTACGGGCTCACGAGCAGGACGCGGGACTCGGCGCGTTCGAGCTCGTCGAGAAAGAAGTCCCGCATTCGACGACGCGGATACATCGGCCCGTCCGCGAGGATCGCGAGCGAATGCGCCCCACCCGTCTCGGCGGCCCGTGCCACGCCGGGCTGCCAATCGAAGCTCGCCCCACCCGCCCGGAACCAGCTCTCGACGAAGATGGCCTCGAGCTCGTTCAGCCCGGGGCCTTCGATCCGGACGTGGGCGTCTCGCCAACGCAGGCGATCGCGGCCCTGGCCGACGTATTCGTCACCGACGTTCAAGCCGCCCAGGAACCCGATCCGCCCATCCACGAGCAGGAGCTTGCGGTGGTCGCGCCTCCGGGGGCGGAATCGCCAGCGCCACCGCGCGGGCGGATTCCACTCCTCGAACTCGATTCCGTCCGCCGCATAGCTCGCGAGCAGACGCCGATCGATCCCGCGCGAGCCGACCGCGTCGTAGATCACCCTAACCGACACGCCTTCTCGAACGCGCCTCGCGAGCAGGTCGAGCAGGCGCCGGCCGAGCCGATCCGTACGGAGGATGTACGTCTCGAGATGGACGTGCTCCTTCGCCTCGGCGATCGCGTCCTCCATGGCCACGAACGCCTCGGCGCCGTCCTCGAAGAGGGCGATGCGATGCCCCGCCCGGAAGCGCAGGATTTCCGTCGGAGTCACGCCGCCTCCCCGCACGGAATCTAGCGCGCGCCTCTTTCCTCGAGCACACGGCATGCCGCGTGTCGCGTCTCTCGCGGCCGATCTGCTCCTCGATATGGGACAGGAAGTCTCGACCTGCGCACGCGCGCCTCGACCAGGGTGCCCTCTCGAAATCGCTGATCCGCCCTTGTCCGGCCCAGTCGCACGCGCCCGCCCGTCGCGTCCACTGTGCCGGTTCGGGCAGTCCCCGGGAGTGACCCGCAATCGTTGCGCAACGCCGACGCAACTTCCGTCCTGGTCGTCGAAAGGCGTCCACGCGCCGACCCCGTTCGTGTATCGTCACCTGAGAGCGCTGTGCGCGCGTAGTGAGGCCCCCATGCAGATCCGTTCCATCCTCCTCTCGACCCTCGTCGTCGCGGCGAGTGTCGCGCTCGGCGCCAGCAGCGCGAGCGCGCTGACCATCGACTGCGCGACCGCCGACTGTCTCGGCGGCGTCTACAGCCTGGACGTCGCGTCGCTCGGCGGAGACACGTATCTCGCGACCTACTCCGTCGACACCTCGGTCGACTATCGCGTCGCCGCCGAGTTCCTCAACGAGATCGAGTTCAAGGTCGCCAACGACTACACGAACGTCTCGGTCCTCTCAGGACCCTCCGGAATCCTGGCCGCCGGCCCCCTCGGCGGCCGAGGCTGCAACGGAAACAACGGCACCTTCGTCTGCTTCGACGTCGACCCGAACCTCTCGCTCGGCTCGACCTATACGTGGTCGATGCAGTTCGACAGCACCGCCATCCTCGACGAATCCGAGTGGCATGTCGGGGCGCGCTACACCAGCACCCGGCACCGGCGAGGCTGGGTCATCTCCGAGACCGCGCCGGTCCCCGAGCCCGGAGCGGCGATGCTCTTCGGTGCGGGCGTCGCCGTCCTTCACGCGGCCTCCCGCAAGCGGAGCTGACGGACCTCACGATCGATCGGACCTTCGCCGATCCCGACCCGAACGGCCCCGGCTCCCTGTGACCGGGGCCTTCGTGTTTCGCGTGCGCGCGTCCGCTTCTCGCTGCGCGCCGAGTGCCCCCCGAATGGGCACAGAACGCCGACGTCGTCGTCGCCGGCTAGCCCGGCAGGATCCTCGTCCCGGCCTCTCCTCGCAGGATCGCCGCCGCGTCTTCGAGGGCGCCGATCGCGGCGAACCGGCCCGCCTTCGACGCGAATCGGCAGGCCGACTCGACCTTCGGTCCCATCGAGCCGGGCGCGAACGAGCGGGCCGGGAGCGCAGTCGACGTCGCTACCTCGATCGATCCCTCCGCCGTGGCCGGCCACTCGTCGTAGACGCCCTTCACGTCGGTCAGGAGGAGCAGTCCATCGCAGCCCAGGGCGTCGGCGAGGAGTGCGGCGACGCGATCCTTGTCGACCACCCAGGCGATGACGACCCTCGCGGGCATCTCCGGTCTCTGGATCGGGACGGAGCTCGCGGTCTCGATCGGCGCGGGCGGAGCGATCTCCCCCTCGAAATCGGTGACGGTGCCCTACTCTTCGACCGGCCGATGGTCACCGCGTTCGCGGGCTGCTTCGCGTTCCGGCTCGCCCCCCGCGCCGGCCTTCGGTGTCGGGGACGGGATCCTGCTCCTCGTCTTCCATTTCGGCTTCGCACTCTTTCGGCTCGGATGCTTCGCCGGCTGATGCACCCCGCCCGGGAACGGGCACGCTCCCCACGTCTGGAGGCCCCACCCGCATGTCGTCGATCGCGACCGTTCTCGTTGCCCACGACTTCTCGGACACCGCCGCCCTCGCCCTGCGCCAGGCCACTGCGCTCGCGACGTCGAACGCGGCCCGTCTCGTGCTCGTCCACGCCGTCGAAGCGGTTCCCCTCGGTCCCTACCCGGCGATCAGCGCCCCCTCGAGCGACCTCGCGATCCGGGACGTGGCCGAGCAACGTACGAACGAGATCGCCGAGGAGACGCGGTCGGCCCGTCTCGAAGTCGACGTCATCGTCCGTCTCGGCGAGCCCGGCGCGACGATCGTCGAGATCGCCGAAGAGGTCGGCGCCGACCTGCTGGTGATCGGCACCCGCGGCCTGACCGGCGTGAAGCACGTCCTGCTCGGCAGTGTCGCCGAGTCGGTCGTGCGCCGCGCGCCGATGCCCGTACTGACCGTGCATCCCGACGACGCGCTGCTCGACCTGCCCCTCGACGACCTGGTCGTCCCGACCGACCTTTCGCCGGAGGCTCGGATCGCGCCGCAGGCCTTCGCGAGCCTCTTCGCGGACGGGGCGAAGCCGCAGCTGCACCTCGTGTACGCGGACCGCACGCCCCCTTACCTGGAGCCCCTCAAGCACTCGGTGCTCGAGCTCACCGGACAGCCGGACCCCGTGAAGGAGGACATCCTCGAGCGCATGGCGCCGAACGCGAAGGCTCTCGAGGACGAGGGCTTTTCCGTCGAGTGCCACGTGATCGACGGCGAGGCGGCCGACGCGATTCCCGCCTTCGCCGAGAAGGTGTCCGCGCAGGCGATCGTCCTCAGCACGCACGGTCGTTCCGCCGTCTTGAACGCCCTGCTCGGGAGAACGGCCCAACGAATCGTCCAGAAGGCGCCCTGCCCGACGCTCACGGTTCGAGCGCGGGCGTAGCGCCTCCTCGGCTCGCGGGAACGGGCTCCGCCACGGGAAGAGGTCCTGCACGCTCGCTCCGGGCTTCGCGCCTGCTCGTCGTCGTCCTGACGGACGCCTCGGCCGGCTGAGGACGAGACGGATTCGGGCGAACGTTGCGGCCGGTGCGGCCGGACGGGCGACCCGGGCCGCGAGTCTCGACAGCGCCCGGCTCCGCCTCGATACTGACGCGATGCGCACCCGAAGCGATCTCTTGCGAACGGCCTTCGTCCTGCCTCTCCTCGTCGCCCTCGGCTGTGCATTGCCGGGACCCGTGGTCGAGATGGGCGAGAACGCCGACGTCACGTTCGACGGACTGCACCGCGTGCGCGGTGCTCGAGCGGGCCAGCGCGTCTGGGTGAAGCCGGACATGGATCTCTCGAGCTACTCCGAGCTGATCCTGATCGGCGCCGGGTTCCACTACAAGCGCCCCCCCAAGCGGGCGCGCGGCGAGTACGCGTTGAACGAGCGGCAGATGGATTTCGTGCGCGAGGAGCTCGCGAGCTCGATCCGGGAGGAGCTGATCGCGCGAGGAGATTGGACCCTCGCCGACCGGCCCGGCCCCGAAGCACTCGTGCTCCGAGGCGCGATCATCGACTTCGTCTTGACGACCGCTCCGGAGCAGCCGACCCGCGGAGCCACCTACAGCGCGTCCGTCGGCGCAGCAACGCTCGTCATCGAGGTCTTCGACTCGCAGTCTCGGGAGATCCTGGCACGGATCGTCGACCGGCGAGGCCTCGAGCACGACGACGTCACGGGCTGGCGAAACGATCCGATCTCGAACGCGGCCGCGGCGCGACGCACGTTCCGTCACTGGGCGCGCAAGCTGGCGAATGCGCTCGAGAAGGCCCACTCGATGCCGATCCCCCAGGAATCGGTCGGCGACTGAGCCGGCACGCCCCCAGGAGCGCACAGAGCACGCCGGCCAGATACGCGCCAGGCCCCGCGAGCGGAACCGCCACGGGCCCCAGCGGCGCGGCCGGACTCGGCGCGGCGGGCGCCGCGGCCCGCGCGACCTGGACCGCGTTCGCGGGGGCGTGCGAGTCACCGACGCGAATCGCCAGCCGGAAGCCCTCGTCGTCTCGGTTGGATCCTGCGTCCTCATCCCCCTCGGGCGGAGACGGGGGCGGGTCGCCGTAGGACGCGCGGACATCGCACTTGCTGCCGACGAGGGCGAGCGCGATCAAGAGAAGCACGAGGTGGGGGGACAACCTCATACCTCGAGTCTACGCGTTCCGACGGCGCCCGCCCAACGTCTCGAGGCGCCGACGCCGACGCGACGACCGGTCCCCCGGCCGACGCGTCGGGTGATCTCTGGTGCGCGCGCTCGACTCAGGAGCCGATCACGCCTCCCTTCTTGCGTGTGATCACGAAGGTCGCCGCGCGGGGGACCTCGGGACCGCCCGCGCCGGGCACGGGGAAGTTGCTGACCGTCGGGTCGCCGCCGTTGCCGCCGGGGTGCTGGGTGTTGATGAACATCGTCTCGTAGTCCGGCGTCGTCGTGATCCCGGTGATCTCGTCTCCAGCGACGCCCGAGAAGATCCGCTTGAACTCGTGACGGCGGATGTCGGCGACGACCATCTGGTTGTTGCCGAAGGGCTGCCCGCCATCCGTCTGGATGAAGAGACGTCCGAAGGGATCCGCCCAGAGGCCATCGGGATCCGAGAACGTGAACGACTCGTCGCCTCCGTTCTCGACCCGGGTGTCCTGCGCGAGGACGAAGATGTCCCATTCGAACTTCGTGCCCGTGAAGCGATCCTCGTCCCGCCAACGGAGGATGTGGCCGTCCGGATTCGGCGCGAGGGGATTCGCCGCGTTCGGCTCGGTTCGCTGGGTATTGTTGGTCAGCGCGCAGAACATCTCCTGGCGCCGACCGCGGGTGATCCACTCCGGCCGATCCATCGGCGTCGCACCGACGGCGTCCGCGGCGAGCCGGGTGTAGACCGCGATCTCGTCCTCGGTCCAACCGGCGAGCGCCGGGTTGTCCGGGGTGAGCGGCAGCCAGTCGCCGGTCCCGTCGTCGTTGAAGCGCGCGACGTAGAGCGTGCCCTCGTCGAGGGGGCTCTTGCCCTTGCGCAGCATCCGACGGTAGTTGTCCGCGGACACGAACTTGTAGACGTAGTCGAAGCGCTGGTCGTCGCCCATGTAGGCGACGATCCGGCGCCCCCGACCGATCACGATCTCCACGCTCTCGTGCTTGAAGCGTCCGAGCGCGGTCCGCTTGACGGGCTTGTCGAGCGGCCTGTTCGGATCGATCTCGACGACGTACCCGAAGCGGTTCTCCTCGTTCCGGTAGTCGGCGTTGCCGAGATCCCAGCGCTCGTCGAAGAGATGCCATCCGTAGGCGAAGCCGAAAGCGCTGAAGCCGTACCGCGCCTGCTCGGGCGTGGCCGCCCAGGCCTCGTCGTTCGCCCCGAAGTAGCCATTGAAGTTCTCCTCGCAGGTGAGGTAGGTGCCCCAGGGCGTCCGGCCGTTCGCGCAGTTGTTCACCGTGCCCGCGCCCGGGTTCCCGGCGGCCGTCTCGAGCAGCGGGCTCCCCGCCGCGGGACCGCTGAACTCGACCGGCGTATTGGGCGTGATCCGCCGGTTCCGACCGCCCGGGACGACCGCGTCCCATCGTCCGTTCTTCCTGGCGAGCTCGACGACGGACACGCCATGGACGGCCTGCGAGTTGCGCACCTCGTCGAGGCTCTCGGGCAGCGACTTGCGAAGCACGCGATCGTTGATGCCGTACTCGTGGTTGATGCAGAGCACGCCACGATCGCTCGAAGGACGGCCGGAGCGCTTCTTGTCGGGATCACCGAAGAAGGCCATGCCGTCGTGGCCACAACCGATCTGTCGCTCCTGATTCGCCGCGCCGTTCGAGGTCACGTCCGTCGGATCGAGCTCCGCAACGCCCGGGAAGAGCGGGAGGCCCCAGGGAATCAGCACCGAGTACTCGTAGTCCGCCGAGATCGTCGGATCCGGACCGCCCGCGTTCTCGGCGGGCGTGAAGCCGATGCGCGTGCGTCGCCCCTGGCGGCCGTCCTGCTCGTCGTCCCCGACCGCCTTCGCGACGCTCGACGAAGCGAGGAAGCCCGTCGCCGCCGTGGCGAGGGTGCCCTTCATCATCTTGCGGCGGGAAAGGTGGACGTTCAGCACATCTTCGAAAGGTCGGTTCTCCGACCGGTTCACGATCTCGTCATCGACAGCCATGGGGTTCTCCTCGACCGGGGGTCCCTTCGGACCGGTGGTGTTGAGCCGCGGAGCGTACGGAGCGGCGATGTCGAAGAGGCGCGTCTGGCGTGGAGGTTGAATGAGGTCGGGGGAGATTCGGTGTTCGAGCAGGCGCACTCACACGATCGATGCGTCACGGCACGGTGAATCGAAACGATGTGTTCCGTGTCGACCGCACGGAAAGCGCCGCGGTCGTCGTTCACATCCGTGACGAATGGAGCACGGAAGCGGGATCGCGAAGAGATCGACGAGCCCGAACGGAGGTGGGACAGGCGCGTCGCCAGCACCCATCGTCCCGCACCGAACACCGGGCCCTCCCCCCCTCCCGGGCGAGGATCGGAACCTCGCACCCGACCCGATCACGGCGGGGGCAGTCTCCTCGAGCGCGACCCCGCACAGCGTCGCCCCCTACTCGCGCGCGGTCCGGTGTCCACCACGAACGTCCGGGCACCAACCGGTCCGGCGGCGATCAGGATCGTGGGCTCTCTCGCCCCGGCGCTCGCCCGGGACCGCGAGCGCGCGATCGTCGTCCCGGTTCCGGCGCTCGACGCGGACGCGAGCGCGCCAATCCGACCAGCCCGAGGCCGATCAGAACAGCGGTGCCGGGCTCCGGAACCAATGTCCAGCCGGCAGCGACCGGATCGAACGGAATCGTCCCGCCGAGATCGACCCAGGCGTTGGCGAAGTCCGTGTCGACGTCGTAGAACGCCGCACCCGAGGTGTTCCCGAGGCCGACGACGTCGCGCAGGATCGCGCCCGACAGATCCGCTCCCTCCAGATCGATCTGCCCGAAGCCCCCTTCGGCGCTGAACGAGGCGCCCGCGAGGTCGCTGTCCACGAGGAGCGCGTCGCGAAGACTCGGCGCCGGGAACCCGATGAGCTGTTCGAACGCAACCCCGCGCAGCGTCGCGTTGGTGAAGTCCGCCCCGGGCGCGATCAGACCGAGCCGCGCGCCATCGAGATTCGCGTTGTCGAAGGCCGCCCCCTGCGCGCCGATGCCCCATGCGCGCCACCCTCGAAGATCGCCGAACGACAGAATCGTTCCGTTCAGCACGACTTCGTCCAGCAGGGAGTCGGTCCACACGACGCCGGTCAGGTCGGCGTCGGACAGGTGTGCGCCGAACCCGTTGTCGCCTCCGAGCGTCGCGCCGGTGAGATCCGCGCCCGCGAATCTCGCCACCGTGAGGTCCGCGTCGCGGAGGTCGGCCCCCGCGAGCGCAGCGTGGGTCAGGTCGGCGTCGACGAGATCTGCTCCGCGAAGGATCGAGCCCGTGAGATTCGCTCCCCCGAGAGCCGCCAGGTAGAGCTGTGCCCCTTGAAGGTCCACTCCGTGGAGGTCGGCACCCGGCGCGAGATCGATCCCCGCGTACGGGTGCGCTCCGGCGTCGACCGACAGGATCGGATCGACGATCGAGCCGTCCGTACGCAGATAGGACGCAGCGAGGGCCGAGCTCGGGAGCGAGAGAGCCGAAACCAGAGCGAGAGCGACAGCGAGCGAGCGCATCACGAATCCTTCCCAGGCGGGGCCGTTCCTGGCCTCGGGAGGTGAGTGCGCACTCGACGCGGGGAGGTGACGATCGGTCTCGCGGCGCGCGGCCTCGCCGGCGCAAGACGGGAGGCATCCAACGAGAAACGCCCCCGACCAACAGGCCGAGGGCGTGGAAGAGGTTGGAGCGCGAGACCAGGATCGAACTGGCGACCCTCAGCTTGGGAAGCTGATGCTCTACCAACTGAGCTACTCGCGCATCCGGATCCACGGTAGCAGATCCGAACGCGCGTCCAGCCACGCGGGACGGAGTCCCCTACTCCTCGATCAGCTCCACGAACGCGTCGTCGATCGGCTCTCCGTCGGCGTCGTCCAGCGGCGTGAGCTCCGCCTCGAGGATCTCGGCGTGGGCGACCGACGTTCCCGCGGCCTCGGCGGCCGCGTCGCGGACCGGCGGGTCGACGGGATACTGGGTGACCGACGGCGGATCGCTATCGAACTCCAACGAGGAGACCGGCATCTCGGCCACCGGCGTCGCGGGGGGTGCGCCCGCGATCGGCGTGGCCGCGTCCTCCAGCGCATCCTCGAGCCCTTCGTCGAGATCGAGGGTCGGAGTCACGGCCGGTGCCGCCATCTCCGGCGCGAGCACGAAGTCGTCGACGCCGCCGTCGTCGAGATCGAGCACGGGGCCCGCAGCCGGTGCCCCCGCCACGTCGTCCGGGATCGTTCCCGCCGCGGGCGTTTCGGCGAGCGCGGGCGCCGGCGGCACGGGAGCGGCCGAGAGCTGGCTGTAGGTCGTCCCCGGGTCGGGACCGATCCCGAGATCGGCGGCCGCGCGCTCGACGTCCGTCGCGTCGATCGCGCTTCGACCGCCGAGATACGCCTCGAAGAGCGCATTGTCGGCGAGGGTGTTGAGCAGGCGCGGGCGTCCACGACCGAACTTGAAGAGCGCCTCCATCGCCGGCGCCGGAACGGCCGCCGCGTCCCCGCCGACCGCGTCGAGACGATGCTTCAGGTAGGCGGCGGCGTTCGCCATGTCGAGGGGCTGGAGTCGCACGCGCACGTCGACCCGGGGCATGATGCTCGAGTCGTTCTGGACGAGCCGGTCGAGCTCCGAGGAGCCGACGAAGAGCATCGAGACGAGACGGCGATCCTCGTACTCGAGGTTGAGCAGACCCGCGAGCTCGGCGAACACGTCCGGCGTCATGATCTGGGCGTCGTCGATCATGAGCACGGCGTGGCGCCCGTCCTCGCGGACGATCGCGAGCTGCTCGTAGATCTGAGCGAGGAGTCCCGCGCGATCGTCGGCGGGCTCTTCACAGCCGAGCTGGCGCGCGAAGCGCTGGAGGATGCTCTTCGCGTCCGCAGCACCGGGAAGCATCACGAGCAGCGCGGCCTCGAAGACCTCTTCCTCGAGCGCGTCGAGGATGCGGCGAGCGAGGAGGGTCTTGCCCATGCCGCCGTCGCCGGTCAGCAGCGTGAGGCCCTTGTGCTGACGAAGCCCGCGCTCGACGCGGCGCTGGGCGTCGCGGTGGCTGCCGCTCTCGAAGAAGAAGCGCAGGTCCGGTTCGTTGCTGAAGGGATCCTGGGTCAGACCGAAGTGATGGAGATGTTCCACGGGTTCCTCGGAGTTCCGGACCCGGGCTGACCGGGATCCGTCGATGGAGCGGGCGTCGTCCGGCGCGGATCGCTAGACGAAGGAGATCTTCTTCCGCCCGCCCTTGCGCGTGACGGTCTCGGTGTCTTCGTTGTTGGCCGATTCCTCGGCCTCGTCGCCGACGTCGGCCTCCGGAACGAACTCGGCCTCTTCGAGGGCGGCCTCCGCTTCGCTGACCACGTCGTCGAAGGACTCGAAGGCCTCGCTGCCGGCCGCCTCGGCGACGCCGACGTCTCCGGCGGTGTCGTCGTCATCGTCCTCGAAGAGCTCGTCGAAGGACTCGAACGCCTCTCCGGGCTCGCCCAACTGGGGCGAGGTCGTCTGGCCCGCTTCGAGCGCCGAGAGGCGCTCCGCTGCGCCCGGGAAGTCCGCGTCGAGCTCCAGGACCCGGCGCAGGCTCGTGCACGCGCGGTCGCGATCCCCCGAGCCCTCTTCCGCGATCGAGAGGTCGAAGTAGACCCCGGCCATCCGTTCCTCGGGAAGATCCGGGAGGGCCAGGGCCTGCTCGAGATGGCTCACCGCGTCGTCGAAGCGACCGAGGTCGCGCGCGCAGAGGCCCATCAGGTAGAGGCTGTCGAAGCGACGCTGGGGCGAGTCGAGGCAGAACCGGAACTCGCCGATCGCGTCCTCGAAGAGACCCATCTCGCGGTACGCGATGCCGAGGTCGTAACGGGTATCGAAGTCCCCTTCGTCGAGGGTCGCGGTCACGCCCTTCTTGAAGTCCGAGAAGATCGACTCGAAGCCGTCCTCGACGGTCGACAGCACCCCGCTCGCCTCGTTCGGATCGGGCGCTTCGGGCTCGTCGTCTCCCAGCACGTCCGCGAGCGCTTCGCGCAGATCGAAGGACTCCGCCGCGTCCAGCGGGCCGGACGTGCCTGCCGCGTCCTCGACGGCCACGTCGACCTCGGCGGTCGCCGTGTCGTCGGTCTCCGGTACAGAGGACTCGGTTTCTGCCGCCTCTGCCGTCGCGTCGTCGTCGTCGAGATCGACCTCGACGTCCGTGTCCAACTCGAGCTCGACGGCCGGCTCGGCCTCGTCGGCCGCGTCGCTCGCCAGATCGAGCCCCGAATCGGTCGCTTCCGCGTCGGGTTCCGTCTCGCCGTCATCGAGGTCGACCTCGACTTCAAACTCGTCGTCGTCATCGAAGCGCGCGGTGATCTCGAGATCCGGCGCCGCGGCCTTCTTGCCCGCGAGGCCCGAGCCGGTCGCGTCGGCGGGTGCTTCGCCTGCAGAGGACGCGATCTCGCCGAGACGCAGCGTCGCCACGGGGTGATTCGGGGCCTGCTCGAGGATCCGCTCGAGGAGGCCCCGGGCCTCGTCGAACATCTCCTGCGCGATGTAGAACTCCGCCTCTTCGAGCTCCTCGGCGATCTTCGCGGACGTCGCCGTGCTCTGACCGGCGCCAGACCCGGTCGGCGGCGACGTGAGCTCGCCCGCATCGAGGTCGAACTCGACGGAGGGCGCATCGTCCTCGTCGTCCCCGTCCGCGATCACCTCTTCTTCGGCCAGTCCGAGGTCGTCGGCGTCGACCTCGAACTCGAAGGCATCGTCGTCTCCCGACTCGCCCGCGTCGTCGAGGGCGATCTCGTCACCGCCTTCGAAGTCGGGCTGGGTCACCTCGACGACCGGCGAAGCGGCCTTCGGGGACGCGGCTTCGGCGTCGACCGGCGGCTTGTCGAACGTGACCGAGTCTTCGTCGAGCTCGATCTCGAAGTCGTCGTCTTCGGACCCGAAGTCGTAGCCGGTCTGGGTTTCGCCGTGTTCGACGACGCCGATCGCGGTGTCGAGGTTGAGATCGACTTCCACGTCGAGATCGAGGTCGATCGGGGGCGCTTCGAGCTCGTCGCCTTCCGGCTCGAGATCGAGGACCGGCGCCTCCGGTGCGGAGATCTCGGCGGGATCGATATCGCCGATCTGTTCGGCCATCCCGGGGTCGAGGCTCGCGATGCGATCCTTGAGGACGGCGAGCGCGTCGGCGTCCCCTTCCACACGGATCCGTTCCGCCGCTTTCATCCAGGCCTGGACGGCCTCGGAATGCTGGCCGTCGTCGGCGTAGGCCTCGCCGAGCTTCTCGAGCGCGGCGCGATGATTCGGATCCTGCGCGAGGATGCCGCGCAGACTCGCGATCGCCTGGTCGCGCTTGCCGTAGCGGAGATAGACGCTGGCTTCGGCGAGGAGCTGATCCGGATCTCCCTCCGGAAGCGGGGCTTCCTCCTCGGGCTCCGGCGCCGCTTCGACCGGCGGCTCTTCTTCGGCTCCCAGATCGAGAACCGGCTCCTCGTCGAGCTCGAGCGAGGGCGGATCGTCGCCCGCCTCTTCATCCAGGGAGAGGAAGGGCTCGTCCTCCGCGAGGAGTTCGTCCTCGCCGAGATCCGGTTCGTCGACCTCGGACACGTCGACGGCCAGCCGCGAGCTGGACCCGACCTCTTCGACCGGGAGGCGCTGCATGAGCTCACGCGCCTTCTCGTCGTCGCCGCGCTCGCGATAGAGCTTCGCCAGACCGCGCGTCGCATCGGCGAGCTTCGCCTCGTCGCCCATCTGGGCGTAGAGATCCATCAGGAGCTCGTACTGCGGCGAAGCGGCGTCCACGTTGAGCGCGCGCACCGCGAGGGGCTCCGCCCGGTCGAGCTCGCCGGTGAGCATGAGCTGACGGACGAGCGCGGTCAGCGAGTCGATCTTGTCGGGCTTGACCTCGAGCATGCGCTCGAGAACGGTGACCAGCTGCTCACGATCGTCCTGGTTCTCGAGCTCGGCGACGACGGCGTCGTACTCGGCGATCGCCTCCGCCTCCATGCCCTCCTGACGCAGGAGCTCGGCGACCTTCAGGCGGCTCGTCGTGTTCGTCGGATCGAGCGCCGCCATCTGCCGGAGCAGGTCGAGGGCTTCGGACTTGCGGCCTTCCTTGTGGTAGCCGTCCGCCGCGGTCTGCAACGCGGCGACCGCCTCGGAGTCGAGACCCATCCGCTGATAGAGCTCGGAGAGCGAGACGTAGGCGCCGTAGTTCTTCGGGTCGAGGTTCAGGATCTGCTTGAAGACGGCGACCGCGCGCGCGTCGAAGCCGTCCTGTCGGTACTGCTGGGCGACCTTGCCGTACTGAGCGATCGCCTCTTCGTTCTGTCCCCACCGGCGATAGGCGTCGCCGACCTCGAGCAACAGCTTCGCGTCGCGCGGGTCTTCCTTCAGGAGCTTGTTGTACTCCTTCAGAGCCTTCGCCTTGGCGCCCTTCTGCGCATGCTTGCGCGCAGCATCCAGTACTTTTCGTTTGTTGAGCGCCAATGAACCCTCAGCACGGCAGAGAATCGAGGATGAGAACGCCGCCCGTCAGCGTGACGGCGGTCCTCTTCTACCCGTATCGGCCACCCGTACGCCCCCTTGAGACGCGCGTGTGGGGGTAGCGCGACGCCCAATCGCCCCACCCGTGGGGCACCCGCACCGACGGTCTGTACCGCGCGCGCCCACTCCGAAGGCGCTCAACAGCGCTTCGAGCCGCGCCCACGAACGCGCGCCGAGACGGTGCCCGGGACGTCCCGCAGCCCGACGCCTTCTCCACGAGCGCCCGCAGCGGGAGGCGGCCCGGCGGCGAGTGCCCGCAGCGGGAGGTCCCCCCTCAAGCGCCCGCAGCGGGAAGCCCCCCGCGAGCGCCCGGAGCGGGAGGACTAGTCGCTCAGGCGGAGCGCCAGCGCTTCCAGGGCGAAGCGGTAGCCGTCGGCGCCCAGGCCGCAGATGACGCCCTCCGCGATCGGCGAGACGAACGACTCGCGGCGGAAGGCCTCGCGCGCATGCACGTTGGACAGGTGCACCTCGACGACCGGCAACTCGGCGGCAACCAGCGCGTCGCGCAGCGCAACGCTCGTGTGGGTGAAGCCGCCGGGGTTGATCACGATCCCGGCTGCCTCCCCCATCGCCTCCTGGATCCGGTCGATCAGCACGCCCTCGTGGTTCGACTGGAAGGTCTCGACCTCGACGTCGAGCTCCTTGGCGGCGGCTTCGAGGGAAGCGTCGATGTCCGCCAGGGTCTGGGTTCCGTAGACGTCCGGCTCACGTCGGCCGAGCAGGTTCAGGTTCGGCCCGTGGAGAACGAGGATCTTCGTCGCAGCCTGCGTCATCTTCGTTCCCTCTCCCGGTCATGGCCCCGAGCAGGCCCTCGTCACCGCCGTGTGCGTACGGCTCGGAGATCAGGGCTCAGAGCTCGGCGCGCACGTCGAGCGCGTATCGGCGGACGAGGTAGCGCGCCTTGCCGAGATTACCATCGGGCGACAGCGCGAGCACGAGGACGAGGTCGTCGTCGATCGTGTGGAAGACGAGATTCACGCGGTCGAGGGAGATCACGGCCTCCCGCATGTTCCCGGTCGCCAGCGAATCGGAAGCCTTGGTGACGTCCGCCAGGATCCGCCCGAACTCGATCCCGGCGGTCGTGACGTCGCCGTCGAGCGGGTCGCCGGCGGGCGGATCGCTCGCCTCGACCTGCGTGATGGCAATGCCGTCGAGACCCATCAGCGCGGCCCCGAAGCCCCCGCCGCAGTCGTCCACGATCGTCTGAAGAATCCGGTCGAAACTCATTTCATCTCCTCCCCTCGGCGCGCGGGACTCACTGCGCTCGTCCCGCCAGGAGATTCTCGAGCCATTGCTCGAGGGTCGTGATCACCTGAGCGCGCGACGGGCCCTCGCCCTGCGCGTCGGCGGCTTCTGGTTCGGCTTCTCGAGGCGCGACTGCCGCCCGGTCCAGCGGCGCGTCGGGTGCGATCGGCTCGGGCCAGATCGGCGCCTCCGCCCAGGCCGCATCGGTCCGGATGCCCGACCCGGTCGTGTCTTCATCGGCGCGCGCCCCTTCGTCGGCGACCCCGTAGACGTCGCCATCGAGCTCGCTCAGTCCGACCGGCTCGTCCAGCAGGACCCGCTCGGCGACATCGTTGACGTCGTGCATCTCGTCGGTCTGCGCCTCGGCTTCCGCGAAAGCACGCTCGAGCTCGTCGTGCTCGATCGGCGCCAACAGGTCTTCGTCGAGCGCTTCGACGGCGTCGACGACGAGGTCGGACTCCTCCGCGACGGCCTCGACGACGAGGTCGGATTCCTCCGCGACGGGTTCTGCCGGGTCGGCCTCGATGACATCGGAAGCCTCCTCATTCGATTCGACCTCGATGACGTCGGGTGCCTCCTCGGTCGATTCGACCTCGACGACGTCGGATGCCGACTCTGCCTCGACCGGCTCAGCGGCGGGGTCGAGCGAAGCGAGGCCCGTCTCGGCGGCCCAGTCGTCGAGGGTCGCCTGGAGGATCTCGCGGGCGTCCGCGCCTTCCTCCTCGGGAAGCCTCGCGAGCGCGAGCACCAGCCGCGCCGGCCACTCGGTGCCTTCGCCGAGGGCTGCCAGCGCGAGATCCGTCCGGCCCGCGCGACGATCACGTTCGGCCGCCGCGATCCGCTCCAGGCGATCGCGACGGGTCCATGCGGATACTTCGAGCTCCACCCTGTCCGGCCCCCCTCCGGTTCGATTCGAGCAGCGTGCCCCGTACTTCTCAGGCGCGCCAACCCGCCGGGAGGATCTCCCGGGGCGTGAGCGCCACCGTGCCGGATTTCCCAATGCCTTCCAGCACGACGAAGTGGATCTTGCCGCCTCGCTTCTTCTTATCGACGGCAATCGCAGATAGATAAGCAGATCGCGGGCGATTCGGGACCCGGGTGGGAAGACCGGCACGCTCCAGCACGGATTCCAGGCGCTCCCGGGTGCCGGCGGGGGAAAATCCCAACTCTTCGGAGCGACGGGCCGCGAACACCATGCCGATCGCGACGGCCTCGCCGTGAAGGATCCCGCGGTAGCGCGCGTGCTTCTCGATCGCGTGGCCGAGCGTGTGCCCGAAGTTGAGGAGCTTACGCAGTCCCCCTTCCCGCTCGTCGCGCTCGACGACCTCGCCCTTGATCGCGCACGACCGTTCGAGCGCCGGCAGGACGACCTTCGGGTCCAGATCGAGGAACGCCTCGATCCGCGGCTCCAGCCAGTCGAAGAGGGGCGCGTCCCAGATGGCGGCGTGCTTGATGAGTTCCGCGGCGCCGGCGGCGCGCTCGCGGCGAGGGAGGGAGCGGAGTGTCGCGATGTCGAGGAAGACGCCCTTCGGCTGATGGAAGGCCCCGACGAGGTTCTTGCCCTGCGCGAGGTTCACGCCGGTCTTCCCCCCGATCGAAGCATCGACCATCGCGAGTACCGTCGTCGGGACCTGCACGAACGGAATCCCACGCAGGAAGCTCGCCGCGGCGAAGCCCCCCAGGTCGCCGGCGACGCCCCCACCGAGGGTCACGACGCCGGAGCTGCGATCCATGTCGTGCTCGAGGAACCGGTCGTAGAGCACGCCGAGCTGCTTCAGGTTCTTCGTGGCGTCCCCGTCCGGGACGACGATCCGGTCGACCTTCGTGCCGCGCGCGGAGAGCCCCTTCGTCAACAGAGGCGCATAACGTCGCGCCACGGTCGGAACGGTCACGATCGCGACCCGCTCGGCCTGCAGTAGGTCCGCTGCTCTCCCCCCGATCGTCTGGAGCCAATCGTCTCCGAGCTCGACGTCGTAGCTGCGCTCGCCGAGCCGAACCGGGACCTTCGCGCGAACACGTCCGCGCCCCGAGAGGCGCCCCTGCCCTGTGCGCTTCGTCGTCGTCGTCCGTTTTGCCTTCTTCGTCGCCTTCCTGGCGGCCATGGCTTCTTCCCGTTTCCTGGCCCGGCCGTCAGCGGCCGTGCATCGCCGAGACGATCGCGTCGACCACGGCCTCGGGCTCCCCCGTGGCGTCGACGCGGATCGCGGCGCGAGCATAATAGGGCTTCCGCTCCGCGAGGAGTCCTCCGAGCTTCGCCCGCTGGCCTTCCCGACCGAGCCCGGCGAGCAGCGGACGGCTCTCGGCGTCCCCGATCCGGGCGAGGAGGGTCTCCGGGTCGGCCTCCAGCCAGACGACCGTGCCTCGTTCCGTCAGGAGATCCGCGGCCCCGGGCTGGACGATCGCTCCGCCGCCCAGGGCGACGACCGCCGCTTCCAGGCTCGCGGCCTCGATCGCGGCCCGCTCCCGCTCCCGGAAGCCCGCCTCCCCCTCGCGCTCGAAGATCTCGGCGACGCTTCTGCCGGCGGTCCGCTCGACCTCGTGGTCCGTGTCGACGAAGGTCCGGCCCAGGCGGGCCGCGAGAGCCGGGCCGATCGTGGACTTGCCCGCGCCCATCATGCCGACCAGAAAGACGGGCCTTCGCTGGGCCTTCGGATTCACGCGCTCTCCACTCACGGACGCATCATAAAAAAAACGGGGGGAGCAAGCTCCCCCCGTCCTTCGGGTTCCACCGGCGGAGGCCTCGCTGGACCTCCGTTTCGATGGTTCCGATCTACTCGCCGAGCGCCCGAAGGCGACGGATCTAGTTGCTGGCCATCTCGGGCAGCCGCACGATGCGCGGCGTCACGAAGACCAGCAGCTCCTGGCGGGAGTCCCGCACGGAGTTGCTCTTGAAGGCATTCCCGATGACCGGAATCCGGTGCAGGTAGGGAATCCGGCTCTGCGTGTTGCTCTTGGTGATCGTGTAGATCCCGCCGAGTACCAGCGTCTGACCGTCCTTCACCAGGGTCTCGGTCATCGCCTCGTTCCGCGCGATGGCCGGCGAACCTGTCGGCGTCTGGACCGAGTCGTCCGGTGCGTTCCGGCTGACCTGGATCTCCATGATGATGCTCTCGTCGGCCGTGATGTGCGGCGTCACGATGAGCGACAGCACCGCGTCGATGAACTCGAGCTTCGCATCGCCCCCTTCGAAGGTCTGGAAGGGAATCGACACACCCTGTTCGATTCGGGCTTCCGTGTTGTCGAGGGTCACGATCCGCGGGCTCGAGACGACCTTGCCGTCACCCGTGGACTCCGCGGCCTGGATCTGGGCATCGACCCGGAAGTCCTGGTCGAGGATCAAGGCGCCGACCGTCAAGAGCCCAGTGGGCACCGCGGCGATCGGGTTGGCGAAGGCCAGGCTGTTCTCGTCGATCAGGTTGATGCCGTCGTTGGCGAAGTCCAGGTCCCGGCGCGGCGTGTCGGGATCGAAGGGATCCGTGAAGCGCTGCGTCTGGATGCCCCAGACCGAGCCGAGCTCGCGGCTGAAGTCCAGGCTGGCCTCGACGATCTTGGCCTCGATCATGACCTGCGGCGTCTGGGTATCGATCGCCGAGATGAGCGCGCTCGCTTCGTCGATCACGGACGCGATGTCTTTGATGATCAGCGTGTTGGTGCGCTCGTCCAGGTTGACCGTGCCGCGGGCGGAGAGGAGGCGCTTGACGAGCCCCTCCGTGTCCTTGACCGAGGCGTAGTTGACGGGCAGGAGCTTGACCTCGAGATCCTCGAGCTTCTCCTTGTTGCGGCGTTCCTGGAGCCGGACCTCTTCCTCCGCCTTGAGCACGTCGGAGGGCGCGATCCGGAGGACGTTGCCCACCCGGACGAAGCCCAGGCCCTTGGTCATGAGGATGACGTCCAGCGCCTGGTCCCAGGGCACGTCGACGAGTCGGATCGTCACGTTCCCGGAGACCTCGTCACCGGCGATGATGTTGAGATCCGAGACCTCCGCGATCAGGCGAAGCACGTCGGCGATCGCCACGTCCTTGAAGTCGAGCGAGACCCGTCGGCCACGGTACTCCTTGCCATCGATCAGGCCGCCCTCTTCGAGCACCTCGATCGCGGCCGGAACCTCGACCGCCGCCGGAGCAGCGGGCGCCGCCTGCGGCGCGTCCCACATCGCGTTCGGATCGGCGACGGGCATCGCTTCCATCGCGCCACCCGACTCGAAGCCGGGCGCCGCGGCGGCCTGCGCCACCTCGATCGGCGCCGCCGGCGTCGCGATCGCCTGGATCGGCGTCGGCTCGGACGTGAGGTCCGTCGGCGACGGGGCCGGAGCGTCCATCGCATAGGGATCCGCCATCGGCGTCACCGCGGCGACCGGCGCCTCGGCGGACGTCGTGCCCGCGATGGGCTCGACCGGCGACTCACTGAGCGTCAGACCCGTGGCCTCCTGCTCGCCCCCCGCGTTCGGGAACGCCGGCGGCGCGGCGGCCGCGATGCCCATGTCCTGGAACTCCACGAAGAGCATCGAACCGCGGCGGCTGATCACCGGCTCCTGGTTCGGCGCTCGCGTGAAGACCACGCGAACTTCCGGAGTCTCGACCTCGGGCTGCTGGAAGGCGTGGATCATCGAAACGGGTCCGCCCTGCTTCGGGAAGATCCGGTCCGACGCCTCGTCGCTGATTCGGGCACCGGGGATGCTGACGACCCAGGTCGACGCATCCGGTGCGCTCGTCGTGTAGGCGAGCGTGTCGTCCGCGAGGATCGCCGTTCGGTCGAGGCCCTCGGTCCGCTCGTAGTGGAGTCCGTAGACCTCCGCGAGCGAGAGGGTCGCGAGCGCGGCTTCATCCGCGGCCGGAGCCATCTCGAGCGCGGTCTCTTCCACCGCGACGATCTCGACCGGATCGGACTCCGCAGCGAAGTCCTCCGCGGGCGCCATGAACGCCGCTTCCTTGGCGACGACCGGGGTCGTCTCCTCGGCTGCGATCTCCATCGGCGCTTCGTCTGCGAAGGCCGGCGCGTCCTCGATCGGCTCCTCGGCCATCGGCGTCGCCGCCGCGGTCGCGGAAGCGATCCAGGCCGCCTCGGATCCGTCGAGCGCATCGGTCATCGCCTGAGCGAGGGCCTCGCCGCCGCCGACCGCGATCCAGAGGCCCGTGGTCCCGGGCATGATCTGACGACCGGAGAAGTCTCCCGCCGCCGGACCGCCGTCGATCACGATCCGCACCTTCTCGGCGTGAGCGCCGAGGCGCACGCCGGTCACGAGATCGGACTCCACCGAGATGCTCGTGGCGGAGCTCGCCGCCGCGATCCCGGGCAGATCCACGACCAGTCGCGCCGGATTCTCGAGCGTGAAGGCCTCGAGGGCGCCGATCCCGCCGTCGGCCGTGAGACCGACGAGGACACCGCCGTCCGTCGCCTGGGCCGAGACGCCCGTGAGGGTCGTCGCCGCCGGCGGGGCCGCCACGATCGGCGCCGCTTCGGGCTCCGTACCGAACGCAACCTCGGCGTCGTCCGCCGCCATCTCTTCCGACTGCCAGGGCGTGGCGTCCGTCGGATCCTCGTCCCAGTCCTGCTCCGCCTCGGCGGTGCCGAAGGGGGCCGGACCCGGCGTGACCCGAATCGTGAGGCCCGCGTCCGTCGAGACGACGTCCGTGATCCCCGCGCTCGCCATCACGATCTCGACCCGAGTGAGCGGCGTGCCGCCGTCCTCGTCGTAGGTCGAGAGCGTGACGAGATCCACGACTCCGTCGTAGGCCGCGACCTGCTGATCTTCGTCGCGCACCGCCCCTTCGAGGTCACCCTCGTCGGGCTTGCCGACGCCGACCAGGTCGATCACGACCAGGTTCTCGTCGCTCGGTGCCGTCACCGAGTAGATCGGGTCGATCAGACCCGCGAGCGTGACGACGGAATCGTCACCGTCCCGCGCGACCGAAACGTCCCCGATCGTCTGAACCATCGAGGTCGCCTCGACGCCCGTCGTGGGCGCCTCCGGCGTCGCACAGCCCATCGCGACGATGGCGACAACGATCGTTGCCATCGCGCTCCGGATACCAATAGAAAGCCATCCGTTCTTCGGATCGACCATTGAGCTCACCCTCCCTGGCTCAAACGAATCCGCAACTCCACGTCCTTCGTCGTCTGCTCACCTGCGAAGTTCTCGTAGGTCTCCTTGACGAGGACGAGGTTGTCACCGATGTGAATCACCTGACCGTTGTTCTTCCCGATCGCACTGCCCTCTCGCACGATGTACGAGCGACCACCCGGATCGAGGATCAGGGCGCGCGGATTGCCCGCGTCCCAGATCACCGCGGAGAGCTCGAGCTGACCCAGCTCGAAGTCCCCCAACGGCCCAAAGTCCCGCTTCTGCTCTTCGTCGGAATCGTCCGCGGCGAAGCGGATCGAGCGGAAGGGGTCACGCTTGCCACGCGGGTCGTAGAAGTAGTCGGCCTCGCCCGCGGCGTAGCCGGTCCCTCCACTCGACCCCTTGGCCTGCGTGCCCTTCTTGCTCTTCTTCTTCTTCTTGACCTTCTTGCCCTTCTTGCTCGTGTCGCGGTTCGCGAGCGCCTCGCGCTCCTTCTCGAAATCCGCAACACCGGGCTTCCCGGACTGGTCTTCCTCGGCGCATCCCGTGGCGATGACCACGAGGGACAGCGCCAGGAGGATCACCATCAAAAGCTTCGAATACTTCACTCGTCCCCGCTCCTCGACTCGACCACCCATCGGATCAAGCCTCGCCGCTCAGGAATCGGAAGGTCGTCGCCTTGCCGGAGACCTTGAGGCTCGTGCCCGTTCGGGTCTCCTTCGCGACGTCGATCTGGAGAGCGCCCACGTTCACGATCCGCGGCAGTGTCGCCACCATCTCGAAGAACCGGGCGAGATCGTGGTAGGTGCCTTCGAGCTCCAGGTTGAAGGGGACCTCCGCGTAGAAGTCACGCTTCACTTCCTTGTTCCGATCGATCGTCTTGATCGAGACGCCTACCTTCTTCCCGGCCGTGCTGATGTCCTGGAGCAGGTCCTCGAACTGCTTTCGGTTCGGAAGCTGCTTCAGGGCGAGATCCAGGTCGCGTTCGAGCTCGGCGACCTCCGCCTCGAAGGCAGGCAGGTTGTTCGCGACGGAGCGCGCGTTGTTCAGCGTGCGCTGAAGCTCCTGCGACTGCGTGACCAGCTCGGCGCGACGGGCCTGCGCCGGCTGATACGACACGTACCAGTAGAGACCCACCAGGCTCACCAGCAGGACGCTCACGACCGCCAGGCGAATCGCCTTCGGGACCTTGGCGAGCTGCTCGATCTTCTCGTCGAAATCGACGTTCATGTCCAACGCCATGACTCCCCCCTGCTCAGGACTCGGCCTCGTCGGCCTTCTTCTTACGGGCCGGCGAGGTCATGTCTGCGCGGATCTCGAAGTTCACGAGGCGGACGCCCTTGACGACCTTGCCTCCCGAAGTCTTGTCGAGATCGACGTTCTTGAAGTACGGCGACGCGTTCAGGCCGCGGAGGAAATCCGCGACGACGCCGGTGTCGAGACTCTGCCCCTCGAGCTTGACGCCCTTGCCCTTCGTCGTGACCGAGGTGAGCCAGAGACGGTCCGGAACGCGCTGAGAGAGCTCGTCCAGGATGCGAACCGGTCCGTTCCGCGCGCGCTCGAGGCTGTCGATGACGTCGAGCTTGCTCTGGAGCTGCTTCTTCCGCTTCTTGAAGCTCTTCACGAGCTTCTTCTGCGGCTCGTAGCGCTCGATGTCCGCCTGAAGCTGGGCGACGCTCGCTTCCGCCGCGGCCAGGTCGCTCTTCACGCCCTTGTCCGTCAGGAAGACCCCGCCGCCGACGACCACCAGACCGAGCACCAACAGGGCGATGGTCTCGCGGAGATCCGCCGCGCGCCGCGCTTCGCGATGCGGTAGGAGGTTGATTTCCATCATCATCAGTCGAGTCTCCTCGTGGCCAGTCCGATCGCGACCGAGAGCAGCGGCGCCATGGACTCGAGATACGGAGCGTCGAAGCCCTTGCTCGGCAGCATGTGCGAGAGGGGGTTCAGCAGGTCCGTCTCGAGTCCCGTGCGCTCGGCGAAGGCCGGGGCGAAGCCGGAGATCTTCGAACCGCCGCCCGAGAGCAGCACCTTCGTGATCCGCGCATCCGCCGCCGTCGCCGCGAAGAAGTCGAGCGAGCGGCTGATCTCACCGATCACGTTGTCCGAGACGTTCCGCATGGCCTGCTCGACCTCCTGCGGAATCACGTCCTGGACCTGGCCGTCCTCGCCGGGGGCGCCACCCATCTTGATCCGCTCGGCCTCCTCGTACGACACGGAGAGCGCCTTCTGGATCTCTTCGGTGTACTGGGCGCCGCCGGTCATGATGTCCCGGGTGAAGGCCGGGATGCCGTTGCGCAACACGTTGATGTTGACGACCTGGCCGCCGATGTTGACGAGCGCCGTGACGGCTTCGGGATCCTGCTCGTAGTTCATCTCGAAGGCGTTCTGGACCGCGAAGCCGGCGACGTCGATCGCGACGGGATTGAGGCCCGCCTCGCTGATCACCTGGACGTAGTCGTCGATCAGGTCCTTCTTGGCCGCGACCAGGAGGACGTCCATCTGCCCTTCGTCCTCGTTCGAGTCGAGGATCTGGAAGTCGAGGTTGACCTCGTTCACGTCGAAGGGGATGTACTGCTCCGCCTCCCACTGGATCTGATCCTCGAGCTCCTCGCGCGTCATCTGCGGGAGATTCACGCGCTTGACGATCACGCTGTGTCCGGAGACCGCGGCGGCCACGTCCTTCGCACCGATCTTGCCCGCCTCGACCGCTTCACGGATCGAGTCGACGATCGCGCTCGAGTTCAGGAACGCGCCCTGAACGATCGCTTCGGAAGCGAGCGGCGCCTGTCCGAGGCTCTTGAGCTCGAAGCCCTTGTCTCGGCTCTTCGTGGAGATCTCGACCGCCTTGACCGAACTCGACCCGATGTCGAGGCCGATCAGCGAGGCCTTGCCGAAGCTCGGAAGAGAAAACTTCATCGCGAGGATTCCCCCTGTCCTATTGCCGGTATCCGGAGAAGTCGGACGTATCCAAGCTCCCCAGCGTGTCCGGGACGTCCATCTGGCCGAAGACCCGATCCTTGTCAGAAACCTTCAGCCCGAGGGCAAGGAGGATCTTGCGCTTGGTATCGAGCCGGCACGGGCGCCCTGCTTCGACGCGATCGATCGTCAGCGTCGAAAGGCCTGCCTTCCGCGCGAGTTCGGCTTTGCTCATCATGAGGTTTTCGCGAAACCTCTGAACCTGATTACTGGCCACCGGTCATCCTCCGGGACCCGAGCCGCTCTGGTCGGGTCCGACTTCAGGCGTATCGGGTCGCTGTTTCAGGGACTTGAGGGCGCTCGGCGCGGCTTCGTTGTGCGGCGGATCACATCTGATATGCGCGCAACGGAATCGCACGTCCCTGCTACAAGAGGCGTAGGCCGTGGGCATTTGGCAGCGCGCAATTCGTTTCAGGGCGGGCCCTCGTCGACCGATACGCAGCGCATGTTCGATCGAATCCTGGTGATCGATGCCGACGCGGCCGTCCGCGAGGACCTCGAGATCGTCCTCTCAGACGAGGGCTACGAGGTTCAGACCGCCGACCGCGGCGAAACCGCGCTGGACCGGATCGAGACCTCGACGGTCGACGCGGTCCTCCTCGATCTCCACGTGCCCGGCCTGGAGGGCTTCGACCTCCTGCCGCAGATCGCGCGCCATCTGCCCGGCGTTCCGATCATCGTCATGTCCGCCGTCGGCGACGAACGCCTCGCCGTGGAAGCGATCCAGCGCGGCGCCTACGACTATCTGGCGAAGCCCATTCAACCCTCCGAGATCCGCCTGACGCTGCTGAAGGCCCACCAGCGCGAGGTCCTGCGCCGCAAGACTGAGCTTCTCCAGAGGGACATGAAGCAGTCCCTCGGCGAACGCGCGATCGTCGCGGCCTCGGACGGGATGATCGAGCTCCTCGAGATGCTCGAGCGAACCGCGGGATACAAGTCCACGGTCCTCGTGACCGGCGAGAGTGGGACCGGCAAGGAAGTCATCGCACGTGCGATCCACGCCCAGTCTCCGCGCCGGGAAGCCCCCTTCGTGGCCATCAACTGCGGCGCGATCCCCGAGAACCTGCTGGAGAGCGAGCTCTTCGGACACGCCAAGGGCGCCTTCACTGGCGCCAGTCGCGCCCACCGAGGTCTCTTCGCCGAAGCGGATCAGGGCACGCTCTTCCTCGACGAGATCGCCGAGCTGCCGGTCTCGCTCCAGGTGAAGCTCCTGCGGGCGATCCAGGAAGAGGAGGTCCGCCCCGTCGGCGAGACCAAGAGCCAGCGGGTCGACGTCCGCGTCATCGCCGCGACGGCACGCGACCTCGAGCGGGAAATCGCCGAAGGCCGGTTCCGCGAAGACCTCTTCTACCGCCTGAACGTCGTTCGCCTCGAGGTCCCGCCCCTGCGCGAGCGCCGCGAGGACATCCCGCTCCTCGTCGACCACTTCCTCGCGCGCTTCCGCGACGAGCTCGGGAAGCCGGTCCGCACCGTCGCCGACGAGACCCTCGATCTGCTCGTGGGGTACGACTGGCCGGGCAACGTGCGCGAGCTCGAGAACCTGATCGAGCGCGCGGTCATCCTGACGGACGGCGACACGATCGAAGCGGGCTCCCTGCCCTCCGTGGTGGGCGAGCCGAAGTCCCTGCCCACGGCCCCGCCCGCGCTCGAGGACGAGCCCGACGAGGACCTGAACCTGAAGCGCGCGCGGAAGTGCTTCGAGGCCGGCCTGATCCGAAAGGCTCTCGCGCGCACGGGCGGCAACCGAACCCACGCGGCGCGTCTGCTCGAGATCAGTCACCGCGCCCTCCTCTACAAGATCAAGGACTACGGGATCCGGGACTGAGCGCCCGGACGGCGATACGGCCTCCGCCCCCCGCCGTCGCGTCCTGCGCACCCTCCGGCGAGCGGACGTCAGTCCTCGCGGCGCGCGTCCTCGATGCCCAGCTTCTCGAGGCGGTACCGGAAGGACCGGAAGGAGATGCCGAGCAGCCGGGCGGCCTGCTTCTTGACGCCCTTGGACTGCACCAGGGCCTCTTCGAGCAGCGACCGCTCGTAGTCCGACACGAGCGTTTCGAGGTCCACGCCCTCCGCGGTGACCCGGGGCGCCATCGGCTGCGAAGACGTCGGTCGCACCACCGTCGGCGGCAGCAGATCGGGCCCGATCACGGGGCCGCGCGCGAGGGCGACGGCCCGCTCGATCAGGTTCTCGAGCTCGCGGACGTTGCCGGGGAAGCCGTAGGAAGCGAGCAGGTCGTAGGCCTCCGCGTCCATGCCCTCGACCTCCTTGCCGAGCTCCTCCGAAAATCGGCGAATGAAGTGCTGGGCCAGGAGGGGGATGTCCTCTTCGCGCTCCCGCAGCGGCGGAAGCTGGAGCTGGATCACGTTCAGGCGGTAGTACACGTCCTCGCGGAAGCGCCCCTCGGCGACCTCTTCCTCGAGGCGGCGGTTCGTCGCGGAGACGATCCGCACGTCGATCTTCCGGTCGACGGTGTCGCCGACCCGGCGGATGCTCTTCTCCTGGAGCGCGCGGAGCAGCTTGACCTGCAGAGGCTGCGAGAGCTCGCCGATCTCGTCCAGGAAGAGCGTTCCGCCGGTCGCCGCCTCGAAGAGGCCTTCCTTGTTCTGGACCGCCCCGGTGAAGGCGCCCTTCACATGGCCGAAGAGCTCGCTCTCGAGCAGGTTCTCGGGGATCGCCCCGCAGTTGATCGCCACGAAGGCTTCGCTCGCCCGATCGCTCTGTTCGTGGATCGCGCGCGCGACGAGTTCCTTGCCGGTGCCGCTCTCGCCGGAGACGAGGACGTTCGTCTTCGTCTCGGCCACCTGGGCGATCAGGTCGAACACCTCCTGCATCGCGCGGGACGAGCCGAGGATGTTCCGGTCGCGGGACTGGCTGCGAAGCTCCCGGCGCAGGCGCTGGTTCTCGTTCGAGAGGAGCTTTTTCTCGAGCGCCTTCTCGATCACGATGCTGAGCTCGTCGACCTTGAAGGGCTTCGTCAGGTAGTCGTAGGCGCCCTCCTTCATGGCCGAGATGGCGCTGTCGGTCGTTCCGAACGCGGTGACGACGATCGCGATCGTCTCCGGCGAGATCTCGCGGGCGGCCAGGATCAGATCGAGCCCCGTCTTCTCGGGCATCTGCATGTCGGTGATCACGAGGTCGATCTCGTCGGACTCGAGATGGGCGATCGCGGTATCGACGTCCGCCGCGATCGAGACCGCGTAGCCTTCGCGTCGCAGGAAGATCTCGAGGAACTCCCGCATGCTCTGTTCGTCGTCGACGACGAGGATGCGCGCCTTGGGCTCCTGGCTCATACGGCCTCCGCACCCGCGAGGATCACGCGAAAGCACGTTCCCTCACCCGCTCGGCTGGTGACCGTGATCGCGCCGCCGTGCTGTTCCACCAATCGCTGCACCGTCGAGAGCCCCAATCCGGTTCCATCGTCCTTCGTCGTGAAGAAGGGCTCGAAGATCTGCTCCTCGACCTCGGGCGTGAGCCCCGGGCCGCTGTCCTCGACCTCGAGCACGGCGGACCACCCGGCGCGGCTCGCCGGGTCGATTCCCCCGTCGTCTTCGTTACGGCCCGTCGGATCGGGGACTTGAGGGGGGGACTGCACCCGGAATGCCTCGTCCTCGCTTCGGTAGACCCGCACGGTCAGCCGTCGCTCCGACGACTGGTCCGTCATCGATTCGATCGCGTTGTTCCAGAGGTTCCAGACGATGGCCTCGAGCTGGGACGGGTCCCCGATCACGCAGACGGCGTCGTCGAGGGCCAGCTCGGTCTCGGCCGCCCCCTCACCGGTCTGGCTCTGGGCCATCTCGGCGACGTCGGCGACGAGCGCAGAGAGATCGACGCGCTCGGGCTTGGTCGGCGACGGGCGCGAGTAGCGGAGAAAGTCCGAGATCAGGACGTTCAGTCGGTCGACTTCGCGGACCACGATGCCCATCAGGCGCGCGTGCTCGGGATCCCCGCCCGGTGCCTCCGGTCCGCTCTGCAGGATCTGCACGCTGCCCGAGATGGACGCGAGGGGATTGCGGATCTCGTGCGCCATCCGCGCCGCCATCTCTCCGACCGCCGCGAGGCGCTCCGATCGCCGCAGCTCATGCTCCATGCCGACCACACCGGTCACGTCCTGGAAGATCACGACGTGGCCGACCTGCTGACCTTCCTCGTCGTTGAGGCCGGAGGCGCCGAGACCGAGAAAGAGCTCCTCGCCCCGCACGTTTCGGTAGGGCACGCGCGCACGCCCCACGCCGGAATCCTCCCACCGTCCGGTCGCGCTCGCGGCGACGATCTCGCTCGCCCCCGGGATCACGTCGTCGAGGGCGCGCCCCGCGGCCTCCGCGGCGCCGATGCCGGTGATGCGTTCCGCCTCGGGGTTGAACGAGGTCACGCGCCCGGCTTCGTCGGTCGTGAGCAGGCCGCTCTCGATGCTCTCGACGGTCCTCAGGTGGAGGTCGCGAAGCCGGCGGAGGTCGTGGGTTCGCCGATCCAGCGCTGCGCCCGTGGCGCGGAGTTCCGCCGAGAGCGTATTCGCCAGCATGCCGAGCACGACCAGCGCGCCGGCGTAGAAGCCCCAGTAGGCCACCAGGAGCGCGAGCGGGCGGCCTCCGTCCTCGGAAGAGCTCCCGGGCAGGAGTCCGAGCTCGACGCCGAAGAGCACGAGACCGTAGCCGCCGACGGCGAGCGCACACGAGAGCGCCACACCGCCCCGGTCGAGGAAGAGCGCCCCGTAGAGCACCACCAGCGCGTAGAGGAACGTGAAGAACGACTCGCCGCCGCCGGAGAAATACACCAGCGCGGTCACGATCGTGACGTCGATCCCGACCTGCGCGGTCGCGAAGCGCGCGGGATTCGAGGTGCGATGGATCATCGACGCCGAGACGATCGTCGCCACGAACGCGGCGATCACCGTCCAGTAGACGCCCCAGATCCCGGACTGGGAGCTCCCGCCCTCCATCCGATCGATCGCGACCGCGAGGCCGAGCGAGAGCCCGGCCAACACCAGTCGTCCACCGATCAGATAGCCGAGCCCTCTCCGGTCCCGGTCGATGCTCGTCGCCGCGGCGAGGCCCACCCCTCGTGCCCCCTCCCCGGTCCCGCGCGAGGCCCTGCCCCGCGAACGGGATCAGGTGATCGTGTCGGCGATCGTGAAGATCGGGAGGTACATCGCGATCAGGATCGTACCGATCGAGCCGCCCATGAAGACCATCATGATCGGCTCGAGCATGGCCGTGAGCCCGCCGACCGCGGCGTCGACTTCCTCGTCGTAGAAGTCCGCGATCTTGGTCAGCATCGCTTCCATCGAGCCCGTCTCTTCACCGACGGCCACCATCTGGACCATCATGCCCGGGAAAACCTTCGAGCCCTGGAGCGGCTCCGCGATCGTCTTGCCCTCGGAGATCGCCTGACGCGTCGTCTGGAGCTCTTCCTCGATGATCATGTTGCCGGCGGTCTTCGCGACGATGTCCAGGCCGTCGAGGATCGGAACACCCGAGGAGATCATCGTGCCCAGGGTCCGCGTGAAGCGAGCCACGGCGACCTTCTTGATGATGTTTCCGAAGATCGGCATGTTCAGCATGATGTTGTCGGTCTGATACCGGAACGCGAGGCTGCGGCTCCGCGCCTGCGAGTACGAGACGACGACCGCGGTCACACCGATCATCATGTAGTGGATGTAGGCCTGCAGGAAGTTCGACAGGTTGATGACCGACTGCGTCGGCCCCGGCAGCGTGCCGCCGAAGTCCGCGAACATCTGCTCGAAGACCGGGATGACCTTCACGAGCAGGAGCACGATACAGGCGATCGCGATCACGCTGACCGTCGCCGGATAGACCATCGCGCCCTTCAGCTGCTTGCGGAGCTTCTCCTGCTTCTCGAGCTGGATCGCGAGACGGTTCAGGATCGTGTCCAGGATGCCGCCGACCTCGCCGGCCGCCACCAGGTTCACGAAGAGATCGTCGAATACCTTCGGGTGCTTCGCGAGGGAGTCGGCGAAGGTGAGCCCCGACTCGACGTCGCTCCGAACCGCCCGCAGGGTGTTCTTGAACGTGATGTTGTCCTGCTGTTCGGAGAGGATCTGCAGACACTGGACGAGCGGAAGACCCGCGTCGACCATCACCGCGAACTGGCGCGTGAAGACCACGAGATCGTTGATCTTCACCTTCGGCGCGAGGGCCGGGATGAGTTCGCCGATGTCCTTCGGCTTCTCCTTCACCTTTTCGGCGATCATCCCCATGTTCTTCAGGTGAAGCGCGGCCGCCTCGGGCGACGCCGCCTCGAGTTCGCCCTTCTTCTTCTCGCCGGCGCGGTTCTTTCCGTTCCACAGATAGATCGGCATCGTTCAGTCTCCATCACTCGCGGTCTCGCCCACGAGCGGAATCATCATTCTGCGGGCCTAGCCCGAACGTCGTCCCCCGGCGGCGCCGAGCGCATCCGGTCCCTTGGCGATCAGCGACTGCAGCTCCTCGATGTCCGGGCTGCGACCCTTGGCGATCTCCGGATCCACGATCCGTCGCTGGACGAGCGAGGCGAGGCACTGGTTCATGGTCTGCATGCCCGACTTGCCCTGGCCCATCTGCATCGACGAGTAGATCTGATGGATCTTGTCGTCGCGCATGAGCGCGCGGATCGCGGCGTTCGGGACCATCACCTCGAGCGCGAGGGCACGGCCCGGCCCGTTCGCGCGGGGCAGCAGCGTCTGGCACATCACTGCCTCGAGCACGAAGGAGAGCTGCTGTCGGATCTGCGACTGCTGGTAGGGCGGGAAGACGTCGACGATACGATTGATCGTCTGGATCGCCGAGTTCGTGTGCAGGGTCGCGAAGGCGAGGTGGCCCGTCTCCGCGACCGTGAGGGCCGCCTCGATCGTCTCGAGGTCGCGGAGCTCACCGATCAATACGACGTCGGGATCCTGGCGCAGGATGTACTTGAGCGCGTCCTTGAACGAGGCGCTGTCCGAGCCGATCTCCCGCTGGTTGACGATGCAGCCTTTGTGCGGGTGCAGGTACTCGATCGGGTCCTCGATCGTGACGATGTGTTCGTTCCGGCCGGTGTTGATGCTGTCGATGATCGACGCGAGGGTCGTCGACTTGCCGGAACCCGTCGGCCCCGTGACCAGGATCAGCCCGCGCGGCTTCTTGGCGAGCTCCGCGACGACCGGCGGGACGCCGAGCTCCTCGAAGGTGAGGATCTTGAAGGGAATCGCACGGAAGGCGCCGGCGACGTTTCCGCGCTGGATGAAGACGTTGCCGCGGAAGCGCGAGAGCTTCTGGACCGAGAACGACAGGTCGAGCTCGTTGGTCTCCTCGAAGCGATGCTTCTGGGCGTCCGTGAGGACCGAGTAGCAGAGCTGCTTGGTCTCCTGGGGAGACAGCGGCGGCATCTTCAACGGATGGAGCTTGCCGTCGATCCGAAGCTGCGGCGGCGATCCCGTGGTGATGTGAAGGTCCGAAGCGCCCTTCTCGATCATCGCCTTCAGGAGCTGGTGCATGTTCGCCAAGACGAATCCCTCTCTCTTCTATCCTGCCCGGAGCGCGGCCTAGACCGCGTCCGAGGCACTGACCCGGAACACTTCCGAGATCGTCGTGACGCCTTCGAGCATCTTGTTGAGCGCACTGCGACGAAGCGTGACCATCCCGCCACGAATCGCCTCGCGCTTGATCTCCGCGCCGGACGCGCCATTCAGCACGAATTCCTTGAGCGAATCGGTCATGACCATGACCTCGTAGATCGCGACCCGGCCCTTGAAGCCCGTGTCGGAGCAGGCGGCGCAACCCGCGCCCTTCTTGGCCTTGTAGGACTTGCACTCTTCGTCCGAGAGGCCGGCGTCGCGCACCTGCTCCATGTCGATCTCCGCATCGTCCGTGACGCACTCCCCGCAGATCCGCCGGGCGAGGCGCTGGGCGACGATGCAGTTCACGGCGCTCGAGACCAGGAAGGGTTCGATACCCATGTTGAGCAGACGATTGATCGTCGACGGGGCATCGTTCGTATGGAGCGTCGAGAGGACCATGTGGCCCGTGAGCGCCGCCTTGACCGAGATCTCGGCGGTCTCGAAGTCACGAATCTCACCGACCATGATGATGTCGGGGTCCTGACGCAGGAACGAGCGGAGCGCCGCGGCGAAGTTCAGGCCGATGTCTTCGTGCATCTGGACCTGGTTGATACCGCCCAGATTGAACTCGACCGGATCCTCCGCCGTCGAGAGGTTCTCGCTCGTCTGGTTGAGCTCCGAGAGCGCCGAGTAGAGCGTCGTCGTCTTACCGGAACCGGTCGGGCCGGTGACGAGCACCATGCCGAAGGGCTGGTGGATCGATTCCTTGAAGTCGTCGAGCTGTTCCTGCTCGAAGCCGAGCTTCGTCATGTCGAGCTGCAGGTTGCTCTTGTCGAGCAAGCGCAGGACGATCTTCTCGCCGAAGAGGGTCGGCAGGACCGAGACACGGAAGTCCATCTCGCGGCCCTTGCCCATCTTCAGCTTGATGCGGCCATCCTGCGGCAACCGGCGCTCGGCGATGTCGAGCTCCGACATGATCTTGACGCGCGAGGTGAGCGCGTTCTTCAGCTTGAGCGGCGGCTTCATCACCTCGTAGAGGACGCCGTCGATTCGGTACCGGACCCGGAAGCTCTTCTCGTAGGGCTCGATGTGGATATCCGACGCGTTCTTCTTGATCGCGTCGGTGAGGATGAGGTTCACGAGCTTGACGACCGGGGCGTCCTCGGCCTCCTTCGCCAGCGCGCCGGCATCCTCCTCGTCTTCGCCGGAGACGAAGTCGATGCCCTCGTCGTCGAAGCCGGCCATCACGTCGTCGAGGAGGTCTTCCTCGGGCTCGGCGTAGTAGGTCTCGATCGCCTGGCGGATCGCGTCCTCGGACGCGACGACCGGCTGGATGTTGTACCCGGTCAGGAACTTGATGTCGTCGAGAGCGAAGATGTTCGACGGGTCGGCGGTCGCGAGGATCAGCGTGGACCCGGCGCGGTTGACCGGCACGACGCCGTGCTTCGTCGCGACATCCTCGGGGATGAGCGCGAGGACCTCCGGCTCGATCTCGAAGTCGTCGAGGTTGATCGACGGGACGCCGTACTGCTTCGCGACGAACTCGGTCAGCTCGTCCTCGTCCATGAAGCCGAGCGCCGTGATCTGCGCGCCCAGGCGCTGCCCCTTGGTCGCCGCTTCCTCACGGGCCTTGAGCAACTGGTCCGACGAGAGCAGGTTCTCCTTGACCAGCAGCTCTCCGATGCGCTCGTTCACCGATTCCCCTCCCCCGCTGGCCGTACGCAGGCTCTGCGCACGGCACCCTCACGGGTCGCCATCCGCCCGTCCTGCCATCGCAAAACGGGCGCAATCTCGCTGAGTTATCGGCGGGCGAATGCGGGGACTTGAACCCTCGGCGCAGGTCGCCTGGGGGTTGCTGGGGAAGAACGGTGATGGGGCGTACACCCTACGAACGAGGGGCCCCAGGCGGATCGAGACGATCGCCGGCGCCCGGCAGACGCCCTGCACCGAACGGCGCAAGCGCGCGCCCTGCGGCGCGATTTCGCGGGCGGCCGGGCTCAGCCGTTCAGGCGGATCCGGGCCGCATCGACGTCCCGCGCGATCTGCTCCTTGAGGAGCTCACCCGACTCGAAGCGCTGCTCTCCGCGCAGCCGCCCCTCGAAGGTGAGGTCGACTTCGACGCCGTAGAGGTCCCCTTCGAAGTCGATCACGTGGGCTTCGGCGACGAGGTCCCGGCCGTCCTGGAAGGTCGGGCGGTAGCCCACGTTGGTGACGGCGGGGAGCGTCTTGCCCTCCCACTCGGCGCCGCCTCGGAGGATGTGGAGCCGCCCGAAGTAGACCCCCGGGCCCGGCAGGATCTCGGTCTCGGGGGCGAGATTCGCCGTCGGGAATCCGATCGTCCGGCCGCGCTGCTCGCCCTCGGTCACGGTCCCCCGGGCCACGAAGGGCCGGCCGAGCAGCTCGGCGGCTTCCTCGACCTCTCCCTCCGAGAGGAGCTGGCGAATCCGCGTCGAGTTCACGTCACGCGCCTCGACGGAGACTTCGGGGATCACCGTGACGGAAAAACCGAGATGCGGGCCCCGCTCGGTCAGCAGCCGCATCGAGCCCTCGCGGTCCTTCCCGAAGTGGAAGTCGTAGCCGACGTAGACCTCCGACGGGCCGATCGAGGCGTGCAGGTAGTGCTCGATGAAGCGCTCCGGGCTCACCTTCGCGAACTCGAGATCGAAGGGCTCGGCGATCACGACGTCCAGCCCGTGGGACTCGAGGGTCTCCATCCGCTGGTCGAAGGTCTCGAGCAGTCGCAAGCCGGATTCCGGCTGGAGGACCCGCCGCGGATGGGGCTCGAAGGTGTAGAGCACCGACTCGCCGTCGAGGGCGTGAGCGCGCTCGATCACCGTGTTGAGGATCGCCTGGTGGCCGCGATGCACGCCGTCGAAATTGCCGATCGTGACGACGGGCCGCGTGAGCCTTCGACCGAGCTCCGAGATGCCCCGATAGATTTCCAACGATCGCTCCGTATCCGAGTCGTGGTCGACGACGGCGAGGTTCGACGCGACGGGCCTTCGCTACGCTCGGGCCCGTGCGGATCCTGTCGCGCTATTTCGCCACGCGTTTCCTCGGTCTCTTCGTGATGGTGCTCGCCGCGTCCCTGCTGGTGCTCGCGACCCTCGAACTCGTCCTCAACCTCGAAGACGTCACCGGCTGGGGCGGCTCCGCAGGCGAAGCGCCCCGGGACGGCCTCTCGGCCCTGTCGACGCTCTCGGACGCTGCCCGTGCCCTCGCTCTACGGCTCACTTCCTACTATCTGGCGGACGTCCTTCCGATCGCGAGCTTCATCGCGGTCTTCACCCTCTTCGCCCTCTCGGGCCGAGCGATGGAGCTCGTCGCGATCCAGGCCGGCGGCGTCCGCCCGGCCAGGATCATCCTGCCGGTGCTGACGACGGCCCTGATCCTATCGCTTGCCTCGGTCGTTCTCCACGAGACCCTGATTCTCCGCGCCGACCGGGTCTGGTCCCGGGCGGAGAGCGACGTTCCGATCGAGGCGGAGATCGACTTCGCCCAGCGGGCCTTCTGGGTGCAGAAAGGGCCGCTGATCACGAACGTGGGATACGCCGACCCGGAGACCCGGACGCTCCACGACGTCGAGATCTTCGAGCGCAGCCAGCTGGGCGCCGTTCTGCGGGTCATCCGCACGGCGAAGGTCGCGATCGAGCCCTCCGGCGCCTGGCGGATCGATCGGGGGACGATCTGGCGCTTCGATCCGATCGACTTCACGGCGGATCCCGAGGTCGATCGCGACGTGCCGCTCCTGCTCGACCACGAGGCGCTGCAGGCGGACCTCCTCGTCGCGGCCGACCCCGCGCTGCTCCCGCTTCAGGACCTGGCGGCCTACCTCGAGGACGCGCCCCGCGCGACGAGTTCCTCCCTCCGACGCGTTGAGCGGAGACTTCACGAGCGGCTCGCGAATCCCTGGCTTGTCCTCGTCTTCGCCTGGCTCGCCATGCCCTTCGCGATGCGCGTCGATTCGCGGGGGCGCATCGCGACGCCGGCCGTCGGCGCGGCCCTCACGCTCTCGCTCTTCTACGTGGTCCAGAGCGCGGGCCAGACCCTGGCCCAGCGGGAGCTGATCCCCGTCGGGCTGACGCCCTGGCTCACGATCGCGCTCTTGTCGGTCGGCGCGGCGCTCGCACTCCGCTTTCGACGGGTCTGACGTCGCCGATCAGGGCGTCCCGGTCGACGACGGGTCCAGGAACCGGAAGAACTCGTGATCCGGCGGAACGACGAGCGTCGTGTTCTCGCCCAGGGTCTTGCGATAGGCCTCGAGACTCCGCACGAAGGCGTAGAAATCCGCGTCCTTGCCGTAGGCGCTCGCGTAGATCGCTGCAGCCTCGGCATCGCCCTGCCCGCGCAGGACCTCGGATTCCGCGCGCGCTTCCGCGACGATCTCGCGGGCCTGACGTTCGGCCTTGGCGCGGATCTCGCGTGCCTCGCGCTGGCCGATCGCGCGGCGTTCGCGGGAGATCGCTCGACGCTGCTCCCGCATCTGCTCGAACGTCGAAGTCTGCGTGAGGATGGGGAGCTCCGTCCGATTGATCCGCACGTCGATCACGCGCACGCCGTTCGACCCGAGCTCCGCCGTCGCGCTCTCGTCGAGGGTCTCGAGGATCTCGGCTCGCGCCAGGAGCTCGGCCATCGTCAAGCCACCGACGCCGTCGCGCACGAGTGCACCGACGGTCCGCTGGATCCTGACCTTCGCTTCCTCCATCCCGCCCGGGAAGCTCCGACGGAAGAGCAGCGGAGACTCGATCTGCCAGAGGGCGAAGAAGTCGACGATGATCCGTTCGTTCCCCTTGATCTCGAACTCGGCGGGCGCCGCGTTGAGGTATTGGATCTTCTTGTCGAAGACGAGGACCTCGTCGACGAAGGGCAGCCGAATGAAGGGATAACGGAACGGCAGCTCCGCCCCGAAGAACTCGTCGGTCATCGCGACGCCCGGCTCGATCAGCTCGGGCTGCGGAACCCCGAGCCGGAGCACGAGCCGGTACTCGTCCGCCTGGTTGATGACGATCGGCCCGCTGTCGTACTGCGCGGCCCAGAGAGCCCCGACCACGATCGCGCCCAGCACGATCAGCGTGGAGAGAAGACGCATCATCGGCCGGCGCCTCCCACCGGCGACGACTGCCCGCCGAGGGGCAGCATCGGCAGCATGTTCACCGTGTTGGGCTCGACGACCATCTTCTCCACGCCGGGCAGGATTTCCTCCATCGTCTCGAGGTAGAGCCTACGCCGGGTCACCTCCGGTGCCGCCTGGTATTCGACCAGCAGCGCCTCGAAGCGACTCGCTTCGCCCCTCGCCTCGATGATCTTCGCGCGCCGATAGGCCTCGGCCTGCTCGCGAAGCTCCGCCGCCTCGGACTGCGCGCGCTGGAGGATCTCCTTGGCATCGCCCTCGGCCTCGAGCGTAGAGCGCTTCTCGTCCTGGCCCGCGCTCACGACGTCGGCGAACGCTTCGCGGACCGCCTCCGGCGCCTGGGGCTTCTCCAGGTTGATGCGATCGACGGCGAACGCGGCCTCGTGTCCCACCTCGGTCACATAGGAACCCAGCAGGCGCTTCAGGATCGACTCTGCCTCGCGCATCAGCTGGCTGAGGTTCTGCGACAGCACGTCGTCGATCGTGCGCGACCCGACGACGTTGCGCATCGCTGCCTCCGTCGCGTCGTGCAGGATCGCGCCGGGATCCGCCATCGAGAAGCGATACGCGTACGCGTCGCCGACCTTGTACTGCAGCTCGTACGCGACGTTCACGATGTTGTTGTCCGCGGTCTGGATCGCGTCCCGCTGGATCTGCCGCGAGATCTCGACCTCTTCGGCGTCGGTCGGCACACCCGGGGTCGACCTCGTCGGACGCAGCCCGAAGGACTCCGTGCGAAGCTTGCCGGTGTTCACGACCTCGTGCGATTCCAGCGGCGGCGGCAGATGGCCCCACCAGCCTTCGACCGATCGCACGCGATCGAAGGCGCCGAGCCGCAGGATCACGGCCGACTCGCCCGGCTCCAGCTTGAAGAAGCCCTGGGTCGACCAGGCCGCCAACAAGGCGATCGAGGCGACGAGGACCAACCCGTTCACGATCGAGCGCGTCACGCCGCGGCCCGCTTCGGTCGCAGCGTCGTCCTTCCCGTTCTTAGCGGCCAACTACGCGTCCCCACCCGTGATCGAGGGGCTCGTCCCCCCCCCGTCTTCCGCGGCGTCGGCTTCTGCCCGCGCCATCAACTGATCATAGAATGGTCGAACGAGGTCGATCGGCACAGGGAAGATCGTCGTCGAACTCTTCTCGCCCCCGGCGATCTCCGCGAGGGTCTGCAGATAGCGGAGCTGGAGGCCCGAGGGCTCGCTCGAGAGGGTCGCCGCGGCGTCCGCCAGCCGCTGGGCCGCCTGGAGCTCACCATCGGCCAGCGTGACCTTGGCGCGCTTCTCGCGCTCGGCCTCGGCCTGCTTGGCCATCACCCGCTGCATCTCCTGCGGGAGATCGATCTGCTTGAGCTCGACCGCGCGGACCTTCACGCCCCAGGGCTCGGTCTGCTGGTCGATGATCTCCTGGAGCTGCTGGTTGATCTGCTCGCGATCCGCGAGGAGCTGGTCGAGCTCGGCCTGGCCGCACACGCTCCGCAGGGTCGTCTGGGCGAGCTGGGACGTGCCGTAGAGGTAGTTCTCGACCTGGATCACCGACTTGTCCGGGTGCAGCACGCGGAAGTAGAGCACCGCGTTCACCTTGACCGAGACGTTGTCGAGGGTGATCACCTCCTGCGCCGGGACGTCCATCACGATCTCGCGCAGGCTGATCCGAACCATCCGGTCCACGCCGGGAATGATCCAGCGGAAGCCCGCTTCGCGGATCCCGACGTAGCGACCGAGTCGGAACACGACGCCGCGCTCGTACTCGTTCAGGATCCGGATTCCGAACATGAACAGGACGATCGTCATGAAGAAGACGATGAGAATGCCGAGCACAGCCCCTCTCTTTCCGCTGAATAGCGTTCTGCGTGCTGTCGCCCCTACCGGGCGACCGGCGGTCTAGTCGCTGGACGAGATTCCGGACGATGTGCCTGAGGCGGGTCTCACCCGCAACGTCAGCCCGTCGATCTGGACCACCTCGACGGCGTCGCCGACGCCGATCGACTCCTCGGACGTGCAGTTCCAGTACTCACCGCGCACGAAGACCTTTCCCTTCCCGGCTCCCTCGGCGCCAGCGGGGATCGCCGACTCGCAGCGGCCGACGAGCCCGATCATCTCGTCCACGCCGGCCGTCTGCTGGGAGAACAGGGTCCGCCCGAGACTGTAGGCGATCACCGCGCCGAAGAGCGACATCGCGATCGTCATCGGAAACAGCACCTGCCAGAAATCGACGGTCAGGTCCGACACCTCGGGCCGATCGAAGACCATCGTCCCGCCGATCAGGAAGCACGTGACCCCCGCGGCGAAGAGCAGACCGAAGGACGCCACGAAGAGCTCCGCGATCAGCAGCCCGATTCCGAGCAGCATGAAGAGCATGCCGACCCAGCTGAAGGGCAGGATCTGGAGGGCGAAGCCAAGCAGCACGAAGGCGGAGACGCCGATCGCGCCCGGCACGATCAGGCCCGGGCTCTGGAACTCCATGTAGAGGCCGAGGGCCCCGATCGCGAGCAGGATCGTGGCGACGTTGGGGTCGGACAGGAAGTCGAAGATCGCCTGCAGCAGCGTCTTCTCGACCCGGATCTCACGCGCCCCCGCCACGGAGATCGTCGCAGTGTCGCCGCCGAGCTTCACCTCACGCCCTTCCACGGCGGCCAGGAGCGCTTCGCGACCATCGACCACGAGGTCGATCACGTTCAGCTCGAGGGCTTTCTCGGCGGTCACCGCGACCGAACGCCGCACGGCATCCTGCGCCCACTCGACGTTGCGCTCGCGCTGAGCGGCGATCGACTCGACGTACGCCGCGAGATAGTTCTCCATCTTCTCGGTCACGACGTCCCGGGGCGGACCGCCGCCCTGTCCCTCCCCGTCCTGCCCTTCGGCCGGCGGCGGCGCCCCGCCGAAGAGACTCACGGGATGGGCCGCGCCGATGCTCGTGCCCGGCATCATCGCGGCGACGTTCGCGGCGAGCGTGATGAACGTGCCCGCCGACGTCGCGGTCGCCCCACGCGGCGTGACGAACACGATCGTCGGCACCGTCGCATTGAGCATCGCCTGGATGATGTCCTGGGTCGACGAGACCAGTCCACCCGGGGTATCGAGCTCGATCAGGATCGCGGCCGCGTTCCCGGCCTCCGCCTGCTCGATCGCACCGATCAGGTAGTCGGCGCTCGCCGGATTGATGGAGCCGTCGATCGTGACGACGTACACGTCGCCCGCGAACGCGAGCGAGGGTGTGAGCAGCGCCACCAGGAGCGCGCCGAGAAGACGCAGCCCTGCAACCCGCGACCGCTCTCGATCCCGCGTCATCGCCCCTCTCTCAGCTTCTCGATCCGATCGAAGAGCTGCGCCGCGACCCCGGTCTTGGGAAGCAGCGGCAGCTCCTCTACCTCGCCGCTCGGCCACACGAAGAGGACGGCGTTCTCGTCGACCTCGAAGCCCGCGTCGGCCCGGGAGATGTCGTTCGCGACGATCAGGTCGCAGCCCTTTCGCGCGAGCTTCCGCTTCGCTGCGGCAACGACGTCGTGGCTCTCGGCAGCGAAGCCGACGATCGTGCGATCGCCCTTCTTTGCGCTGATCTCCTGGAGGATGTCCGGGTTCTGGACCAGCTCGAGGGTCATGCGCTCGCCCTCGGCCATCTGCTCCTTCTTGATCTTTCGATCGCTCGCCTCGATCGGACGAAAATCCGCCACGGCCGCGGCCTTCACGACGATCGCGCTCTCGTCGAAAGCCGCGAGGACGGCGTCGCGCATCTCGAGCGCGCTGCCGACGTCGACCCGCTCCACGCCGTGAGGCGTCGGCAGGCTCGTGACGCCGGCCACGAGGGTCACCTCGGCCCCGCGACGCGCCGCTTCGGCCGCGATCGCGAAGCCCATCTTCCCGGAAGAACGGTTCGTCACGGAGCGGACCGCGTCGATCGGTTCGGCGGTCCCCCCGGCGGTGACCAGCACCCGCAGCCCCTCGAGGCTGGTGGGTACGAGTCGACTCGCTGCGGCCTCGGCGATCACCGCCGGATCGCTCATCCGCCCGAGTCCTTCCCAGCCGCACGCCAGCTCGCCGGCGTCCGGGCCGACGGTCGCGACGCCTCGGCTGCGCAGGGTCTCGAGATTCGCCTGGGTCGCCGGGTGGCTCCACATGTTCACGTTCATCGCGGGCGCCACCAGGATCGGCGCCCGGGTCGCGAGGAGCACCGCCGTCACGAGATCGTCCGCCAGGCCGTGGGCCATCTTCGCCAGGAGATTGGCGGTGGCCGGCGCGACCAGAGCCAGATCGGCCCAGTCGGCGAGGCCGATGTGGTCGATCTCGCCCTCTTCCCCGGCGTCGAAGAGATCGCGCCGAACGGATTCTCCGGAGACCGCCTGAAGCGAGAGCGCAGAGACGAAGCGCTCGGCCTCCGGCGTCAGCATGCAGCGGACCTCGTGTCCGGCGCGCTTCAGCGTGCGAACGAGCTCCGGCGCCTTGTAGGCGGCGATGCCCCCGGAGATGGCGAGCAGGATTCGGCGCGGCTCCATACCGGTCGGTCCTCCGTCCCGGTCCCTTCCGGGCAGACGTTGCCCCCAAGGGTACCCGGTCCCCCGGTCGGGGGCGAGTTCAGGCCCGTGCAGACGGGGCCCAACCGCTTCATCGGCACCCCGCGATCCGACTCTAGCGCCCGCACGCGAAAGCCTTCCGAGCCAGCCCCCCTGTCGAGGCGAAACCCTTCCGAACCAGCCCCCCTGTCGCCGAGCGCCCGCAGGCGACTACTTAGACGCGAGCTTTCGCTTGAGCGCATCCGCGACGACCGGCGGCACGAACTCGTCCACGCTGGCCCCGAATCGGACGAGCTCCTTGAGTCGAGACGAGCTCACGTAGAGATATTCCTGGCTCGTCATGAAGAAGAGGATCTCGACGTCCGGCGCGAGGTGCTTGTTCATCAGCGCCATCTCGAACTCGTATTCGAAATCCGACATGGCTCGCAGGCCACGGATGATCGCGTTGGCGCCGATCTGTTGGGCGTGATGGACGACGAGGCCGTCGAAGACCTGGACCGAGACGTCGTCCATCCCCTGCGTCACCGAGAGCAGGATCTCCATGCGCTCGTCGGCGTCGAAGGTCGCGCTCTTCGAGACGTTTCGCGCCACCGCGATCACCGTCTCGTCGAAGAGCGCCCGACTCCGCTCGATCAGGTCGAGGTGGCCGTTCGTGATCGGGTCGAAGCTCGCGGGAAAGAGCGCCAGGCGATGGCCCGGCTGCCGGTCCGACATCGTTCGATTCACTCCGGATGCGACGAAGCGCGGAACGACTTCGTCATCGGTCTTCAGGATCGGCGACCTCCGGCGGTTCGCCGGGGGTGAGCCAGGTCAACAGAGTGTCGCCGTAGCGACGTTCGTCCACCACCCGGATCCCGGGCAGGGGCCGAAGAGGATGACGTGTCGGGCCCTCGACGACCACCATCGCCTCCGGTCCCAGCAGTTCGGCGCCGAAGAGGGCCTCGAGAATCGGCTCGCGCTCGCTCTCCCCGCCCTCGACGTAGGGCGGGTCCACGAAGGCGAGATCGAACGGCGTTTCATCGCCGTCGGTCAGGCGTCTGAGAGCACGTCGCGCGTCGCTGACCACGAGGCGAAGCGCCTCGTCGTCCTCGAGCCCGAGCATCGACAATCGCTTCTGCAGAGCACGCGCGACGCCCTTCGAGCGTTCGACGAACACGACCCGCTCGGCCCCACGGGAATATGCTTCGAGGCCGAGCGCACCGGTCCCGGCGAAGAGATCGAGCACCCTGCAGCCCTCGAGGCCACCGAGCGCGGAGAACAAGGACTCGCGCACGCGGTCCGTCGTCGGACGAACGCCATCGGGCACGCGACCGAGGTCGCGACCGCGAAGCCGACCGCTGATGATCCGCACTCGATGAACCCACCCATCAGGACGACGACCCGGATGACGACGACGGGCGTCGACGGGTCGTCGAAAAGTGTGCACGAGACTAACCGAACGCGCCGCGTCGGTGTCACTCGTCACACCGTTTGCGAACGCGGACGATCGAACCTGTGCACGAAGCCGGGATTGGGGTTGCCGCTCAAGAGCCCCCTCTATAGACTCGGCGCGTTCCAAATCAAAGGTCGCCTTCATTACGCATTACGGTGTCACCGACGAAGTTTCTCGTCGGACACCGCCTGATTCCTTCGCGCCGAGTTCGGAAGACCCGGGAAGGCGACGCGGATCAGCAGGAACGAGACGACCGGGCGAGCGGCGCCCGACCTCGAATGTCGAGACGGTGCCGTCAGCGATGAATCGACTCCAACCTCCCAGCAGCACAGACGGAAGGAGCCGGGTCGGCTCCGACCAGGAAAGGGTTCCACGTCCATGTCGAGTGCCGCCGTCAAGCGGATCAAGAAGAAGCTCCCCGAACGCCTCGCCGAAGTGCGCGGTGACCGATCGCAACGCCAGTTCGCGCGCGACCTCGGCGTGTTCCAGCAGAACGTCAACCGCTACGAGAACGGGACGACGCCCCACACGGACTTCCTGATCACGCTCTGCACGAAGGAGAACGTCTCCCTCGACTGGCTGCTCTTCGGCAAGGGACGAATGCGGCGACCCCGCTAGACGACCACGCAAAGCGAGGCCGGCCCCGCGCCCGCGCTCCGTCGCACGAAACTGCTTCTCGAGAAGACCCGCACGCGTTCGCTTGCGGGTCTTCTTCGTTCGCGCTGCCGGTCGAAGCGACGAACACGAACGACCCAGGAAGGGAACTCCACTTCCACTGCCCTTCCAGACGGAGCGGACACACATCGGCATCGAGAGCCGAAGACGCCCGTACGCGCTCCACTCTCCAGCCTGCGCGCGGCGCCGGGCACGCCCCTTGCTCATATACCGGGTCGACGCACGCGGGTCCGCCCGCGCCACCCGAGTCCGGAGCAAGACGATGCTGCGCTTCTTCGCCTTCACGACGATCCTGCTGACCTGCGCAGACCACTGGACGACCTGGCTCTGCCTGAAGGCACCGGTCTCGGGCTGGAACGTCTCGGAAGCGAATCCCGTCGCCGACTGGCTCTTCCAATGGGCGGGCCTGTCCGGCGGACTCATGATCGACTCGCTGGTCACCCTCGGTGCCGTGGCCTTCGTCCTCACGACCTCGGTCTTCGACCGCGTGGTGAAGATCGGTTTGCTCGCCGTGATCACGTGCGCGACGGGCTACGCCGTCGCCAACAACGTCGACGCGATCCAGCGCATGGGGCTCTCGCCCTGGCCGGGGCTCGCCTGACATGCCGGGGCTCCGCTGAAATGGATCGCTTCTTCGTCGCCCTGCTCGCGGCCTGCGCCCTGATCGGCGCGAGTCTCTCGAGCCCGCCCGAACCGCAACCGGGTTCCGCGTCCGCCGTCGCCGTGCCGGCGCAGGCGTCGCTGCCCGCGGTCTCGGCGCCAGCCCCCGAAGAGGACGCGGACGCAGTCGTCGTCCGGCAGATTCTCGAGCGTTTCTCGGTCCGCCATACGGCGCTCCCGGAGCGCGAACGGCGGCGACTCGCCCGCGTGATCGTCGCGGAAGCGCGCGCCCACGACCTCGATCCCGATCTGGTGATGGCCGTGATCGAGGTGGAGAGCGCGGGCTATCACCTGGCCGAGTCCCACGTCGGCGCGCTCGGCCTTATGCAGCTGCTCCCCCCGACCGGCAAGGAGATGGCCGAGCGGGTCGGCATCGACTGGAAGGGCCCGGACACGCTCTTCGACCCCGTGATCAACGTCCGTCTCGGAACGGCCTATCTGCGCGAGCTGGCCGACAAGTACGAGGGCAACGTGAACACCGCCCTCGCCGCCTACAACTGGGGCCCGGGGCGCATCGACCGACGACTCGCCCGCGGCAAGTCGGTCCCGAAGCTCTACGTCGAGCAGGTCCGTCGGGCGGCCGACCGCTACGCCGCCACGAGTACGAGCCGGTCCTAGCGGCGTCGCCCCGTTTCGTCGACGACGGCGACCCGGGGCGCCTCGAGGAGCGCGCCCGCCAGCCGGTCGACCGAGTCCATCGCCTTCCCAGCCCCGCCGCTGAAGCCGTTCACCACGATCGAGAAGATGAGAGTCTCCCCGTCGTCGCGCTCCGCGTAGCCCGAGAGCGAAGTCGACGCGGCGTCCGCCAGCAACCCCGTCTTCGCGCGGATCCGGCCGAGTCGGCCGGGCAGACGCTTCTCGAGGGTCCCGTCGAGCTGGGCGATCGGCATCGAGGCCATGAACTCGGGGGCGAGCGAGAAATGGCTGCGTCCCACCTGGAGCGCGCGAACGAGGGTCCGCGGCGCGAGCCGGTTCTGGGTCGAGAGCCCGGAGCCGTCGACCAGGTTCGCGTCGCCGAGGTCGATGCCGAGGATCTCCATCTGGCGCCGCAGAGCCCGGACGCCTCCCGGCCAGTTCCCCTGGCGCGCCGGCTCCCCATCGAGGGAAGCACCGTCCCACGCGGCGAGGTTCTTCAGCAGCGATTCGCCGATCGCGTTGTTGCTGTACTTCATGAACAGCTTCACGATCTCGTCGAGCCGCCGGCCGTATTTGTGCTCGTGGAGCAGATACCACGACTCTTCGTCGCGCCGCGGCGCTCGAGCGACGTCGCCGTCGACGAAGACCTCGTTCGCTTCCAGCTGGTACGCGAAGACGGCGCCGGCATAGAGGCCGGGATCGATCACGCTCTTTGCGACCACGTCGATCTCGTCGCCGAGTCGAGCGGTCCCGTCCACGACGACGATCTCGTCGGCGGGCCCCTCGTTCTTCCGCCCCTGCGAGCGATCCACGGAGAGCCGCGCGCGCCCGCCGGGCTTCCCCGTCGTCGCACGGTTGCGCACCCGTAGATAGTCGACGGGCGGGTCGACGGTCACGCTCGCCGGCGCCCCGGCCGCCTTCGCGGGGCCGATCGCGACCATGAAGGAGCCGTAGTTCGCCGTCAGCGCACCGACCGGGGCGTGGTAGGCGCGGGACGACACCTTTCCCCAGCTCGGATGCCACCCGGGACCGTCGAAGAGCGTATCGTCGACCCGAAGATCCCCACGCACCCCGCGCAGCCCTTGGCGACGCAGGTCCGCGGCGAGCCGCCACCAGTCCTCGGAGTTGGTCGCCGGGTCGCCGCCGCCCTCGACGAGGAGCGTGTCGACCAGTCCGTCCGCGTCCGGCGGCGCGTTCGACCAGATGCGGGTCTTGAACGTATGCGTCGGTCCGAACCGCGAGAGCGCCGCGAGGGCCGTCAGGATCTTCTGGTTCGAGGCGGGGATCATCAGGCGGTCCGCGCCGTGCGCGTAGACCACCGCCCCGTCCGACGCGCGGACCACGAGCATGCCCACGCTCGCTCGAGCGAGCGGCCGCTCGCGCTGGATCAGCCGGTCGAGCCGCTTCGCGAGAGGCGACCGGACGGGAACCGGCTCGGCCGCCGGCGCGGAGTCGACGGCCGCTGCCGGAAGCGACGTCAGCGTCACCATTGCCGTGATCAGAAGCGCGAATCGACGCAAGCCCTCGATCTCCCCCGCGAGCGGCGCTTCACGCCGACCGCGATCCTCGCTGAAACCGGATCCGCCGTGCCGGGTCCGGGCCGGTCCCGGTCGCCGGCGCAGCGTCCAACCATGGATCTTGTCGGGGGGGCCCGCGCTCACTTGACGTCCCCGGTCGGAACGGCTGCGCACGCTTGACGCCGACGAGGTTATCGGGGAGCCTGCGGGCGAGCAATCGCGGCCGATCAGGGGGGATCCGCCGCGGGCTTCGGGGTGTCTCGCCTTCGAGCTTCGAAGAGACGAGACCGGGGGGACCGATGCTCAACGCCATCTGGCTGGTGATCGCGCTCACCGCGCTGCTCGTCGCGGCCTGGAACGGACCCGAGCAGCTCTCGCTCGTGATGGGCTCGCTCTTCTCGAGCGCGAAGAGTGCCGTGCAGCTCGTGATCGGCCTGATCGGCGTCATGGTCTTCTTCCTGGGACTCATGCGCGTCGTCTTCGACGCCGGTCTTCGGGACGTGGTCGCACGCACGCTGACCCCGATCACGCGCCGTCTGTTCCCCGAGGTGCCCCCGGACCATCCGGCGATGGGCGCGATGATCATGAACATGGCGTCGAACATGCTCGGCATGGCGAATGCCGCGACGCCCTTCGGCCTGAAGGCGATGAGCGAGCTGTCGAAGCTGAACCGGGGCTCGGGCTCGGCTTCGAACGCGATGGTCCTCTTCCTGGCGATCAACGCCTCGGCGGTCACGATCCTCCCGCCCCTCGGCACGATCGGCGTGCGCGCGGCCGCGAACTCGAGCGACCCCTGGGCGATCTGGATGCCCACCCTCTTCGCGACGATCTGCTCGACGACGACCGCGGTCACGACCTACTACCTCCTCTCCCGCTTCCCGATCTTCCGCCATCACCCGGAGCTCCCCGGGGATCCGAACGCGCCGAGCGTGGGCGACATCGAGACCGACGGCGCCCCGACTGCCCTACCGGCGGAGCCGGAGTCCGCGGGCCGCGCGACGGCACGCCGGGTCGCCGTCTACGCGATCGGGGCCGTGACGGTCTTCGCCATCGGTTCGAGCGCGGTCGCTTCATTCGCGAGCGGAGGCCTCGTCGCGGCACTTCGCGACACCCTGCGCGACTGGGCCCTGCCGGCGCTGCTCATCGCCGCGCTCACCTACGGCTTCTCGAAGCGCGTTCGGATCTACGACGCGATGGTCGCGGGCGGACGCGACGCCCTCTCGGTGGCGACGACGATCGTGCCCTACCTCGTCGTCATCCTCGTGGCCCTCGGCATGTTCCGCGCCTCCGGCGCCCTCGACGTCGTCGTCGGCTGGATCGATCCCGCGACCCGCCTGCTCGGCGTCCCCGCCGAGGTGCTGCCGATGGCCCTGATGCGCCCGCTCTCGGGGAGCGGGGCCCTCGGCGTGATGAGCGAGATCCTCGAGACCCACGGGCCGGATTCGTTCATCGGCCTGCTGACCTCCACGCTCATGGGCTCGACCGAGACGACCTTCTACGTGCTCGCCGTCTATCTCGGCGCCGCGGGGGTCGTCGACGGGCGCCACGCCCTCTTCTGCTGCCTGGCCGGCGACACCGCCGGGTTCTTCGGGGCGGTGGCCGCCTGCCACTTCTTCTTCGGCTAGTCACGAGACGATGACGGTCCAGCGCGCGGCTCCCACCCGATGACCCCCGACGACGCGGTCGTCGCACGCGACCACGAGCGCCTCGCCCGACTCGTGGGGCGCCACCTCGGACGCCCGGTCGTGCGGGCGGAGGCGATGCCGGCGGGACTCGGCACCCGCCGCTTCCACCGACTCTTCTTCGACGATGGCGCGGGCCCGCCGACCCTCGTCGCGCGCATCGAGGACGACGGAGCGGTGCCGCCGAAGACCAGCGACTGGCCGAACGCCCCGGCCTGGCTCGACGAGCCGGCGCTCGAGCCGCTCCGCGGCTTCCTCGCCGACGCCGGCCTCCCCGTCCCCGACAGCGTCCTCCAACTCTCCGACGAGGGTGTCGACCTGCTCGAGGACGTGGGCGGGACGAACCTGCTCCAGGTCTCCGGGGAAGAGCGACGCCGTCGTACCCTCGAAGCCTGCGGCTGGCTTCCCCGACTGCAGGCCCTCCACGCGTCGGCCGACACGATCCCGGCGTTCGGGCGCCGCTACGACCGCCGCCTCGTGTCGACCAAGGCCTGGAAATGGCTCCATTGGACGGTGCCGATGCTCCTGGGTCGCGAGAGCACCGACGAAGAGACGGCCGAGACGCACGCGCTCTTCGAAGCGATCGCGGACCTCGCGGAGGCCGCTCCTCGGCGCCTCGCCCACCGCGACTACAAGGCGGAGAACCTCCACCTCGTCCCCGACGAGGACCGGGGGCCGCGGCTCGTCATGATCGACGTCCAGGGCGCCTTCCTGGCCCCGCCGGAGTACGACCTCGCCTGCCTGCTCTACGACCTCCAGGTCGACCACGAAGAGGCCTTCGTCGACGAAGCGCTGGACCGGACGCGGCCCGCGCTCCCCGACGCCCCGGACGCATCGACGTTTCGCGCCCGCTTCGATGCCCTGGCGCTCGCGCGTCTCTGCAAGGACGTCTCGCACGTGGTCCACGCCGGGGTCGCCCGGGGCGATCGACGCCGCTGGCATGAGATTCCCCGCGGCCTGCACCTGATCGATCGGATAGCGGGGCGGCGAGCACACACCCTTCCGGGGCTGCGGGCACTCACTTCGGTGACGGCTGCCCTTACGGCGGCCCTCGAATCGGCCGATAGTGGGAACCGGGAAGCGTAGGACGGGCCGATGACCCGTGGGACCAGGAGGGGGAACGAGTGCCGGACGGGGCGGAAATGCGCGCGATGATTCTCGCGGCGGGTCTCGGCACGCGCATGGCGCCACTCACCGACCACCGCGCGAAGCCGGCGCTCCCCGTTCGCGGACGCCCGGTCGTGAGCCTGCTCCTCGAGCTGCTCGCGGCGTCCGGGATCCGCGAGGTGTTGATCAATCTCCATCATCGGCCCGATTCGATCCGCCGCGCCGTCGATCAGGATCACCCGGCCGGCCTCGTCCTCGCCTGGTCCGTCGAGGACGAGCCCCTCGGCACCGGCGGCGGGATCCGCCGCGCCGCCGACTTCCTACGCGGGAGCGAAGACTGCCTCGTCCTGGCGGGAGACATGCTGCTCGACCTCGACCTCCCGTCCCTGCGCGCCCGCCACCGGGCGTCGCCCTGGGACGTGACCGTCGTGCTGCGAGACGACCCGCGAATCGGGACCTTCGGCTCGATCGGCGTGGACGCCGACGGACGGGTTGTCCGGATCGGCGAGACCCGCATCGACGCGAAGGACGCCGGGCGCGAAGTCGCCGCCGGACTCTTCACGAGCGTGCGCTTCTTTCGCACCGAGTCGATCGACGGCTGGCCCGACGCGGGCGGTCCGGCCTTCGAGGATCTCCGAGACTGGCTGATTCCGCGAGTGGAGGCGGGGTCGGTGACGCTCGGGGCGTTGATCGTTCCGGCCGCGGACTGCGTCTGGGAGCCGGTCGGGACCCCCGCGGAGTACCTCGCCGCGAATCTGGCGCCGCCGGATCTGCCGCGGCTGGGCGGCGGGGCGTCGGCCTGGTCCGGCGCGCTCTCGAACGAATCCGAGCGGTCGGGAAACGTGATCGCCCGATCGGCGCGCGTCGCGGCCGACGCGGACCTCGAACGATGCGTCGTCTGGGACGAAGAGAGCGTTCCCGCGGGCTTCCGAGGGCGGGACGGTGTATATGCGGGGGGCACGTTCCATCCCTGCGAAGGATCCGAGCCGGGAGCGACGGTCGGAACGGCGATCGGGAGCGCCCAGTGAGCGAAGTCGTTTTCATCGGAACCAGTGACGCGTTCGGCGCCGGCGGTCGGCGACAGTCGGCGATCTTCGCCCGCGGCGAACGAGGCGGCATGCTCTTCGACTGCGGAGGCACGACCAACACCGGCCTGTCCGCGCTCGCTCTCTCGCGCGACGAGATCGACGTGATCCTCGTGTCCCATTTCCACGGCGACCATTTCGGCGGGATCCCCGCCTTCCTCTACGCCGCGCTCTACACCGACCACCGCAAGCACCCACTCGAAATCGTCGGCCCGCCCGAGATCCAGGAGCGCGTCTACGCCCTCGCCGACGCCATGGGCCACCACCTGGGCGATCGCGAGTGGACCTTCCCCGTCCACTACCGTGAGATCCATGCCGGAGAACGCCTCGCCTGCGGGCCTGCCGAGGTCGAAGCCTTCGCGACGCAGCACCAGCCCGAAGCGAACCCCCAGGGCTACCGCGTCCAGCTCGGCCGCGAGCGCATCACCTACTCCGGCGATACCGGCTGGTTCGACGGGCTCCCGCGCCACATCGCGGACTCCGATCTCTTCATCTGCGAGTGCACGCTCTGCCACGCCGAGCTCGACTTCCACCTGAGCCTGGACGAAATCCGGGAGCACCGCGACGACCTCGACTGCGGCCGACTCATCCTGACGCATCTCGGCGAAGAGATGGCGCGGGAGCGCGGCAAGCTCGAGATCGAGACGGCGGACGACGGGATGGCCGTCAAGCTCTAGGGCGTTCGCCTAACGCAGCCACTCGCGTCCGTGGATCACACCGAGCACCCGCGCCCGGTCGACACCGGTCACCCGCGCCAGCTGGTTCGGAATCCCGAGCAGCGCGTTGCGGCCCATCAATGAGAACGCCATCGCCTCCGCGGCATCCGACGGAACGCCCATCGCGTCCATCGACTCGACGGCCACCCCCGGAAGCAACCGGGCGAGCTCGGCCATCACGAAGGCGTTGCGTGCGCCGCCGCCGCCGACGAGCAGCCGCCCGCCCGCGCCGTCCCCGGCGTGGTCCCGCCAGGCGTTGGCGATCGGCTCGACGCTCCCGGCGACCAGCGTCGCGAGCACGTCCTCGAGTGGGACGTCTTCGCGCCGGGCCCGCGCCCACCAGCCCGCCGCCTCCGCCGCCCCGTAGTGCTCCCGACCCGTCGACTTGGGGGGCGAGCGATGGAGATAGGGATCCGCCCGCATCTCGTCGAGCCAGTCCCGACGGACGCGACCGGCGGACGCCCGGGCACCGTCTCGGTCGAAGCGCTCCGCGCCGTCGGTCGCGAGGGCGATCACCCCATCGACCAGGGCGTTGGCGGGTCCGACGTCGTAGGCGATCACGTCGTCGGGCGCGCCGCCGGCGGGAAGCCAGGTGAGGTTCGCGATCCCCCCGAGATTCAGCACGCCGCGCGGCTCGCTCGGGTCGCTGAAGACCGCGTGATGGAAGAACGGCGCGAGCGGTGCGCCCTCCCCGCCGTTCGCCATGTCCCGGCGGCGGAAGTCGGCGACCACCGGGCGCTCGAGCCGATCGGCGATCCGATCGGGGCAGCCGATCTGGAGCGTGCCGCCGTGCTCGGGGTGGTGGGCAATCGTCTGGCCATGGGATGCGATCGCGTCGACGGACGCGAGATCGAGCCCCGCCTCCGCGAGCAGCGCCCGCGTCGCCTCCGAAAAGGCGTCGCCCAGGATCGCATCGAGCCGAAGCTGCTCGGCGAGGACCTCCCCGGCGGGTAGCTCCAGGGCGGCCAATCGGTGGATCGCCTGCTGGAGATCGGCGGGATGGGGCGTCTCCCGGTAGGCAACCAGCTCGAAGGGCGTCGCCCGTCCGTCGTCGGGCCAGTCGACCACCGCGGCATCGATCCCGTCCGCCGAGGTCCCCGACATCAATCCCACGACTCGCATGGGCGGGAGATTAGGCCGGAAGGGCGCGTACGCACCCTCTCGAACAGGAATCCCGCGCCCGCTGGGCCGCCCGCCGCGATGGGTTCAACTGGTTGACAGTGAAGGGGAATCCGGAATACTCCGGCCGCTGCGGCCCCCCGGCCCCACAATCTTTCTGCGATGCTCGAAAGCCGCGATCGCGGGCCGTGCTGGACTGCCCAGCGGTCGGTCGGTCCAGGTGGCGCGGCCGTCGACCGCTCTGCGCGTGAAGCGTGGCGGTCCGACACAATCCTCATCTCCAGACCATCCCCAGAAGAGGCCCCCATGAACCAGACCTCCCGCAACCAGGGTTGGGCGATCACGGCCGCCGCCGGCATCGCCGCGCTGCTCTTCGTGATCGGCATCCTGAACGGCAGCTACCTCGCCCTCGCGATCCCGGTCGCGATCCTCACCCTCTTCGCGCTCGGACTCGTGGCGTGGGTCGGGTACACGATCGCCACGATCCAGGTCGAGGCCGACATCGCTCTCGCCTCCGGCGAGGACGAGCCGACCGACGAGTCCGGCGCGGTGACCAAGTCGGCCGACGATGCGGCCAGCAACGCCGCATAGCCGAACGGCGCCCCCATCCACGCCATGCGCATCGCTCTCCTCACCTACCGCGGCAACATGTTCTGCGGCGGCCAGGGCATCTACGCGGCCTACCTCGCGCGCGAGTGGAAGCGCGCCGGCCACGACGTCCACGTCTTCGCCGGCCCGCCCTTCCCGGATCTCGAGGAAGGCATTCCGCTCCACGAGATCCCGAACGACAATGTCTTCGGGAACACGACGGAAGAGGCCTTCGACCCCGAGCGGCCCTTCTCGCTCCTCAAGCCGCTCTCGCTCTGGGAGCTCGGCGTGTCGCGCTTCGGCGTCTTCCCCGAGATGCAGACCTTCGGCTTCCGCCTGATGCGGCGCTGGCGGGAGATCCAGAAGCGCTATCGCTTCGACGTCGTCTTCGACAACCAGTGCCTGTCCTGGGGCCTGCTCGGGATCCAGGCGATGGGCGTCCCGGTCGTCTCGGTCATCCACCACCCGCTCCACATCGACCGCGAAGCCGACTTCACGATCGACCCCTCTCTCCGCAAGCGGGTCGAACGAACCCTCTACTTCCCGCTGACGATGCAGCAATTCGTCGCCCCGCGACTCTCGAAGATCGTCACGGTCTCGCAGGCTTCCCGCGAAGCCATCGAGAAGTACTTCAAGATCTCGCAGAAGAACGTCTCGGTCGTCTACAACGGAACCGACACGGACATCTTCCACCCGATCGACAAGCCCAAGGAGGCGGACCTGCTCTTCGTGGGCCGGACCGAGGACCGAAAGAAGGGCATCGGCACGATGTTCGAGGCGCTCTCGATGCTGCCCGAGCACGTGACGCTCAAGATCGTCGACGGTCGGATCCCGTCCCACGGCCTCGTCCCGCGACTCACGAAGCAGTACGGGCTGAAGGACCGCATCCAGATCATCGACCGGATGCTGACCGTGCCCGAGCTCGTCGAGCAGTACTCGACGGCGAAGGTCGCCCTCGTCCCGTCCTTCTTCGAGGGCTTCGGCTTCCCGGCCAGCGAGGCGATGGCGTGTGGCCTGTCCGTGATCGCGAACGCCGCCGGCGCGCTTCCGGAGGTCGTCGGGACCGACGGCCATGCCGGTCGCCTCGTGCCCCAGCGCGACGCGCCCGCGATGGCCGACGCGATGTGGCAGATCCTTCGCGACCCCGACGAGACCGAACGCATGGGCCGGGCCGCCCGTGCGCGCGTCGAGAAGCTCTTCCAGTGGGACCAGGCCGCCGCCGAGATGGTCGGCGTCTTCGAGGAGGTGATCCACGCTTCGCGAAGCGGAGCCAGACGAGGGGCGAGCCATGCTGCTGACCGTCGATCTCGAGCGGCTTGACATCCAGCCGGGGCACCGGCTGCTCGACGCGGGCTGCGGCGAAGGCCGCCACTGCTTCGGCTCGCTCTATCGCGGCGCGACGGTGGTCGGCCTCGACCTCGATCTCGACGCGATGCGCGAGGCCTCGAAGAACCTGCGGCAGCGCGGCGAGGAGCACGGCCGGATGGGCGCGATGCTCCAGGGCGACGCGTTCCACCTGCCCTTCGCCGACGCCTCCTTCGACCGGATCATCTGCAGCGAGGTCATGGAGCACGTCCACGACTACCGCGCCGCGATCCGCGAGCTCTACCGCGTGGCGAAGCCCGGCGCGAAGGTGGCGATCACGATTCCGACCGCGACCAGCGAGCACCTCTATCTGCGGCTGGGCGACGAGTATTTCGAGAGCCCGGGCGGCCACATCCGGATCTTCCGGCCCCGCGACCTCGCGGAAGGAATGGCCGCCGCCGGCTTCGACACCGTCGGGTGTGGCTTCGCCCACGGCTTCCACACCCCCTACTGGGTGCTGCGAAGCGTGATGCACCTCCCCGATGCGGACGACAGCGCCCTCGTTCGTGCCTATCGCGAGTTCCTGATCCGGGCGACGGGCTCGCCGCTGATGGCCAGGCTCGAGCGCGCGCTCAACTTCGTATGTCCGAAGAGCATCATCCTCTACGGTGACAAGCGCGCGGACGGGACGGTCGCCGCCGGGCACGAATCGACCGGGAGCGACGCGCTCTCGGCCGCGGCCTAGGGCTGCTCCGATGGCCCGGGGAGCGAGCGACCGCAAGCTCCGGATCGCGTTCGTCGCCTACCGCGGCAACATGAACTCCGGCGGCCAGGGGATCTACCTCTGGTTCCTCGCCCGCGAGATGGCGCGGATGGGACACGACGTCCACGTCCTCGTCGGCCCGCCCTATCCCGATGACATGCCGTGGGCCACCGTCGAGCGCTTCCCCAACCAGCAGTTCTGGGCGAAGTGGGTCCTCGAGCAGTTCGACCAGATCGTGCCGGAGAAGGACCCGCTCCAGATCCTGCGACCGCTCGACTTCTACGAGCTCGCCGCCAGTCGAATCGGCTTCCTTCCCGAGCCCTTCGCCTTCAGCGTGCGGGTCTTCCGCCGGATGGCCGACCTCCTCCGAGCGGGTCGGCAGTTCGACATCGTCCACGACGTCCAGTGTCTCGGCTACGGACTGCTCGGCCTCAAGGCGATGGGGCTGCCGGTCGTGACGACCGTGCACCACCCGCTGACCGTCGACCGACGGGCGTCGTTCGTGCGGGACGAGACGTTCAAGGACGCCGTCGGGACCATGAAGTTCTACCCGATCGGCATGCAGGCCTTCGTCGCGCGCCGGCTCGATACCGTCTTCACGTCCTCCGAGGTGAGCGGTCGCCAGATCGTCCAGGACTTCGGCGTGCGCCCGGAGCGTCTCCGCAACGTGCGCAACGGACTCGACGTCGAGCTCTTCTCGCCGGATCCGACGGTCGCGAAGCGTGATGCGAACCTCCTGACGGTCGGCCGCTCGACGGATCCGAACAAGGGCATCCGAACCCTGATCCGGTCCCTCGCGAAGCTCCCGGAGCACGTCACGCTCACGTTGGTCGACGACGACAGCCCGGACAATCAGGTCCGCGCGTGGGCGCAGGAGGTCGGCGTACTCGATCGACTTCGACTCACCGGCCGGGTCGAGTCCGACGAGCTCGTGCGGCTCTACCGGGAGGCTGCGGTCGTGGTCGTGCCGTCGCGGTACGAGGGATTCGGACTTCCCGCGGTGGAGGCGATGGCCTGCGGGACCCCGGTCGTCGCGACGCGCGCGGGCGCGCTGACGGAAGTCATGCAGCTGACCGAGGGTGGAGTCCTGGCCGAGCGGGACGATCCCGATTCGATTGCACGCGGGGTCCGCACCCTGCTCGAGAACACCGAGGCGCGCGCGATGATGGCCAAGCGCGGCCGCGAGCGGGTTCTCGAGTCCCTGTCCTGGCCTCGCGTGGCCGCGGCGACCGCCGACGTCTACCAGGAAGTCGTCGATCGCAACCGCGCCGGACGCCGCTAGGCCGCCCGCCGCGAGGGTCTCGGCCGGCCCACGATCACGACGACGTCCGCCAGGGTCGGAAAGTGCCGCGCGAGCGCATCCAGACCGCGCAGGAGCGCGAAGGCCAACGGGCGCGGCAGGTGACAGACGAGGGTCGCCCAACCGGGCAGTCCCCAGCCGATCGAGACACCGAGGGCCGTCTCGATGTCGACGTGTCGCGAGGCCTGCTCCTTCATCAGCGCGAGCTCGTAGCGGGTGAAGTGATCGCTCGGCGTGTCGTAGCCGCGCCGTCCGCGGAGCGGCGGCCAGCCGAGCCAGTCTTCGCGAAACGCATCGATCGCGCGCGTCACGCGGCACGCCAGCGAATCGAAATTCGCGATCGCGAGGACGACGCGTCCGTCGCGCTTCGTCACTCGCGCCATCTCGGCGATCGCCGATTCCGGGTCGTCGAAGTGGTCCAGGGCGCCCTTGCAGAACGAGGCATCGAAGGCGTCCGCCGCGAAGGGGAGCGCGTCCGCCCAGCCGCTCACCCACTCCGGACCGACCTCGTCCGGAGCGACTCTCTCGGCGCTGAAGAGCTTCGCCATCTCCGTCATGCGAGCGGACGGCTCCGCGCCGATCACCGTCGCGCCGTCCTTCGCGAGTGCGACGGAGTCCTGGCCCACGCCACTCGCGACGTCGAGCACGAGCCGCCCCGGATCCGCACAGGTCGCGTAGAGCGTGGCTTCGGTCATGCGATCGAAGAGGAATTCACTGTCGGGCGACATCCCGGTCGGGATGACGTCACTCATGTCTCGGTCGAGGTCGACGACGCGCATGGCCGGGACGGTAGCGGGTCGGCGACGCTTCGCGGCGCGACCCGGGCGGACCTGCGTCCCGGGGGTACAATGCGCGCGATGCCGCGAACCGATCCCCGGGAAGAAGCGAACGACGCCGCCTCGCGCAGCGGACTCGCGGCGACCGATCGGGTCCGCGACCCGGCCGTCGACGGCGTGCACGATCGATTCGGCGCCTTCTATGCGTTCTACGTCGGCCTCTTCGCCCTGCTCTTCGCGTACCTGATCACGGTCTGGATCGCCGAGGCGTTCCTCGAGACCGCTTTCCAGAACCGCGTCGACCGGTCCGTCGCGCTGCTCTCGCATACCCGCCCCCTCGAGGCGCAGCTCGCCGAGGGGATCCATGCCGCGGTCGACGCGTCCGCCTGGGTCTGGCTCGGCGGCCTCGACGTAACGACGCTGGTCCTCGCTCAGGACGGGGAGACCTGGCTCTACGTCGGCGGCTACGGCCGCGAGGCCCTCACTCCGACCCTTCCGGGCACCGGTTCCGCGAGCGAATGGATGGAGTTCCTCCCCGCGACGGCGCGGGTGAGCGTGACGCTGCCCCACAACGCCCTGGCCTCGAACCTCGTCCTGATCCTCTACTCGACGATCCTGATCGTCGTCGTCTACGTCGCGAACCACCGGGTCACCGGACGCGAACGCGAACGCCTGGGCCTCGCTCTCTCGGATCGGAACGCCGCCGCCGGGCGCGCCGCCGAGATCGAGGCCGAGCTTCGTGAGACCCGCGCCCGCCTGGGCCAGGTCGAGCCGCTCGAGCGGGAGCACGGCGAAGAGATCGAGGCACTCGAGCGGGAGCGCGCGTCCCTGCGCGATCGGCTGGCCTCCCTCGCCGAGCGCGAAGAGGCACTTCGCACCGAAGCGGAGAGCGCGGTCGGCCTCGCCCAGGAGGTCCGGGCCCTCGAGGATCTGCTCGAAGAGGCGACGACCGACCTCGAGGCGAAGGACGGCGAGATCGATCGACTCGAGCAGAACCTCAAGCGGGTGACGCGCGGCGCGGGACGCGGCCGCACGCGGGAAGCGGAGCGGATCGCGCGCCGTTTCCGCACCCTCTACAAGACGATCGAGATCGACGACCGCGCCCTCGACGGGATCGCCGCGCTCGGCGACGAAGCCCAGAAGTTGAGGGCCGAGGAAGCGATCAAGCGCCTCGCCGACGAAGCCGAGAACGTCGCCGTCCGTCGCAAGGTCGGCGGCCTGCCCGACCGCGTGCAGGTCTTCGAGCTCGGTTTCGCGGGCAAGGGACGCATCTACTACGGACGCGGCAAGGCGCGACGCTTCCGGATCCTGCTCGTCGGTGCGAAGAACACGCAGTCGACCGACCTGGAGACCCTGCGCGGGCTCACGCCGGAAGACTGAGGCGGGCTAGTCGCGCCCGAGCGCCGCCTGGATCCCGGTCTTGAGCTCCTCGTCGTCCCAGGGCTTCGAGAGCACCGCCGCGCAGTCCGCTGCTCGCAGCTCAGCGGGATCGATCTCCGACGTCCAGCCACTCAGCAGGATGCGCGCCGTGCCCGGTGACTCCGCACGGATCGTGGTCAACAGCTCGACGCCGGTCCGGCCGGGCATCTTGTGATCGGAGATCACGAGGTCGACCGGCGCGCCGGTGCGCACGCGGTCGAGCGCCTCCGTCCCGTTCGTGGCGGTTTCGATCGCGAGGCCTTCGCGCCGGAGCGTCCGCCGGAGCGCCGAGAGCACCCCCGGCTCGTCGTCGACGAGGAGCACGATGGGACGTCCGCCGCTCACACCTCGTCCGCCGGAGAGCGCCGCTCGGTTCCCGGCGGAGCGATCGGCAGCCAGACCTCGAAGACGGTGCCTGCCCCTTCCTCGCTCTCCACGGTGATCCGACCGCCGTGGCGCTCGATGATATTGAAGGAGGTCGAGAGTCCGAGTCCCGTGCCGGTCCCGACGGGCTTGGTCGTGAAGAAGGGCTCGAAGATCCGGGCGCGAGCGTCTTCGGGAATCCCGACGCCCGTGTCTGCGATCCGGATGCAGATCTCGGCTCCGACCTCCTCCGTCTCGATCCGGATGATGCCTTTCTGGTCGCCCTGGCCGCGATCCGCTCGCGCCTCGATCGCCTGGTGCGCGTTCACCAGCAGGTTCATGAACACCTGCTTGAGCTGCATCGGATAGGCCTCGATCTTCGGCAGCTCGCGGTAGTCCTTCTCGAGCACGACGTCGTGCTTCATCATCGTGTAGACGATGTTCGCGGTCGAATCGATCGCCTGGTTCACGTCGGCCTCGGAGCGGGCGGGCAGGTCTGGTCGCGAGAAGTCCCGAAGATCCTTCACGATGTGGCGGATGCGTTCCGCGCCCTCCCCCGACTCCATCAACGCCTTCTCGAAGTCGGAGCGAACGAACTCGAGGTCGATCTCCCGAGCGACCGTCTGCACGTCTTCCGCCGCCGCGCGGACCACCTCGAGGTCCCCTTCGACCGCCGCGCGCTGGAGCCGATCGGTCGCCTCGAAATACTTCTCGAGGTCCGTCAGGTACTCCGACATCTGATGCAGGTTCGCGTGGATGAACCCCATCGGGTTGTTGACTTCGTGAGCGACGCCGGCGGCGAGCTGACCGATCGACGCCATCTTCTCCGTCTGCCGGACATGGAGCTCGAGTTCCTTGATCTCGGACAGGTCCTGGAAGACAGCCACGACGCCGCGCGACAGCCCGGCGCCGTCGAGTCGCGGCGAGCAGGAGATCCCGACCGGAATCCACGTCCCGTCCGCGCGACGCAGCAGCGTCTCCGCGCCCCGGCTTCGGGTCCCGTCGTGGAGGCAGGCCTCGATCGGATGCGGTCCGTCGCCCGGCGGTCCGAACCAGTCCTCGATCTGGCGCCCTCCGAGGTCCCCGTCCTGCCCACCGAGGATCCGCTCGGCCGCCGGATTCGCGAAGCTGATCCGCCCGCCCAGATCGACGACGATGAGCGCGCTGTTGATGTTCTCGATGATGTCGCGGGTGTCCCGGCGCAGCACTTCGAGTCGCTCCGAGAGCCACTCGCTCTCCGTCACGTCCGAAAGGACGAGCAGCGTGCGATCGGCGTCGTCGAGGATCCGGTGCCGGATCTCGTAGGCCCTGGCCGTGCCGTCCTCGTCGGAGACGCGGACGAGGCGGAGCGGCGGCGCGTCCGCCGACTCGCCGCGAACGAGCGCATCGAACGCCTCGACGAGCTCGGCGGGGAGGCGAGCGGCCAGGAACTCGGCCGCGCCCCCATGCGAGCGGGACGGAAAACGCCGCGCGAACTCGGGATTCTCGGAGACGATCAGCCCGCCGCCGTCGACGACGACGAGACCGGCCGGCATCGCCGAGACGATCCCGGTGTTCAGGTCCTCGAGGAAACGGATGCGCTCCTCGGACAAGCGCCGCTGCCGATCCCCGCGCCAACGCTGGACCTGCTCGAGAAGCACGACCGGAAGCACGTTCTCGTAGTCCGGTCCGAAGTGGACGCAGTCGGAGGCGCCGGACCGGAAGGCCTCGAGCGCCTCGGCCTCGCCGTCCCCTTCGATCACCACGATGCCCGGCGGTCCCTCGGAAGGAATCCGATCGAGGCCTTCCGCGACGGCGGTCGCCGGTAGCCGGTCGAAGAGCACGCCATCGATCGACGGATCGCGAACCTGCTCGGCGAGCTCGTCCGCATCGAGGGCGCGCAGCAGCTCCACCGGATCGCCCAGGCGCGCGAGTGCCGCCGTCGTCTCGACGGACATGGGGGCGGGGCCGCCGAGGGGATCCTCACCGGGTGTGAGAACGATGATCCTGATCACGCCGTCGTGCGCGGGCGCACCCGTGTCGCGGACCGTCGGCGCCATCACGCTCACCGCGTCCCCCTCGTCGCTTCGACGTTCTCGAGACGGCTTCCAGATGCCATCGCTGGTGCAGGAATCTCCTTCGCGTCGGTCCGGAGACCACGCTTCCTGCGCGGGGGACGCCCAGACTAGCCGATCCCCGTCGCCGCGGCATCGCGACGGGTCGGTCCCCTGCGCTCCGACGGACGGGTGACCCGCGAAACGGTTGCGTTACACTTCGGCAGCCCCCTCCGCCAGGCGGAGAACCACCCTGCAGTCCCTGTCCCCTTCGACCGTCCTCGTCGTCGACGACGAGGAGCTGTATCGCCGTGCCCTCGAACGCATCCTGCTGCGCGTCGGCCACCAGGTGGTCACGGCCCCCGACGCCGCAGAGGCCTTGACCCTCGTCGCCAGCGAGCGGATCGACCTCGTCCTCTGCGACATCCAGATGCCGGGCATCAACGGGCTCGAGCTCGTGCGCCAGATCCATGACGTCGCTCCCGACCTGCCGTGCATCGTGATGACCGGGTACAACACGCCCGAGAATTCCCTCGAAGCCCTGCAGGCCGGCGCCTTCTGGTACCTCGAGAAGCCCTTCGAGCAGGAACGGCTCGACGTCGTGCGCAAGCTCGTCGACAAGGCGATCGAGCACGGCCGCCTCAAGAGCGAGAACCGGACACTCCACCGCCAGCTCCAGTCCCGCCACAAGTTCGACAGCATCATCGGCAAGAGCCCGAGCCTCGGCCGGACCCTCTCGGTCGTCGAGAAGGTCGCGGACACCGAGAGTACGGTCCTGATCACCGGCGAGAGCGGCACGGGCAAGGAACTCGTGGCGCGTGCGCTCCACTTCAACAGTCGTCGCGCCGAGCGACCGCTCGTCACCGTCAACTGCGGTGCGATCCCCGAAGAGCTCCTCGAGTCCGAGCTCTTCGGACACGTGAAGGGCGCGTTCACGAACGCCGTGAACCATCGCGAGGGGCGCTTCGCCCTCGCCCACGGCGGCACGATCTTCCTCGACGAGATCGGCGACATGAGCCCGAGCCTGCAGGTCAAGCTCCTGCGCGTGCTGCAGGAGCGGACCTTCGAGCCGGTCGGTTCGTCCAAGACGCAGAAGGTCGACGTCCGCGTGATCGCGGCGACCCATCGCGACCTCTCGCACATGATCGAGACCGGCGAGTTCCGGGAGGACCTCTTCTACCGCCTGAACGTCCTGCCGGTCGAGGTCCCGCCCCTGCGCGAGCGGATCGAGGACCTGCCGCTGCTCGTCCACCATTTCCTCGACCGGGCCCGGTCCGAACGAGGCACCCGGGTCGCGGGCATCACCGACGAAGCGATGCAGCAGATGATGGACTACCACTGGCCGGGCAACGTGCGCGAGCTCGAGAACGTCACCGAGCGCCTGACCGTCCTCGTCGGCGAAGGGGACATCGAGGTCGAGGACCTCCCCGCCCAGATCCGGGCGGAACCGATCTCCCAGACCCTTGCGCCGCGGGTGCCGTCGACCGGCGTCGACTTCAACGCCGTCGTCGGACGCTTCGAGACCGAGCTGATCGAGCAGGCCCTCGACCACACCCACTGGAACAAGAACCGCGCCGCCGGACTCCTCGGGCTCAACCGCACGACGCTGATCGAGAAGATCAAGAAGCGGGGCATCGTCCCGCCCGAGGGCGGCTAGCCCTCCTCCCGCCGTGGTCTCCTCGTCCCGCACCGCGCCGCTTCGCTTTCTCTAGCCCGGAACACCGGGCCCCTCCCACGCCCCCGCCCCTCCATCGGCATGGGATTCGGCCGGTTCGCCTTGCGATCCGATTGGATCCATTCGCGTGGGACGCGAGCAAAGGTGGATCGGAACGTTCCGGCGAACCTCGGGGGTCGATGCACCACCGGGCTCGTCGAACCCCGAAGGCCCTTTCACCCTGAATCAATCTGCAATGCAAGAAACGGCGAATCGTCGGGTCCTTGACGCTTCTGCCGGCGGCCGCCGAGAGCCGCCATCCGGATTGGCAGGCAGCCGATCGACGAACGTGCGCTCCGGCGGAATGCGCTTTCCACGGCAAGCGTCGAGGATCGCTCGGCTTTCCCCGTCCGCGCTTTCCAGCCGAGTGCAAGTGGCTGCGAAATCGAGGTTTTCCCCCAGAAAGCCGCATGCGTTGGCACGTCCCGTGCTTCTTGGTGCGTCCGTATCGCAGCGCTCGTGCAAGACCGAGCGCGAACGATCGCAGGCTCACCAATTCATTTTCCGCCTCGGTTTCGATTCGGGCGGTGCTGCGACTCCCCCCTCGCAGCAGAAAACGGGCGGCACATGACTGAGAAGACGGTCGAGATGGGCGAAATGGAACTTCGGATGCGCGACGCCCGGGAGCAGTTCGACGAGATCCCGCCGCCCCTCAAAGAAGAGATCGTCCTCGAGCACACCCCGCTCATCCGGTACATCGTGAACCGGATCGCCGTCCGGCTCCCGTCGCACATCGACCTCGACGATCTCCACAACACCGGCGTGATCGGCTTGATGGACGCGATCGAGAAGTACGACCACGAGAAGAACTGCAAGTTCAAGACCTACGCGGAGTTTCGGATCAAGGGCGCGATCCTCGACCAGCTCCGCTCCCTCGACTGGGTGCCGCGATCGGTTCGCCAGAAGGGACGCAAGCTCGAACGCGCCTACGGAGAGGTCGAGCAGCGACTCGGTCGCCAGGCGAGCGAAGACGAGGTGGCCGACTCCCTCGGACTCGAGATCGACAAGTTCCACACGCTGATCAACCAGGTTCGCGGCATCAGCCTCGTCAACCTGGAAGAGATCCGCGGCACGAACTCCGACGGCGAGCGCGCCGGGACCTTCGCGGACATCATCGAGGACGTGAACTCGGAGAACCCCTTCGCCTCCCTCAAGCTGATGGAGACGAAGCACGTCATCTCCGACACGATCGGCTCGCTCCCCGAGAAGGAGCGCCTCGTGGTCTCGCTCTACTACTACGAAGATCTCAACATGAAGGAGATCGGCGGGATCCTCGGCATCACCGAGTCACGCGTGTGCCAGATCCACACGAAGGCGGTCATGCGGCTTCGCTCCAAGCTCAAGGGCATGGTCGACCGCTGATTCTCGCGTCCCACCGCCGCTGGGTGCCGTGCCAACGCTGGGGGAGCACGCACACCGTGCTCAAACAGTCTCGCGCGCAGGGGGCCCGTCTCTGATCGGCGATCGAGCGCGCGCTGCGAAACTGCGCGCGGCGCACGCGCTCCCCCAACCCCGACCGACGGGGATCGCAGGCGGTCGAGTCGGCACGGCGCGTCCCCCTGATTCCCAACGAGGGAGCGTGTCCACAGCGCCCAGCGCAAGCGCCCGCAGGCTGGGGGCGGACGGGTGCCGCGCGCAGTTCCGCAGGCGCGACGAGAAACCCGTCCGAGCACGCCTTTCTTCGCGCCGAGGATGTTTGAGCACGGTGCCCGTCCGCCCCCAGACGAAGCACGGCCTCCATCGGCACCCGTGCGAGAGCGCGCTCAGTCGTCCTTTTCGTAGCGGACGAGCAGGACGGTGATGTTGTCCTGGCCCCCAGCGCGGTTGGCGGCGTCGACGAGGCCCGCGGCCGCGGCCTCGAGGTCGTCCTCGTTCGCGATGCGCTCGGCGATCTCTTCGTCGTCGATGTGCCCGGTCAGTCCGTCGCTGCAGAGTACGAAGACGTCCCCCTCCTGAGGCGTCATCTCCGCGAGGTCCGGCTCGGTGCGCGGGCGAACGCCCAGGGCGCGCGTCAGCACGTGACGGTGGGGGTGTTGGGCAGCATCCTCTTCTGAGATCTCGTGGCGCCGGAGCAGCTCGCCGACGATCGAGTGGTCGTCGGTCAGACCGCGCAGCCGGCCCTGCCGGAGGAGGTACGCGCGGCTGTCTCCCACGTGGGCGAGGGCCAGACGCTCGCCCCCGAAGAGCATGCCCACGAAGGTCGTGCCCATCCCGCCGAGCTCGGGCTTGGCCTGAGCCGCGGTGAAGATCTCCCGGTTGGCGCAGGCCACCGCGTGGCGAAGTCGCTCGGCGAGACTGACCGAAGCCCCCTGGAGCGCATCGATTGCGCGGATCGCCCCTTCTGCGGCGAGGTGACTCGCCACCTGCCCGGCCTTGTGGCCGCCCATCCCGTCCGCCACCAGATAGAGCCCGAGCTCCGGCACGATCGCGTACCGATCCTCGTTCGCCTCACGGCGCATGCCGACGTGGGTGCTCGCAGCCGAGCGAAGCAGCATCCGGTCGTTTCTCCTCGGGCCACGGGCAGCGTGGCGCTCATTCGGGTCCTATCGGAGGGGAATCGAAGGGGCTTGACTCCGAGAAGCCCCCGTCCCGTTCGCGCGGCCGGATCGGTCCGGGGCCCCCAGGTTTTCCCTCACCGACCGGCAAAAAACCATTCAATCATGCGCAACATCGCGACGATAAGCCCATCGAGCGGTACGCTCGCCGCTGGATTCGGGTCCTCAGGGCCCGATTAGGGGGGGGTCCTGATGTCCAAGAAGCTCTTGCTGGCCGACGATTCGGTCGTCATCCAGAAGCTGGTCGGTCTGTCATTCGCCAACGAGTCGATCGAGATCGTCTCGACCGACAACGGCGACGACGCCGTGACCATGGCCCGGGAAATCCAGCCCGACGTCGTGCTCGCGGACGTGGTGATGCCCGGCAAGTCCGGGTACGAGGTCTGCGAGGCGATCAAGCAGGATCCCGCCCTCGCCGGCACCCCGGTCCTCCTCCTGACAGGAACCTTCGAGGCGTTCGACGAGGCGCGCGCGACCGCCGCCGGTGCGAACGGGCAGATCACCAAGCCCTTCGAGGCCCAGGCCCTCGTCGAGCGCGTGAACGAGGTCATCACGGAAGCGGCCGCGGCCCCGTCACCGCCTCCCGTTCGGGCTGCCAAGTCCAGCCCGGTCATCGAGGCCGAGGCCAAGCCCGCGCCCCCCGCAGAAAGCGACGGCGAAGAGACGGTCGTGACCTCCCTCGGCAGCACCCCCGCCTCCAAGGACCTCTTCGGCGCCAACGACGGGAAGCTCGGCGGCGACACCTCCACCGCCGCGCCGAGCCTCGACCTGACGCCGCAGCTCGATGCCGAAGACGCCCCCGGAAGCGATTTCTTCGGGGCGCCGGGTGACGGCGCCGCCGAGGAGCTCGACCAGGCGGGCGGCACGATGGCGCTCGGCGCGTCGATGGACGAAGAGCGCGATTCCGCCGGCGAGGAGCTGGACGACGCGACCGTCGCCGTCCTGCCCGACGAGGATCTCCCGCCGATGGCGCCCCTAGCGCCGCGTTCCGCCACCTCTTCTGCTTCCTCCGATCCCTTCGAGCGCCCTGCCGTCGGAGAACGACCCGCCGACCCGCTGCCTGCAGCGCGCCCGGTGGACCTCGACGCGGCCCTCGATGCCGTCCCGACCGAGGGGGAGCCGACCATCCTCGTGGCCACCGACGAGCTCAATGCCTCGACCTCCCCGAATCTCGGGGATGCGGCGGGCGACGAACCGTCCGGCGGCTTCGAGGACCTGACCGTCCACGTCCCCTCGGCGGACATCGATCAGGATCGCGCAACGGCGCCCTCGCCGGATGTGATCTCCGACACCGCGATTCCGGCCGACACGACGGTCGTGGCCGATCTCGACGCGGCCCTCGAAGAAGAAGCCCCCTCTTCGAGGAAGGCGCCCGACTTCGGGACACCGCCCGCCCGCGACCCCTTCGACCTGCCGAAGACGCCGGAGCCGGACGCGACGGTCGTCCAGGGCCTCGACGACGAGGATCCGTTGGGACTCGCGCCCTCGAGCGTGACCGGCGGCTCCGTCGACTTCGCCTTCGACGTCTCCGAGCAGGTGGCCGCCGAGCCGCCGCCCGCGGACATCGGCGAAGATTCGTTCTCCTCGCTGATGGACATCTCGGAGTCGGCGATCCTCGGGGCGACCGAGGCGCCGATCCCCGACGACGCGATCGACTCCCCGACCGAGAAACCCGCCGCCGTCGCGCGCGAAGCCGCCGCGGAGACGATCGTCGCCGGCTACGACGTCTCGTCGAGCGACCTCGCCACGGCGCCGACGGCCGATGAAGAAGACGAAGCCCGCCCCGCGCCGATCCCGGAGCCCGAGGCCCTCGTCGAGGTCCCGGAGCTTCCGGAGGCCTATCGGCCCGCCGTCGCGACGCCGGCCGAATCCAGGTCCGCTGCGCCGATCACGGGGAACACCGACCTCTTCGATGACCTGGCCACCGGCTCGCCGCTGGACGAGCTTCCGACGGCCACGGCGGATCCGGCCGACATCACCTTCGGCGCAGGCCAGGACCTCGACGTCGACGACGATCTGCTCGCGCCCGATCTCGAGTCGGATCTCGAGGACGAGTCCGAGGCGGCGGATCCGACCGACGCCCTCGAGATCGAGGAAGAAGACGCCTCGCCCCTCGAGGCGGAACCCTTCACGCCGCCCGCGATCGACGCGGACGAGGAGCCGGCCGGAGACGACTTCGCCATCGGCGCGCCGCCGGCGACGGCGCCCGACGCGCGGATCGCCGACCTCTCGCCGATGGTCGAGCAGCGTATCCAGGAGACCCTCGAGAAGGTCGCCTGGGAAGCGTTCTCGGACCTCTCCGAGACGATCGTGAAGCAGGTCATCGGCCGGGTGGAGCAGATCGCGTGGGAGGTCATCCCCGAGATGGCCGAGACCCTGGTCCGCGAAGAGATCCGCAAAATGAAGGGCGAAGGCGACTAGGTTTTCGCCTGCGGGCGCTCGGCGAAGGGGGCTCCCGCCCGGGAGGTTTCGTGCTTCGCCTGCGGGCGCTCGGCGAAGGGGGCTCCTGCTCGGGAGGTTTCGTGCTTCGCCTGCGGGCGCTCGGCGAAGGGGGCTCGCGCTCGGCGGGAATGGCCGCTGGCCTGCGATAGACTCGCCGCGCGATCACGACAGGTCGCACGGAGAGCCCGTCCCTTGTCCATCCCCGCGCATCCCCGCCCCTCGCCGCCGTCGGTCGACGACTGGTCCGTGCTGCTCGACCTCGCGCTCGCCGAAGACGTCGGTTCCGGCGATCTCACGAGCGAGCTGACGGTCGACGCGGCCCGCGAAGGACGTGCTCGGATCGAGGCCCGACAGTCGCTCGTGGTCTGCGGCCTCGACGTTGCGCGCGAGGTCTTCCGTCGCGTCGACGGGGATCTCGAAGTCATCGTCGCCCCGGACGTCGAGGACGGGAGCCTCGCCTCGCCCGGACAGCCGCTGCTGCGGATCCATGGACGCTACGGATCGATCCTGACCGCCGAGCGGACCGCCCTCAACTTCATGGGACGCCTCTGCGGGATCGCGAGCCAGACCCGCCGACTGGTCGATCTCGTCGCCGACTGTCCCGTCGATCTCGTCGACACCCGCAAGACGACGCCCGGATGGCGGATGCTCGAGAAGTACGCCGTCGCGGTCGGCGGCGGCGTGAACCACCGGATCGGCCTCTTCGACGCGCTGCTCGTGAAGGACAACCACATCGCCGCCGCCGGCAGCCTCGACGCCGCGGTGGAACGCGCCGTCCGAAAGGCGCCCGCCGGCGTTCCGGTCCAGATCGAGGTCGAGAGCGAGGCGATGGCCGACCGGGCCATCGAGCTCGGCGCGCGTTTCCTCCTCCTCGACAACCTCGACCCGGACACCATTCGACGCATCGTCGAGAAGCACGCGAAGGACGTCGTCCTCGAAGCCTCCGGTGGCATCCACGAAGACAATCTGCGCGCCTACGCCGAGACCGGTGTCGCGCGGATCTCGATGGGCGCCCTCACCCACTCGGTCGATTCCGCGGACGTCGCCCTCGAGATCGACCTCGTCGACGAGGACGGCGGCACGAGATGACCGGTGCGGAATCGGTGCTCGCAGCGCTTCGGGAAGCGGGCGACGAGCCGCTCTCCGGCGAGACGCTCTCGACGCAGCTCGGCGTGACCCGAGCGCAGGTGTGGAAGCACGTCGGCGCGCTGCGCAAGCGAGGCTACGCGATCGAGGGCGAGCGTGGCGGCGGCTACCGGCTGACGGGCGTGCCCGACCGACTCTTCGCCGACGAAGTCCAGCGGGGCCTGGACACGCGCTGGGTCGGCCGGACCTACGAGCACCTCGACGACACGGACTCGACCAACCGGGTCTCCTTCGATCTCGGGCGCGAGGGCGCTCGGGCCGGGACCGTCGTCGTCGCGGAGGCCCAGTCCGCGGGCCGCGGTCGCCTCGGCCGCACCTTCTACTCGCCGCCGAATCAGAACCTCTACACCTCGATCCTGCTCCGGCCGACCGGCTCGATCGCCGATGCACCGACGTTGATCTTCTGCGCCGCGGTCGCCGTCGCCGAGAGCGTGGCGCATTTCCTCGGCGACGAGGACGCAGTCGAGATCAAGTGGCCGAACGATGTGCTCATCCGCCGACGCAAGACCTCCGGCATCCTGATGGAAAGCAGCGCCGAAGGGACGCGGATCGCCTTCGCGGTCCTGGGCATCGGCGTGAACCTGAACGTCGACCGCGAGACCTTCCCCGACGAGTTCCGCGAGCTGGCCACCAGCCTCTCGAGTGAGATCGGCGCGCCGGTCGACCGGGTCGCCTTCACGCGCCACCTCTTCGAGCGCCTCGAGGCCCAGCTCGAGCTCCATGCCCGCGGCGGCTTCGAAGCGATCCGGCCGCGCTTCGAGGCCTTCTTCCGCATGACCGACGAAGCGATCGGGGTGGAGGAGATCGGCGGCGGTCGCGTGGAGGGGCTCGCCCGGCGGATCGCGCCGGACGGTGCGCTCGAGGTCGAGATCACCGAGGGGCCCCGAACCGGCGAAACGATCCGGGTGATGGCGGGGGACGTCACCCTTTCGAAGCGCCGGCGCGGCTCCGGCGGCGCCTGAGACGGCTCTCTCGGCTGCCGCTGGCGAAGCCCCCCCTGGCCCGCAAAACTCCCGGCCCGGTGGCGCCGTCCCCCCGATTCGCCCCTTCCCGGAACGCGCCCCGTCTCCCGAACACGCCCCGCGAGAGGAAATCCCGTGAGCTCCCCCGTTCTCCTGGTGATCGACGTCGGCAACACGAACGTGTCCCTCGGCGTCTACGACTACGACGAGCAGGGGGAAGGCACACTCTCCCAGCACTGGCGCGTCTCCACCCATCGCGAGCAGACCTCCGACGAGCTGGTGATCTCCCTCTCCGCGCTCTTCGCGACCGAGAACCGACGGACGAGCGAGATCACCGACGTGATCCTCTCGAGCGTGGTCCCGCCCGTCGTCCCGATCTGGGAGCGCGTCTCGGCCAAGCTCTTCGGCCAGCCCCCGCAGATCGTCGGCCCCGGCATGCGAACCGGCATGCCGGTCCGCTACGAGAACCCGCACGAGGTCGGTGCCGACCGGATCGTGAACGCGGTCGCCGCCTACGAGCTCTTCGGAGGTCCGATCATCGCCGTCGATTTCGGGACCGCGACCACCTTCGACTGCATCTCCGAGCGCGGCGAGTACCTCGGCGGCGTGATCACGCCGGGCATCCACATCTCGATGGAGGCCCTCTTCGAGCGCGCCTCGAAGCTCCACCGGGTCGAGATCGCGCGGCCGAAGTCCGTCATCGGTCGAACGACGACGGGCGCACTGCAATCGGGCCTCCTCTACGGCTACTCGGGGCTCGTCGACTCCATGATCGGGCGGATCCGCGAGGAGCTCGGGGCGAACGCCCGGGTCGTGGCGACCGGGGGCCTGGCCCGGCGGATCGCGGAGGAGAGCAAGGCCATCGACCAGGTCGTGCCCTTCCTGACCCTGGACGGCCTGCGGATCCTCTTCGAGAAGAACCGACCCGAGGGTTGATCCCCTCGCCATCAAGTCGGCTTCTTGCCTGACCGATGCACTCTCCGGACGAATGCGCCGCGGAGTACTCCGTGGCGTCGGATCGCCGCGGACTCCGGGAGGACGCGGTCGGGAGTGACGCGCGTTGTCGGAAGAGACTCAGGACCATTCGGTCAAGGTGAAGCTCAAGCTCTCCGCCCAGGCGGAGAAGTACGCCCGGCGGGACGCGCCCCTCGAGGCCCGCCAGATGGCGGCACGCGGCGCCCTGCCCCTCGAGCCGATCGAGCTCGCGACGGTCCTCTTCGTGCTCGCGAACGATCCCGATACCTCGGTCAAGGACAGGGCACGAAAGAGCCTCGAGGAGCTCCCGGAGCACGTCCTCGGCACCGTGGTCTCCGGCCCCGCCCACCCCGCCCTGCTCTCGGTCCTCGCCCGGGTCCACGAGGAGAACGAGCAGTGGTGCGAAGCGCTCTCGCTCAATCCGGCGACGGACGACACGACGATCGCCTGGCTCGCCACGCTGCCCCACAGCCGGGTCGTGGATATCATCAGTCAGAACCAGGAGCGCATGATGCGCTGCGAGGAGATCGTCGACGCCCTCGGCGCGAACCCGCTGACCGGACGCGCCGTCATCGAACGGATCCTCACCTTCCTGGGACTCGAGGAACGCGAGACCACCGAAGAGGAAGAGATCGACGAGGCCGACGCCGAGGCCGCCGTCCTCGAGATGCTCGGCGAGGGCATGAGCGACGTCGCCAAGCTCCTCGCCCAGGAGAACGACGACGACCTCGAGGACGAAGAGCTCGAGAGCAGCCTCTACGCCGCGGTCCAGAAGATGACCGTGATGCAGAAGATCAAGCTCTCCCGGGTCGGCGGAAAGGAAGCCCGCGCGCTGCTCATCAAGGACCGCAACAAGATCGTTTCGACCTCGGTTCTCGGCAGCCCCAAGATCACCGAGACCGAGGTCATCGGCTTCGCCCAGAACCGCTCCATCGGAGAGGAGCTCCTGCGCATCATCTCCGGCAACCGGGACTGGACCAAGAACTACCAGATCAAGGTCGCGCTCGTGACGAACCCGAAGACGCCGCAGCCGGTCGCGATCAAGTTCATCAACTACCTCCAAGACAAGGACCTTCGCACGCTCATGAAGAGCAAGGACGTGTCCAGCAACATCAGCGCCCAGGCGCGCCGCATTCTCACGAAGAAGGGCAAGGTCTGAAGATGTCCGAAGTCAACGCACGCATCCTGCTCTGGGGCATCGAAGGTTCGGGCAAGACGACGACCCTCGAGACGATCCACGCGAAGCTCCGCGAGGACCTTCGCGGCGAGCTGCGGCGCGAGCCCACCCGCCTCGACCCCACCGTCCAATACGAAGCCTTGCCGATCACCCTCGGCGAGGTCGGTGGCGTCGGCACCCAGATCGAGCTGGTCGCCGTCCCGGGCGCGCCGGACCAGGCGATGACCCGCAAGCAGCTCCTCGACGAGGTCGACGGGATCGTGCTCGTCCTCGACTGTTCGCCCGAGAAGATCCGGGAGAACGGCCCGGCCCTCGAGGAGCTGAAGAAGTCCCTCGCCGCCTACGGCCGGCGACTCGACGCGTTCCCCCTGGTGCTCCAATACAACAAGCGCGACGTCGCCGATCCCTTCGCGATCGAAGACCTCCATCGCCAGATCGGACTCGATCAGGCCGCCGTCTTCGAGACCATCGCGACGACCGGCCACGGCATCCTCCCGACGCTGACCACCATCTCGAAGCATGTCGTGCGCGCGCGCCGCGGCAGCAGCGGCGAAATCGATCCGCAGGTGGCGGCCGAGGCGGCGCAGGGCGCCGCGGCCCCGGAAAGGCCGGCCGCGCCCCCCGAGCCCGAGGCCCTGCCCCAGATCGAAGAGATCGCGATCGACGAATCCTCCGAGGTCGAAGCGCTCGAGCTCGAACCCACCCTCGAGGCCGTGGCGCTCGACGACGATCCGAACGCGACTTCGACGGCCGAGCTGCTCGAGAGCGCGATCCTCGCGGAAGGTGAGGACCAGAACTTCCAGACGCTGGCCGCCGTCGAGCTCGACCTCGACGGGGGGCAGGCCGAATGGGCCGAGGATGCGTCGGCCTCCAAGCCCACCGAAGGCGCTCTGCGCGTCGTGTCGGTCGGCCAGGCCACGGTCGAGGCCGACGGCGGCGTTCGCCTGCCGCTCGTGCTCGGCGACGAGGACGGGACTTCGCGAAGCGTCGTTCTCTCGTTGCGACTCGACGCGCTGGCGAGCCAGGACGGCACCGACTGATGCGGCGCCGGCTCGGCATCTGGGGCGCCAGCGAGGAGTCCCTGCGACTCCTGCGCCTCCTGTCGGGCAATCCCGGAGTCGAGGTCTCGCGGATCTACGATCCGAACGCGGCCGACGCCCTCGAGCGCGCGCGCGGGATCGGGACCGCCCTCGCCCACGCGGTGGCTCCGCTCCTCGTCGACGACGCCACGGCGTTCTTCGCCGAGCAGGACTTCGACGCGATCATCGATTCGAGCGGAGACTTCGCAGCGCACGTCCCCGCCGGCCCGCGTACCGCCCTCCAGGTGGTCACGCCGCTCACCGCCCGTCTCCTCTGGGGCTACGGCGTCGCGCCGCGCGACCGCAAGGCGGAGCTGCTCCAGGCCCTCCACGAAGTGGTCGAGAGCGTCGACCTGACCGTCGAAGCCGACGAGCTCTTCGAGCGGATGCTCGAAATCGCCGTCGGCGTGACCGGGGCGGAAGGCGGCAGTCTGATGCTGCTCGATCCCGAAGCCGGGGTGCTCCGCATCCGCGTCGCCAAGGGTGTCGAGCCCGAGCTCTGGCCCAAGATCCGCGTCGCGCTCGGTCAGGGCATCTCGGGTCGCGTCGCCGCCGAAGGGCGGCCCATCCACATCCGCGGCCAGGCGGAGCCCTCGAGCTACGACCTCGTGCGCGAGCGCGTCGACGTCGAGTCCGCGCTCTGCGTCCCGCTGATCCACCACGGGAAGGTCCTCGGCGTCCTCAACGTCCACCACTCCCATCGTGCCGACGTCTTCGGCGACGAAGATCTCCAGTTCATGGAGCAGCTCGCGAGCCTCGACGCGCAGATCATCGCCCGCGCCCAGGAGCACGAGAGCCTGCGGACCCAGGCCGCGCGCTACGACGCGGTCCGCGAGGTCCAGCGCATCCTGCGCGGCCCCGCGATCCTGAACGACCGTCTCGAGGAGTTCTGCCGCTTCGTCGCAGAGCGCGCCGCGGGCGGGATCGCCCATCTCTACCTCCGCGAGGCCGACGGCGGACTCCGCATGGTCGCCACCTCGCTCACCGGAGGCGGCTTCGGCGGCGAGTACCGCCTCGAGGCGGGCATCGGCGTCGACGGCGAAGCCCTCCGCAACCAGCGCGCCGCCGTTCTCCGGCACGAAGACGGGCGGATCGGCTACGCCGCCCTGCCCCTCCTCGCCGGGAACCACCTCGTCGGTCTGCTCTCCCTGCAGATGGGCGCGAAGCCCGCCGCCTCGGGAGCCGGCAGCAGCCCGAGCCACCGGAACCTCGAGAGCTGGCAGGAGATCGCCGCCGCAGCCGCCGACACGATCGCGGCCAGCGACAAGGAAGCGCGCATGGCCAGCCAGGCCGAGCGCGTGAACGCGATCAACGAGACCTCGATCCGCATGCTCTCGTGCACCGAGCCCAACGAAGTCGCGAGGCTCGCCACCTCGTCGGCGTCGATGATCCTCGAGGCCGATCACGCGATCCTGCGCCTTCAGGACCCCACGACCCGACGCTATTCGATCCGCTCGTACTTCGGAGCCGCCGACGGACCGGCGCAGGAGGCGCTCTTTCGCCTCGACAAGGCCGTCACCGTCGACGCCATCCGCCGCCGGACGGCTCATCTGACCCAGGACGCGAGCCTCGACCCGAACCTCTCGGAGCACGTGGACGAGATGCGCTCCGTCCTCTCGGCGCCCCTCAAGCGCAACGGCGAGGTCATCGGCTCGATCGCCATCTACGACAAGGTCGCCCTCGACCGCTTCTTCGCGAGCCGCTTCGACGACGAGGATCTGCAGGTCTTCGGTCGCTTCGTGTCCTACGTCGAGCGCGCGCTCGACCACGCGATGAGCCACCGCGAGAACCGACAGAACCGGAACTTCGACGACGAGACGGGGCTCCCGAACGTCTCCTACCTCGACAAGCGCCTCGGCGAGGAGATCGCGCGCGCGGCGGGTCGTGAGGACGCCCTCGCCCTCTGCGTCTGCAAGCTCGAGAACCGGGCAGAGCTGACCGCGGAGGCCGGCGCGGACCACGCGTCCGACGTGGCCCGCCTGCTCGCCGAAGCGCTCCAGACCCACCTGCGCGAGTTCGACGTGCTGGCTCGAATCGATCGCGACGAGTTCGCGGTCCTGATGCCGGAACCGGGGCGCACCCCCGGCGAGCGCGTCTTCGAGCTCGCTCGCGCGGTGGCCGACGTCGTGTCGAAGGACGAGAACCTGAACCAGCCGGTCCGCATCGGCCTCGCGTTCGGGTACGGCGTCCACCCGGCCGATGGCGACGAGCGAGACGCGCTCCTCGCCCACGCCCGCGAGCCCCGGATCCGGATGGTCTAGGCGACCGCCTGGCCCGAGCCTAGCGGCCGGACGCGCGCTTCTTCGGCGCCTTCCGCGTCGACTTCTTCGCTGCCTTCCGCTTGGCGCTCTTCTTCTTCGCGGCCCCCTTGCGCTTCGTACCACTCGAGACGCCCACGAGCTCCTCGATCCGCTTCCGGAGCTCGTCGGCATCCGATCGGAACTGCTTCTCGGCGTCGCGCCAGCGCTTCTCGCCGTCCTTGCGCGCGCGGTCCGCCTGCTTCTCGAGGTCCCGGAGATTCTTCCGGAGCCTCCGGATCAAGCGCGGAATCTCCTTTTCGAGGCCGGAGAGGGCGTCGTCGATCGCGTCGGCGCCGATGCGCGAACGTCGGGTGGTCTTCTTCTTCGCCGCCTTGCGGGCGGCCTTCTTGCGTACGGCCATGGTGGGTTCCTCTCCAGTTGGCGTTGTCGAGAAGATGTCAGTTCCGGGCCTCGCCCGCGAGTCGCACGAGCTCGGCGAGAGACTCGTCGAAGTCCGACTCCAGGTCGTGGAGATCGGGGACGAGCTCGCGACAGGCGATCAGCCCGAAGTCGAGATGATCGAGGTAGCTGATCACCGTGACGTTGAGACCCTGACCGTCGGTGATCGCGGAGACCGGGAAGTAGTCCTTCATCTCGGCGCCTGCCAGATAGAGCGGCTCTCGCGGCCCGGGCACGTTCGAGATGATCACGTTGAAGGGCGGGTTCAGCCGATCCAGGATCTTGGTCCGAGCGGCGATCCGCTGGGCCTGCCCGAGGAGCGCAGGCATCGCGAACTCCGTCCAGTCCTGGAGCAACGTCGCCGGCGTCGCCGCGTGCATGCGCTTCGCCGCCTGCATCGCGCGATGAATCCGCATCAGCCGTTCGACCGGGTCCTTCTCGTCGGTCGCGAGCTCGGAGATCACGCTGGCCACCCGGTTCGAGTAGACCTCGGCCTCCGACTCGCTGCGCACCGAGACCGGCACCATCGCCTTCAACGGATCCTCCGGGAGCGAGCTGTGCGACTCGAGGTAGCGCCGCAGGGCGCCGCCGGTCACGGCCATGACGACGTCGTTCAGCGTCGTCCCGAAGGCCTTCTTCACGTGCTTGTAGTCGGCGAGGGGCTGCGAGAAGCAGGCCACGCGTCGGTGCGGCGTGATCGAGAGGTTCCAGGGGGCCCGCGGTGCCGGCGCCTGCGGGATCCGATCGGCGTCGATCTCGGCCCCACGCCGCTTGAGAATCGACCGGGTCAGCGGTAGCCGATCGAGGCCGAGCCCTTGCGCCGCGGAGGCGAGCAGCTCGTTGCTCTCCCACACGCCGCGGGCCGTCCGGTAGAGGGTCCGCGCCATGCGGCCCGGATGGGTCGCGGCGCCGGCGGCGCCCCGCATGAGCATCTCTCCCTGGCTCGGGGTCGCATCCGCCACCCAGGGCGTCTTCGGCGGCTCGACGACATCCCCGTTCGGATCGCGGTCGAGGAGCTTCTCCATCATCTGCGAACCCGAGACCCCATCGATGGTGGCGTGGTGGACCTTCGAGTAGAACCCCACCCGGCCGTCGGCGAGCCCTTCGATCACGTAGACCTCCCAGAGCGGTCGGGCGCGGTCGAGGGGACGACTGTGGAGGCGCGCCACGAGCGCCGCCTGCTGCTCGCGATCACCCGGCGCCGGGACGGCGATGTGTCGGACGTGGAAGTCGAGGTCGAAGTCCTCGTCCTCCACCCAGTAGGGCCGATCGAGCCCGAGCGGGACCTCCGCGAGCTTGCGGCGATACGGGGGGAGCAGGTGGAGGCGCTCCTCGAGCGTCTTGCGGAACGCGGCGTAGAACTCGCCCTGGGCGAGATCGGACGCATCGAACGTCGCGTAGGAGCCGACATGGCCGAGGGCCGCGCCGGTCTCCATCAGCAGGAAGCTGTTGTCGAGACCCGTGAGCTGATCCATGGATGGCGGACTCCTCGACGACGCGCGTCAGGCGGCGGCGTCCTTCAGGGGGTTGGGCGGAGACAGGACGGCGGAGACCATCCTCTGGGAAATCTGCTCTGCGCGCTCCGGCTCGAAGTCCGCGAGGCGCAATTGGATCGTCATGTGCGCGTACCCGATGATGATGCGCGCTGCGGACTCGGCATCGACGGCGGGGTCGAGGTCGCCCTCGGCGATCCCGCGCTCGATCGTCTTGCGGTGGTTCTCCACCATGTCTTCGATCAGCGCGATGTAGCGGGGCCAGACCCGGCTGCGCGCATTCGCCGCCCAGTTCAGCAGGACGAGCGCGTGCTCGGGATGCGACTCGATCGAGGCGCGGAAGCGGCGCCCGTGATCGAGCAGGACCTCCGTCGCGGGCCGCGCGGACGCGTGCGCGCGGCCGGCGAGGTCGGTGTAGAAGGTCTCGACCTCGTCGAGCACGGCGTCGACGAGCGCCTCCCGCGTGTCGAAGTAGAGGAACACGGTCGACACGGCGCAGCCCGCCAGCTTCGCCACCTCGGCGTGGCCGGCGCGCCGGATGCCCTTGTTCGCGAACACCTCGAGCGCGCAGCGCAGCAGCTGCGCGCGACGCTGATCCGGCGACATCCGTGTCCGCGGAGACGCCGCCTTCTTCCTCTTCGTACGACGCGCTGCCAAGGCGGCTACTCCTCGTGGTAGTTCGACAGCAGCTCCACCATGCTCTTCTCGATGCACTCGCGCAGGAGCTCGGGGGATTCGACTGCCGCGCGGTCGGCGTTGATGCCGACGTGGCAGGTGCCGTCGTAGCTGAACAGGGTGATGTTGACGGCCGCACCGGCGGGAGGGCCGAAGGGGAACATCTGCTCGATCTTCGCGCCGGCGGTGTAGGTCGCGGACCGGGGGCCCGGAACGTTGCTCGTCACGAAATCGACGGCGGTCGTCATCCCCTCCATCACGCCCTGCATGACGGCGTCGGGGAGCTGGTTCATCACGGTCATGATGTCTTCGACGTAGCCGAGGGCCGACTCGCCCCGCTGCTCCCGAATTCGGTCCTGGATCGCTTCCATCCGGTCGAGGGGATCCTCGATCCCGACGGGAACGAGAAAGCGCGACGGCACGAACTGATTGCCGGCCTTCCGACCGCTCTCGTCCTTCGCTCGCATGTTGATCGGCATCATCATGTTGAGCTCGTCGACGCTCGCGCCGAAGTGCTCGTGATAGCGCCGGAGGCCACCCGCCACGGCCGTCACGAAGACGTCATTGACCGACCCGCCCATCGCGCGACCGGTCTTCTTCATGCCGGCGAGCGAGGCCGTGAAGCCGCTGAGCGAGAGCGCCATGCCGCGATCGCGCATGACCGGCGACTTCGGCTCCGTGATCGGCTCGAGCAGCCGTCCGATCGAACCGACCATGTCGCTCGCGCGACCGACCGTCTCCGACGGCTTCGTCACGAGATCCGCCGCCAGATCCGCTGCACCGCGAAGCACCCGCCCCGCGTTCTCCGTCGCCCGGCGCACGCGGTGCTTGATCGCCCCGCGAACGAGCTCCCGCCGGGTCGCCGGCTCGGGCACCTCGAGGTCGGCCAGGCGTCGCCCGGTCCGCCGCTTTCGGCCCTCGTCCGGAGTCCGCTCGATCATGCTCTTCGTCATGTTCACGAGACCGACGCCGTCCGACACGGCGTGGTGGAGCTTCATGATCACGCCGGCGCGGCCGCCGCTGAGCCCGTCGACGAGGTAGAACTCCCAGAGCGGACGATCCTTGTCGAAGGCCTGCATCGCGATCGGCTCGGCGAGGTCGAGCAGGTCGCGGAGCTCGCCTTCCCCGCCGAGATGGGACCTCCGGAAGTGGAAGCCGGGGTCGAAGTTGGGATCGAACTCCCATCGCGGCGGCGCGATCTCGTAGGCGTCGCGAACGACGCGCTGACGCAGGCGCGGAATCTGTTCGACCGAATCCGCGAGCATCGCTTCGAAGTCCTCGATCGCAGGCATTCGATCGAGCACCCACACGCTCACCATCGTCGAACGCAGGCGCGGGTCCCGCTCGCCGACCCACATGACCGTGTCGGCTTCACTCATGAACTCGTCGAACTCGATCCCGTTCGTCTTCACGTCGCTCATCGCGCGTCTCCCCTGGTACCGGATCGCGCGCTCGCGCCCGCTCGGGCGTCGCTCGCAATCCGAAGGCCGTCCACGTGGACCTCACCGCCTTGCCGCAGCGCGGCTTCGGGTCGATGGGCGTGAAGACCTGTTGGTGACGGCCGACCGACCGTCTCGAGGCAGGCAGGCGATCCGAGTCGGGAGAATCGGACCACCCAGCGCTACTGATAGATCTATCAGTAGCGCCTTCCCAGAGTACAGCGACACCAGGGCGTGTCAACGACGCGCCTCGAACCGCGCGTTCCCCGCGCGATCCCGCGCGCGGGCGAAGCGACCCTGCCGCGCGCCTAGGGAAAGAACGACACGTCCTTCGGGAGTGTCGCCTCGGCGGGGGGCTCGGGCATCGGCTCGACGAGGAAGTAGTCGCGCGCCCAGTAGCTCATGTCGCCATCCGGAGCCCAACGGGTGAAGAGCGCGCGCAGCGGCGGGACCTGGTCCCAGGCGTCACGGTCCTCGCTCTCGAACTCGACTTCGAGCGGCTCGCCGGGACGCACGACGACGGACGAGCCCGCCGAGACGCGGAGATCGCCTCCGTCGGCGATCCGCACCCGCGCCTCGCCCGAGAGCACGTGCAGCAGCCACGGCGCGGAGGAGGCCGGAAGCTCACGCTGCCCCGGACCGCGGATCTCGACGTGTCCCCACTCGAGGTCCGGCGTCCCGAAGACCGCCCGCCAGCGCACGCCGTCCTGCTCGGTGTTCCAGGGGATCCCGAAGCTGTCGACGAAGATGCGGACCGCCGGCCGGGACGGCTCCACGTGCCGCGCCTCGAGGCGCTTGCGACGCATCTCGTCGAGCACGGTGCCCGGCGGGACGTCGGCGACGGGCGCCGCGAGCTTCGTCGGCAGGAGCGACACCGAACGACGCTCGCCCTCGAAGAAATTGCCGGTCGTCGATCCTCCGCGCCGGCGAACCGCGTCCGCGATCAGGCCGCTGCGATCCCCGTCCGGGACCCACTGCGCCCAGACCACGCGCAGCGGCTCTTCGGAGACCGTCACCCAGCGATGGTCCGCGTAGGGCGCGTGATAGATCGTCGTGCCGGGCCCGACGCGTCGCGTCTCGCCGTCCACGCTCCACTCGGCGACGCCCGACAGCACGTGGTAGGCCTCGGGCGCCGCGTGCGCGTGATAGGGATAGAGCGCGCCCGACCCCAGCATCAGGTGCCCGAACCCGAAGCCCGGCTCCCGATAGACGGCGCGGTTGCGCAGCACCCGGTCGATCCGCTCGACCTCGGTCGGCATGGCCTTCACCGCGGCCGACCCGTTATAGCCGCGGGCGCTGCGCAGCTCGACCCAGGGTGTCTCGCTCGAATGCGTGAGTCGAACGGGCCCTTCGGACCCGGCACAAGCCGCCGCCGCGAGCGCGGCCGCCATGAAGATCGGTCGAAGTCCGAGGAAGCGCATGACCCGATTCTCGCCATCCGACACCGAAACGCAAACGGGGACCGCCCTCCCGGACGATCCCCGTCGATTCCTCGAGCGCTTCGGTGGGGCCGACCCCGACCAGAGCCCTCAGCGCAAGACGCGTCCAGAAAGGACGCGTCGAGCGGCGCGCAAGCGCCGACTAGTTTCTGTACGCCTCGATCAGCACGTCCGAGGTCTCCGGCCGCATGATCCGAGGATCCGGGCGCTCGCCCTCCTGCAGCATCGAACGGACCTTCGTGCCCGAGATCGAGAACGGCTTCTCGTCCGGGTGGCGCTCGGTCAGGTCGACGCGTCCCAGGCTCTCGTAGAACGCCGCGAAGCCAACCTTGCAGGGCTGGATCGCCAGCTGACCGGGAAGCGCATCGAAGATGTCATGCGCGTCGAAGTCGCCCCAGATCGCCTCCCCGTCCTCGAAGGGCGCGTCGGCGTGCTTGCGGCCGATCACGATGTCGGAGAAGCCGTAGTTCTGGCGGTAGATGCCGTGCATGATCGCCTCGGCGGGACCGCCGTAGAACATCTTGATGTCCAGACCGATCAGCTCGAACACGTCCGAGATGTCGTAGCCGGCCTTCTCCCAGATCGCCTCGTCCTTGTCGCCCTCGCCCAGCAGGCGCTCGCTGTGCAGCTTGCGGTAGCAGAGCATCCGGGTCGAGGCCGGGACATCGTCGCCCTTGAGCTCGCCCATCAGCGGGTTCAGCACGGCCCCGGCGAAATGACCCGCCGCGGTCAGCTGCTCGACGCCGTAGACCAGCGCGTACTCGTGGGCGCGGTGGAGCGGGTTGCGCGTCTGGAACGCGAGGGCGCGCTCCCACTTCTTGTCCGCGATGAACGCGCGGCACATCTTCGGCGAGAGCATGAACTCGCCGTACTCCTTGTTCGCTCGCTGGGGCAGCGCGCGGAGCTCACCGCCGATCAGCTTCGTGCGCTCGTCGTTGTCGACGATCCGACCGCCCGGATGGTCGACGCGCTCGGTTCCGTAGACACTCGTCAGGTACTTCGCCTTGTCCCAGTCGAAGACCTCGAGGTCGGAGAGGATCGCGACGACCTGGCCGTCCTCGGTCTTGACCGCGCAGGCGCCGCCCGCGGTGAGCGAGCCGGCTTCGGCATCGGTCAGCGGCAGCGCGATCGGAATCGTCCAGGCGTACCGCCCGCCCTTCGACTCGACGACCTTCTCGTCGAGGGCCAGATCGAAAGCGGCCTTCTTCATGGGACCGGTCAGCGGCGAGAGCGCGCCATCGGCGATCCGGTAGACGGTGGCCAGGTCGGCGTCGGTCACCCGAATCGCGGGCAGGCCCTCGGCCTCCGAGAGGAAGGCGGCCTTGTCCTTGAAGGGCACGAGGCGATCCACCGGCTCTTCGAGGCCGCCGTGGACCGGGACGAGATCGTTCTGGCTCATGATTCGAATATCCTTCCTTGGGCCACCCGGAGAATCACCGGGCGCCTGGGCGTCTGCTTCGGGTCTGTCGGTTCTGCGCGGGGTCGGGGGCTCGGCTACCAGACCGGATACTCGGACCATCCCGACGTGAGCAGGACGCGCTCGTCCTTGCCGTCGAAGCGCCGCACCGTCAATCGGCGGCGTCCGTAGCCTGTCTGCACGAAAGCGACGAAGTCGCCGTCCGGAGAGACGGTCGGCATCCGCTCCTCGGTGCCCCCGGGGCCGATCGGCACCCGGGAGGTGCCGTCGGGCCGCATGCGCCGCAGTCGATAGCCCGCCGTGGACGGCGATGCAAACACGATCCACTGCCCATCGGGGGTGAGCGTCGGCTCCCGTCCCTTGAGCAACAGCGTCTTCTCTCCCCGCGCCGCCAGCGGTGCCGTCGCAATGAAGGACTCGAAGACGGTCGGGCCGTTGCGCCGGGGGCGCGGAACGACCTGCTCGAAGACCGCCAGGGCCGGATCCGCCAGGATCCGGACCGTCCCGGGCGAGACGTCCTTCGCGAGGGCCGGACCCGCGCGACCTCCGGGCTCGATCCGGTGGAGGGTGTTGGCCGAAGCACCGATCGCCTTCGTCCGCCGGACCCGGTGAGCATAGATCGTCCCGTCCGGGCCGTAGCCGCCCCGCGGATGCTCGGCGGGGCCGAACGTCACAGGGGCGAGGTCCCGACGCTCGAGGTGGAGCTCGTAGAGCTGCTCCTTGCCCCCGCGATGGCTCGAGGCCAGGAGCAGTCGCGTCCGATCCGGCGACCAGGCCAGCGGGATCGCGTCGCGGGGCGCCTCTTCGACGTGCTCGAGCTCCGCGGTCCGCGGGTCCAGGAGCATCACGCGTCCCGGGTACTTCGCCGTCTGCGGGCGGATCTGGAGGAGCTCGTCGGCGCGCAGGTAGGCGCGAACCTGGGCTTCTTCCTGCCGCTCGGGATCGTCCTCGTCCTCCGGCAGCGGCGGGATCTCGGCGAGCTTCCCGAAGATCTCCATCCGCTTCTGCCCGGCGCGGTCCTCCCAATGCAGGAGCGCGATCTTCTCCTCCGGCAAGTCGTCGACCTGAAGTCGCGCGGACGCGCAGGCCATGAACGCGGCCGCGAGAAGCCCCGAGCCCGCGAGCGCCGCCGCCGCCTGCAATACGCTCGTCCGACTCACGGCACCGCCTCGAGGAAGCGTCCGACGAAGCCCGGCGCGCCCGTCGCCGTGGTGCGCGGCTCGAAGACCCCCGCCTCCTTGACCTTCCCGTCCAGCAGCGAGACGACGATCTGGGCAGCTTCGGGAAACGGGAAGAGCGGATGGGTCGCGAAAGCCACGTCGTCGGGAGACAGGTAGCAGCCGTGCCCGACGTGGGAGTGGTAGACGGCCGTCACGCGCTCGCTCCGTGCCTCGGCCTCCTGGACCGCCTTCAGGTACTCGACCTCGGACATGTAGTAGGCATGACGCGCATCGCGCGGAAAGGCCTCGGGATCGGAAACGTGCATCTTCGTCATGACGTTCGTGATGCGCACGACCCTTCGTGCCCAGCCTTCTTCGTCACCGAGCAGAAGGCCGCAGCATTCCTCCGGCACCACGTCGAGGGCGTGCTGACAGATCTCGTGCAGGATGTCGTTCGGGATCGACCGGCTCTCGAGCTCGGCCTTCAGGTCGACGCGATCGGACACGCTCTCGTCCCCACCCGGATCGCCGGGCCTCTCTCGAACGGGGGGTTCGACCGACAGGAGTCTAATGGACAGGTGCCCTGGGGGCACGCCCAGCCAGGCGCGCCGAATCAGATCTGGAAGTCGAGCACGGCCGTCAGCTCGCGGTCCAGAGACCGCGAGGCCGCCTCCCGACACAGATCCGAGATCGCGACCCCGTCGAGGGTCGCCGCCATCCGCTCGGCCAGCTCGACCCACAGGAAGTCGGGCCGATGCTCCGAGGGCGCCCAGCCCTCCGTCGTCGCCTCCGCGGCGAAGGCCTCCGGCCCCTCCACCGCCTCGACGACCTGACGGAGGGAGATGTCCTCGGGCGAGCGTGTGAGCACGTAGCCCCCGCCCGGACCTCGCTTGCCCGAGACCAGGTCGGCGCGGCGCAGATCCTGGAAGATCTGCTCGAGGAAGCGGTGCGGGATGCCCTGGCGCGCGCCGATCTGCTTGACGCGAACGGGATGACCACCCCCGTTGTAGGCGAGGTCGAAGATCCCGCAGAGGGCATAGCGTGCACGTCGCGAGAGGCGCATGGCGAGGCCAAGCATGCACGAGGGGCGTCGCCCCTGCCATCGGCGGGGGCGCGCTTGCCCGCCGTCGGCGTGGCGGTCATGCTACCGCCCGCTCGAGGTCTGCCCGGCCTCCCGCCCACCCGGAGTTCCTGCTTGCTGCTGCGTCTCGAAGATCTGTCGAAGCGCATCGGGGCGCGCCTGCTCTTCGGCGGCGCGTCGATCGTCGTTCGCGCCGGAGATCGGATCGGCGTCGTCGGCCCGAACGGCGCCGGCAAGACCACCCTCCTCCACACCCTGACCGGCGAGGAGCCCCCCGACGAAGGCGAGATCCACCGCGCCCGCGACGTCCGGATCGGTCTGCTGCGCCAGGAGATCGACCCCCGCGCGAGTCACACCGTGCGCGAGGAAGCTCGCACGGCGCTCGCCGAGCTCGACGCGCTCGAGGAGGAGCTCCGCCGGATCGAGACCGAGATGAGCGAACGCGGCGCCGCCGGCGAAGCGCTGCCCAGCGCGCTCACGGAACGCTACGACGCGCTCGGCCTGCGCTTCGAGCAGGGTGGCGGATTCGCCCGTCACGCGCGGGTCGACGAGGTCCTCGCCGGGCTCGGATTCGAGACCGATGACCTCGACCGACCGCTCTCGTCGTTCAGCGGCGGCTGGCTCATGCGCGTCGAGCTCGCGAAGCTGCTCCTCGGGCAGCCCGAGGTCCTGCTGCTCGACGAGCCGACCAACCATCTCGACCTGCCGTCGATCCAGTTCTTCGAAACGACCCTCGAACGTTTCCCCGGCGCCGTCGTCGTCGTCTCCCACGACCGCACGTTCCTGCGTCGACAGACGAACCGGATCGTCGAGCTCGACGGCCGCGGGGGCTTTGCCTCGTACGAAGGCGGCTACGACCGGTACCTCGAACAGCGGGCGCTGCGCCGCGAAGAGCTCCTTGCGCGCAAGGCAAACCAGGACCGTGTGATCGCGGAGCAGGAACGCTTCATCGAGCGATTCCGCTACAAGGCGACGAAGGCGCGTCAGGCCCAGAGCCGGATCAAGGCCCTCGAGAAGATGGAGCGGATCGAGATCGAGCCGGAGGGACGCAGAGCGATGCGCCTGGCCCTTCCCGAGCCGCCGCGCTCCGGCGAACGGGTCCTCACCCTCGCGGGCATCCACAAGCGCTACGGCGACGATCCGGTCTACGAAGGCATCGACTTCCACGTCCAGCGCGGCGAGAAGGTCGCCCTCGCCGGCCCGAACGGCGCGGGCAAGTCGACGCTCCTGCGGATCGCGGCAGGCGCCCTCGACTTCGACGAGGGCGAGCGCGGCCTGGGCCACAACGTCGAGGCGGCCTTCTTCGCCCAGCACCAGCTCGAATCCCTCGACGCCTCGCTCTCGGTCCATGAAGAAGTGGCGAAGGATGCGCGGACCGAAGACGTGCCCCGCCTGCGCGGACTGCTCGGCGCCCTGCTCTTCACCGGCGACGACGTCGACAAGAAGATCAGCGTCCTGTCCGGCGGCGAGAAGGCGCGGGTCGCCCTCGCGAAGCTGCTGCTGCGTCCGGCCAACCTGTTGATCCTGGACGAGCCGACGAACCACCTCGACATCGAGGCCTGCGAGGTCCTCGAAGACGCCTTCCAGCAGTTCGAGGGGACGCTGCTCTTCGTTTCCCACGACCGCTCGTTCATCAACGCGCTGGCGACCCGGGTCGTCGAGGTCGAACACGGACACCTCGAAGACCACCTGGGGAACTACGACGCCTACCTCGAGCGCAAACGTCGTCGCGACGGCGTCGATCCGACCGCGGCGGACGGCGCGCGGGCGACCCCACGCGCGATTCCGGCCGAGGACTCCGGGCCCCGCCCCGACAAGGCCGCCCGAATGCAGGACCGTGAGCGCCGCAAGGAGCGCGACCGCGTCGCGAGGCGGATCTCGAAGCTGGAAGAGCGCATCGCCGAGGACGAGACGCGCAAGGAAGCCGTGACCGCGCGTCTGGCCGATCCGCAGGTCTATGCCGAACCGGCCCGCGTGCAGGAGGTCCAGGCGGAGGAGGCTTCGATCGAGGCCGAGATCGCGACCGGCTACGAGGAGTGGGAACGACTCTCGGAGCAGCTGGCCGAGCTCGAAGCCGACTAGCGTCGGCGCGTTCGCCCTCGCCGACCGTCTTCTGCGGCGAGGCGGCCGACGATCGAGAACGAGAGTCGTCCGCGATCGCGATCGACGTCGGCTAGCCGCACCTGGATCGTTTCGCCCGCCGCCAGGCGTGCGCGTCCGCCGCCTTGGAGGATCGCGTCTTCCGCCGGGTCGAAGCGCCAGTCTCCGGCCAGCAGTCGCATCGGCACCAGCCCGCTCACCGACGGCCGATCGAGTCGCACGAACACGCCGAACTCGCTGGCACCGGTGATCTCTGCGCCGAAGGTGTCCCCGACCCGGCCGGCCATCAGTGCACAGGACGCGAGCGCGTCGGCGTCCCGCTCCGCTTCCTGTGCGACCCGCTCACGTCCGGAGAGCCACGCCGAGAGCGCGACCACGGCCCCGCCCTCGCCGGCCCGCTCGAGCGGCGGCTCCAGTCCCCGCATGAGCCGACGCAGCGCGCGATGGACCTCGAGGTCCGCATAGCGCCGGATCGGCGAGGTGAAATGGAGATAGTGCTCGAAGCGAAGCGCGTAGTGACCGCGACTCTCGGCCTCGTAGCGCGCCTGACTCATGGACCGAAGCACTGCCGTGTGCAGCCGCTCCTCGAAGGGGGCGCCCTCCGCCTCCTCGAGCACCCGGGCCAGGGCACCGGGCTCGTCGAGGTCGACCGGCGCTTCGATCCCGTAGCGCTCGAGCAGTCGCGCGAGCTCATCGAGCTTGCGTGCCGAAGGCGGGGGATGAACGCGGTGGGGCGCCGGACGATCCGCCCGGACGAGGGCACGCGCCACCGCACGGTTCGCCGCCAGCATCGCCTCCTCGATCAGGACGTGCGCCCGATTGCGCGCGCGAAGCCGCGCATCCACCGGCCGCCCCTCGTCGTCGACGACGAGCTCCACCTCCGGCAGCAGCAGCTCGAGCCCGCCCTCCCGGCGACGGGCCGCCGAGAAATCCCGGGCGATCTCGTCCAGCAGGCGGAGCGACGGGCCCCAATCGGGCGCGTCCTTTCCATCCGCGGTGCCCCGGTCGAGCCAGGCCGCCGCGTCCTCGTACGCGAGCCGCGCGCGACTCCGGATCCATGCCTCGTGGAAGAGCGCGTCCACGACCTGCCCCGCGCGATCGATCCTCAGCTCGACGACCATCGCGCGGCGGTCGACGTCCGGCCGAAGCGAGCAGAGATCGCTCGACAACCGCTCGGGCAGCATCGGCAGCGCCCGATCCGGAAAGTAGAAGCTGTTCCCCCGGCGCCGCGCATCGGCGTCGAGGAAGCCCCCCGCCTCGACGAAATGCGCCACGTCGGCGATCGCCACCCAGAGTCGCGTCGCAAAGGCGGGTCGCTTCGCCGGACCGTCGACCGGCTGCACCGGCGCGGGCGGCGCCGCTTCGGCGAAGACCGCGTCGTCGTGGTCCCGCGCCCGGGCCGGATCGATGGTGACGAAGGGAAGATGGCGGAGATCGATCCGATGCTTCGCCTCGTCCGACCGCGGCGCCTCGTCGAGCTCCTCGGCTTCGAGGCGCGCTCGGCGCGAGAATTGGGTGGGCAGGCGATGCTTCCAGACCAGGGCGCGATGGTCCGCATCGGGCGCCCCGGCCGGGCCCAAGACTTCGAGGACCCGGACACGCAGGCCCGATTCGGACTGCCCCCGATGACGACGCGAGCGAGACACGCGGCGCCCACCCCGCTTCCCGGCGCGCTCGTTCGGGAGCGGCGCGACCAGCACCCGGTCGCCGGGCCGCGCCCCCTTCGCATCCCGCTCGTGGAGCTCGAAGCGCGGCGCCTCCAGCCCCGCGAAGGGCGCGAGCAGGAGCGTGCCTCCCCGGCCGGTCCGGAAGACCCGCGCCACCCAGGTGGTTCGCTCGCCGGAGATCAGTCTCGTGAGCACACCCTGGCGGGTGTGGCCCTCGCCGGTCGGGACGAATCCGATCCGCGCGCCGACCGCGACCGGCTCTCCGAGACACTCCACGCGGACGCGCCCGCCGTCCCGGGTCTCGACCTCGAGCCACTGGCCCGCCGAGGTCGGGTCCTCCGCCGTCAGGACGAGCCCTTCCTCGTCGCGCGCGGGCCGGGACGATCGCCCGCGCGGCGATCGCGGACCGGCCCCGTTCCCGGCCTTCGGCGCCGACCGCTCCCGTCGTCCCGGTCGCGGTGCACGCCCGGAGCGACCGCGCGGCCGACCGCCGTTTCGCCCCCTGCCCTTCGCCACCGCTTCCGACCCCCCGATTCCGGTTTGACTCGATCCGAGACCCACCGTACCCTGCGGCGCGCTGCCCGGGTGGCGGAATTGGTAGACGCGCTGGACTCAGAATCCAGTGTTCGCAAGGACGTGCTGGTTCGACTCCAGTCCCGGGCACCACTTTGTTACGACAAGTTTCCGTTGAGCGCCTGCGCTGCGCAGGGGCACGCAGCGACGCCGAGCGCGATCGGCGCCACTTTTTACGACAAGTTCCCGTTGAGCGCCTGCGTAGCGGATTGCAGCTCAGCGACGCCGAGTCGCTCGGTGCTTCTGTCGTACTTGGATGCCGACCCGGTCCGCACGCCGTCGGCTCCCTGATCGCACGATCGATCACTTCTGCCCGACGGCGGGATCCTGCCCGAGTGCTCCGCGCCGGTGGCTATAGTGGCGCGCGATGAGTGAAGCGGACCTTCTCTTCGAGGTGGATTCGGACGGGGTGGCGTTGATCACGCTGAACCGTCCGAACGTGATGAACGCGTGCTCGGGCGAGCTGCTCGAGGGACTGGCCGACGCCTATCGGCGCTGCGACGAGGACGACGACATCCGTGCCGTGGTCGTGACCGGCGCGGGGCGCGCGTTCTGCGCGGGCGCGGACATGAGCGATGCCGAGAAGACCTTCGACGTGTCCGGGAGCGGCGGCTTCGACGACTTCAGCGCCGCCGGCTGCGCGGTCCCGGCGTTCTCGATCCGGAAGCTGGTCGTGGCGGCGGTGAACGGGCACGCGATCGGGCTCGGGATGACCCTCGCGATGCAGTGCGACCTCCGCATCTTCGCCCGTGAAGGCAAGTACGGGATCGTGCAGGTCCGGCGCGGCGTGATGGGCGACGCCTACTCGCACTGGACGATGGTGCGCATGGTCGGCCTCGCGAAGGCGGCCGAGATCATGCTGACGGGCAAGACGTTCACGGGCGAAGAGATCGAACGTCTCGGCGTCGCGAACGAGGTCGTGCCGTCGGCCGACGTCCTCGACACGGCCCTCGCGATCGCGCGGGACACCGCGATCCATGCCGCGCCGCTCTCGATCGCGGTCTCGAAGAAGCTGCTCTGGGAATCGACGGAGCTGACCGCGGCCCAGGTCGAGCGCAAGGAGACCGAGCTGCACAAGGTCGTGATGCCCCACCCGGACGCGATCGAGGGCCCGGTCTCCCACGTCCAGCGCCGCGCACCCGAGTGGAAGGGCCGCGTCGCGCGCGACTGGCCGGACTGGCCCGACGCCGACTAGACCGGGTCGCGGACTGGATCTGGCCGCTGACTAGATCTGGTCGCTGACTAGATCTGGTCGCTGACGCCGCGCTCGAAGAGCGGCTCGATCGCCATCGCGCTCGCGTCGGCCTGCATCATCGCATCCGTCGGCTGGATGCCGTTCCCTTCGAAGGACACCGCCGCCTCGAGGGTGGCCTCGAGGATCCCGCCGTCGCTCGACGTGTTGAGGAAGACGCCCTCGCGCGAGAGCACCCAGTGGACGGCGCGGGTGAGCGCCTCGATGTCGCGGATCGGCTCGTACCAGCTGAACCGTTTCGATTCGTCGTCGTCCCGCCAACGCCGCCGCGCGACGGACTTGATCGTCTGGAGCGCGACCCCGCGCTCGGCGCAGACGCGCTCGAGCGCTTCGTAGTCCGAGGCGTATTCCGGCTGCGCCATCATCGAGTAGTTGTACGGCACCAGCACCGAGGCGAACGCGTACTCCTCGAGGCTCCGGAGGTGGAACGCCGGGGCGAAGGTGCCATGGCCGGTCACTCCGATGAAGCGGCAGAGCCCTTCGTCCCGCGCCTGGATGAGCGCTTCGAGCGCCCCGCCCTTGCCCATCGCCTGCTGCCACCCCGCTTCGTCGGTCAGGTTGTGCAGCTGGATGCAGTCGACCCGATCGACGCCCATCCGCTCGAGGGAACGCTCGAGACTCGCCCGCGCCGCGGGACCGTCACGGTCCCCCGTCTTGGTCGCGAGGAACACCGCGTCCCGCCTCGAGCGCAGCCAGCCGGCGAGGTTGAGCTCCGAGTCGCCGTAGCGCGCCGCGGTGTCGATGTGGTTGACGCCGAATCGCTCCAGGGTCTCGAGGGTCCGCTCGACCCGGGCGGGCTTCATCCCGGCGACGGCGGCCGCGCCGAACAGGATCCGCGTGCTGTGAAAACCGGTCGATCCGAAAGGCAGGGTGGAAATCATGCGCCGATTCTAGCGGGCCAAGGAATGAGCCCTGTTCTCGACCAGAATTCCCTTTTCAGTTCAGCGGATTACATCGAATTCCGCGATTCGAGTGGAGCTCTGAGGAATCCCCCACGCGCTCGACACCGCCGGTTGACCGGGCGCTGGGCATGCTTATGTTGCGCGGCGTCCAATTGCACGCCCGGCCGGTAGAGCCGGGCCCGCACCCCTGATCGGAGATCCGTGGCCGACGACGACCGCTCCAACGACGAGAACGAAGAGACCGGCACCTGGGCCGAGAGCGGATCCGCCTCCGACGTGGCCCAGCTCGTGGTCGAGCTGCCGGGATCGGAGATCGTCGAGGTCCCCGCCGTGCTGCCGGTCCTGCCCGTGCGGGACGTCGTGGTCTACCCCGGCGTGACGATGCCGCTCGCGATCGGTCGCGAGCGCTCCCTCGCGGCCCTCGAGGAGGCCGGCCAGGACGGGTTCCTGCTCGTCCTGTCCCAGCGCGACCCAATGACCGAAGACCCCGGCCTCGACGACCTCTACGAGGTGGGGACGATCGTTCGCGTCATGCGGATCATCGACGCCCGACGCGAAGGCAAGCAGGCCCTCGTCGTCGGACTCGCTCGCGCCGTCGTGAGTCGGACCGTCGATGTACGGCCCACCCTTCGCGTCCAGGTCCAGCCCCTGGTCGAGTCCGAGGAAGCCTCGCCCCAGCTCGAAGCGGCCTGGCGGCGCGTCGTGATGCTCGCCCAGCGGATCGTCGAGCTCCGCGAGGACATGCCGGACGAGTGGAAGGCCTTCATCCAGGGGATCCCCACGCCGGGCATCCTGGCCGACCTCGTCGCCTCGAACATCGCGCTCACGGCCGAACAGAAGATCGACATCCTCGCCGAGCCCGACCCGGAGGCCCGCCTGGCCCTGGTCGAAGAACACCTCGAAAAGGAGGTGACGATCGCCGAGACCCAGCGCAGCCTCGCAGACGAGGCGGGCGGCGAGACGGACCCGAAGCGACGCGAAAAGATGCTCCGCCAGCGGATGCGCGAGATCCAGAAGGAGATCGGCGAGACCGACGCCGGCGCGAGAGAGATCGACGAGCTGCGCGAGAAGCTCGACGCCCTCGAGCTGCCCGAAGAGGCGGAGATCCTCGCGGACCGGGAGCTGCGTCGCTTGTCGTCGCTCCCTCAGCACGCGCCCGACCGTCATCTCATCCGCACCTATCTCGACTGGATGACCGATCTTCCCTGGAACATCGAGACCGACGACGATCTCGACCTCCACCAGGCCCGCGAGATCCTCGACGCCGATCACCACGGCCTCGGCCAGGTCAAGGACCGCATCCTCGAGTTCCTCTCGGTCCGCAAGCTCGCTCCGGACGCCAAGGCGCCGATCCTGTGCTTCGTGGGTCCGCCCGGGGTCGGCAAGACGAGTCTCGGCAAGTCGATCGCGCGCTGCATGGGCCGCAACTTCACCCGAGCGAGTCTCGGCGGCGTGCGCGACGAAGCCGAGATCCGCGGCCATCGCCGGACCTACGTGGGCTCGATGCCGGGTCGGATCCTGCAGAGCCTGAAGCGCGCGGGTTCGAAGAACCCGGTCTTCCTGCTCGACGAGATCGACAAGGTCGGTTCCGATTTCCGGGGCGACCCGTCGTCGGCGCTGCTCGAGGTGCTCGATCCCGAGCAGAACCACGCCTTCGCGGATCACTACATCGAAGCCTCCTTCGACCTCTCCCGGGTCCTCTTCATCGCGACGGCGAACACCCTGTCGACGATCCCTCCGGCCCTCCTCGACCGGATGGAGGTCATCGAGCTCTCGGGATACACCGAGAACGAGAAGCGCGTGATCGCCGAGGAGTTCCTCGTGCCCCGCCAGCTCGAAGCGCATGGCCTCGAAGCGGAACAGGTGGTGTTCGAGGAGGCGGCGATCGACAAGGTCGTCGTCGAGTACACCCGCGAGGCCGGCGTGCGGAACCTCGAACGGAACATCGCCACGCTCATGCGGAAGTGCGCGCGCAAGGTCTCGGAGGACCGCGACGCGGTGATCCGGGTCGACGCAGACTTCGTCGGCGAGGCCCTCGGCGCCCCGCCCCATCTGCCGGAGACCGCGGAAGAAACGTCCATCCCGGGCGTGGCGGTCGGCCTGGCCGTGACCGCCCACGGCGGCGACATCCTCTTCGTCGAGGCCGCCGGCAATCGCGGCGGCAAGGGCATCCGCCTCCGCCTCACCGGCCAGCTCGGCGACGTGATGCGCGAGTCCGCGGAGGCGGCGCTGTCCTGGGTCCGCGCTCACGCGGAGGAGCTGGGGCTGGGCGAGGACGCCCTCGCCCCCGGCGAGATCCACCTGCACGTGCCCGCCGGCGCAACCCCGAAGGACGGACCGTCGGCGGGGGTCGCCCTCGTGACGGCGCTCGTCTCGCTGCTCTCGAACCGGAGTGCGAAGAGCAACGTCGCGATGACCGGAGAGATCTCGTTGCGCGGTCGGGTCCTGCCGGTGGGCGGGATCAAGGGCAAGCTGCTCGCCGCGAGTCGCGCGGGGATCGACACGGTCGTCATTCCGAAGCGAAACGCGAAGGATCTCGAAGAGGTGCCGGAAGAAGTCCGCGACACGCTCGGCATCCATCTGGTGGACACGATCGACGAAGCCCTGGCGCTCACCCTGGGTGGAATGCCCGAGAGCGAGACACCCACCTCCGCTTGAACCGACCCAACGCGTGCACGCGCCCCGGGCCGGTGAGCGAGAGCACGCACTTCCGACGAAGGATCAGGCGCGTCGGCCACTCGGACTCGGATCGGTTGGGCTAGGATCCGGCCGTTGAGAGTGGCGCTCGTACACGACTGGCTGACCGGCTATCGGGGTGGGGAGCGCGTGCTCGCTCATCTCGCCCGGCGCTATCCGCAGGCGGACCTCTTCACGCTGATCCACGAACCGGGAAGCGTGCCGGACTCGATCGAAGCCCGCACGATCCATACGAGCGTGCTCGATCGGATCCCCGGACGCGGACGCCACTACCGCAAGCTCCTGCCCCTGTTTCCCTGGGCGATCGAGCGCTTCGACTTCGCGGGCTACGACCTCGTGATCTCGACGAGCCACGCGGTCGCCAAGAGCGTGCGCGTGCCGCAAGGCGTACCGCACGTCGACTACTGCTTCACGCCGATGCGGTACGTGTGGGATCGGATCGATGCCTATCTCGGCGAAGGGAAACGCCGGACGATGGCATCCCCGCTGGTGCGGCACCTACGCGACTTCGACGTGCGAACCAGCGGCCCCGACCGCGTGACGCGATTCATCGCGATCTCGACCGACGTCGCCGACCGCATCGCCCGCCACTACGGCCGCAGCGCCCGGGTCGTCCCGCCCCCGGTCGACGTCTCGTGGATCGAGCCGGCCGAGGCACCGGGCGGCGATTTCTACCTGCTGGTCGGCGGCTTCGTCCCCTACAAGCGCGAAGACCTCGTGATCGAGGCCTTCCGACGCAATCGTCGCCCGCTCGTCGTCGCAGGAGAGGGTCCCGCACGCGCCGAGCTCGAACGAAACGCCCCACCCAACGTCCGCTTCGTGGGCCGCGTTCCCGACGCGGAACTGGCCCGGCTCTACCGGGACGCCCGCGCCCTCGTCTATCCGCAGCACGAGGACTTCGGGCTGGTCGCCGTCGAAGCCCAGGCGGCCGGGCGGCCGGTGATCGGATTCGGCCGCGGCGGACTGCTCGACACGGTGGTGCCGCTCTCGGATTCGGACGGCGCCTCACCGGTCGATGCCACGGGCGTCTACTTCGAAGAGCAGACTCCCGAGGCACTCTGTGAAGCGATCGAGCGCTTCGAGAAGTTCGAGGCCCGCTTCGACCCACGCGCCTTGCGACGCTGGGCCGAGCGCTTCTCGCCGGCGCGCTTCGACCGCGCCTTCGATGCGGAGCTCGCGATCGCGCTCGGAGAGTCCCGCGCGACCCGCCCGAGTTCCGCTCGGATCTCTTCCGGAGGGGAGGCGTGATGCGAACCGCCATCCCGATGATCGACCTCGCCGCTCAGCACGCGGAGATCGAGGAGGAGCTGCTGCAGGGCTTCGCCGAGGTGATGGCCTCGGGGCGCTTCATCCTGGGCGAGCCGGTCACGGCCTTCGAGACCGAGCTCGCGAAGCTCTGCGAGATCCGCCACGCCCTCTCCTGCAACTCAGGGACCGACGCGCTCTGGCTGGCCATGAAGGCGCTCGGGATCGGCCCGGGCGACGCCGTGCTCTGTCCCGCCTTCTCGTTCTTCGCGACGGCGGCCGCGGTGGTTCGCGCGGGCGCCACGCCCGTCTTCACGGACATCGACCCCGTCACGCTGAACCTCGATCCCGAGGATGCGATCCGACGTGCCGAAGCGTTGCCGAACGTACGGGCGGTGCTGACCGTCGATCTCTTCGGTCGGATCGCCCACCTGGGCCCGCTAGAGGACTGGTGCCTCCAGCACGACGTGCCGATCATCGAAGATGCCGCCCAGTCGATCGGCGCCGTGGACCCCGACGGGCGCCCGGTGGGTGCGCGCGCGAGCCTCGCCTGCTTCAGCTTCTATCCGACGAAGAACCTCGGCGCCCTAGGTGACGCAGGCGCGCTCGTGACGAACGATGCTTCGCTCGCCGGGCGGGTCGCGTCGCTCCGGGTCCACGGGGAGACCGAGCCCGGGGTCTACACCTCGCTCGGTCTCAATTCGCGCATGGACGCACTCCAGGCGGTCGCCCTGTCGATCAAGCTGCGCCACCTCGTACGCTGGACCCGCGCGCGGAGACAGCGCGCCCTCCACTACGACGCCCTCTTCGCCGAGCGGGGCGCGACCCCGGCGAGCGTGCCGATGGGCGAAGGCCCCCTTCCCCTCCAGACCCCCGCGCCGCTCCTCGAGCCCGGCCGCCACACCTACCATCGCTACGTGATTCGCGTGGAGGCAGCCCGCCGGGCCGAGCTCGTCGCCGCCCTCGCCGAGGAAGGGATCGCGACCGAGGTCTACTACGCGCGCGGGCTCCACGAGCAGCCGGCGCTCGCGGAATTCGCCCCCACGTCGCCGCTCGTCGAGACCGAACGCGCCGCGAACGAAGTCCTCGCACTACCGCTCTATCCCGAACTCCCGGTCGAGTCGATCGAGCGGGTCGTCGGGGTCACCACGCGCGTGCTGAGCGGCTGAGCCGCGTTCGTCTCGGCGCGCGTCCGCGGTGGAATCGCGGCGCCGGATCCACGGCTATTCGCCGCGTTCGCGCAGGACCAGGGTCATCGCGAGGATCCGCAGGTCGAGCCAGAACGACCATTTCTGGACGTAGTAGAGGTCGTGCTCGACGCGCTCGTGGATCGACGTGTCCCCCCGCCAGCCGTGGACCTGCGCCCAGCCCGTCATGCCCGCGCGCACCTTGTGGCGAAGCATGTAGCCGGGGACCTCACGGCGGAATTCTTCGATGTAGGCGGGCTGCTCCGGCCGCGGTCCCACCAGGCTCATGTCGCCGCGGAGCACGTTCCAGAGCTGCGGCAGCTCGTCCAGGCTGTGTCGCCGCAGCCAGCGACCGAATCGCGTGCGGCGCGGATCGTCCCGGGTCGTCCAGGCCGGCCCCTCCGCGTCCGCGCCCCGCCGCATCGAACGGAACTTCCACATCTCGAACACGCGCCCGTCGTGCCCCACGCGCTGCTGCGAGAAGAAGATCGGGCGCCCGGAGCTCGCCCACACGCCGGCGGCGATCGCAGCGAGGACCGGAGACCCCAGCGCGAGGAGCGTCGTGCTCGCCGCCACGTCGAAGGTCCGCTTGGCCACCACTCCCCAGCCGGAGAGCGCCGTCTCCTGGAGGCCGATCACGGGGATGCCGTCCAGGCTCTCGACCGTGCTGCGAAGGCTGAAGCCATGGAGCAGATCCGGAACGACCTTCACGTTCACGACCTCGTCGGCGAGCTCGGCGGTCACCTTCTCGAAGGTCTCGGACTCGTTTCGGCCGAGCGCGATGATCAGCTGATCGACGCGCTGGCCGTGCAGGATCGACTTGAGAGCAGCCACGCTACCGATCACCGGCGCCCCCGCCACCGTGCCGCCGTGGCCCCCTTCCGACACGACACCGAGCACGCGAAGACCGGCATCCGGTCGCCCCGCGATCCGCGCGACGATCGTCTCGGCGAGCGGTCCGGTTCCGACGACGACGACGAAGCGGAGATTCAAGCCCCGCTCGCGCAGCCGCCGGAGCACGAAGCGGATCGACGAGCGCAGCGTGATCACGAAGGTCGGCGCGAGCACCGCGAAGAGCCCGAGCACCGCGCGGGAGTACGAATAGTTCCGCGCGAAGAACGAAGCCGCCGTCAGCAGCAGCAGCCCCATGAACGTCGCGCGCAGGACCGCCGACGTCTCGCCGAGCCGCGAATCCATCCGACGCGCCTCGTAGAGACCGTGGGTCTGGAACAGGACGAAGTAGAGCGGGACGATGACCGCGAGGGCCCAGACGTAACCGTCGATCTCGGGGACACCCAGGGGCACCGGCATCCCGGTCTCGAAGCGAAGCCAGTAGGCCGCGAGCCAGGCGGACGCCACGAGCACGCCATCCGCGACGGCGATCAGCGTCCGAAAGACTTCGCTGTAGCGGTAGAGCATGCGCCCGGTCCCCCCGATCCCGGGACCGGAGGGTGCCGCATCTTCACTCGAATCGCAGCGCCGGAACCGATTTCGAATCGGTTCCCCGTGAAGGCCTCCTGCGGCTGGAATCGGCCCTTCCGGACGCTCAGCGAACCGCGAGGACCAACGCCCTACGCCCGGCGCCACTTTCCACGTGGACGAGCTGGAGCCAATCCCCCAGACCGGCTGCGAGACCGACGTGCTGATCGAGACGCGCCTCGTCGATCACGAGCCATTCGGTGCCCTGAGCGCGCAGGGTCTCGCGAATCGGCGCACCGTTTCCGGACGGCAACGGAACGAATCGACCTCGCGCGTAGTACGCGACGCGAAGCTTCTGCGCAGCGACGAAGTGGCCGCTCCCCTCGGTCTCCGCGAGCCACTCGGCGGCACGACGGACGGGCACACGATCGATCCGGCGATCTCGCAGGTCGCGCGCGCCCCAGACCGCGGAGAGCGTCAGCGCGAGCACCAGCCCGACGACGACGCCGCGCTTCAGGTCGGGACGATCCGGCGCGAACCGGTCGACGATCCATCCGTGCAGCGCGCGCCAGCCCCAGGCGGCATAGACGGTCAGCGGGAGCAGCGGCGCGAGCGCGTGGCGTCGTGCGACGTAGCCCGCACCCCAGACGAGCAGGACGAGCACCGCCACGTAGGCGGCCGCCGGCAGCAGGAACGTCGCCTCCCGCACCGGCTCGAGGCGACGCCGGAGCGCGAAGACACCGAGACAAGCGAAGACCGCCATCTCGTACCGAAAGCTCGCGAGGGAGGTCCGACCGGCCCGGGACAAGGCGTCGAGCACCCCCGCGAGATCGCGGGTCGGCGGCCGCTCGATCCGCCCGCCCACGCGCTCCGACGATCGTGGCAGGGGGAGTGCCGCCCGCACCGCCGGCGAGCTCGTGTCCGAGGCGACATCGACGGCGCCGGACTCCCCCGCCGCCAGCGCGACCACGCTCTTCTTCTGGGTCAACGTGAACGTGCCGCGCGCCTCGGACAGCGCGCCGAGCAGCGGCGCCATCAGCATCCCGGTCGCCAGCGCGAGCGCCACGCATGCAACGAGCGACGCGCGCAGCCAGGCGCGGTCGCGCATTCCCCGCGCGACCAGCAGGAACACGGCGACGATCGCGAGCCCGACGCCCTCCGGCCGCACGAGATAGGCCCCCGCCGAGAGCGCGCCGCACGCGAGGGCCTGTCCGATCGTCGGGCGTGCGACCAGGCCAGCGAGGACCGCGACCCCGGACAGGTAGAGCCCGGCGTACAGGCCGTCGCTCATCACGTCGCTCGAGAAGTCGACCGCCCAGGGATGGAGCGCGACGGTGATCCCGACGAGCCAGCCGAGCCCGGAGTCGAAGGCCCGTCGGGCAGCGCAAGTCGCCCCGAGGACGGAGAGCGTTCCGCCGGCGATCGAGACGCTGATCGCGGCGGCCTCGAAGCCGACGCCGAAGAGCCGCGACACGCCGGCGATCGTCGCCGGATAGAGCGGATGGAACGGATGGGCGAGGACCGCGTCCCACCGGCCTTCGGTGATCGCTTCGGCGAGCGCAAGGAAGACCGGCCCGTCGTTGAAGATCACATGGGTCCGACCGGCCGCCCACACGCGCACGGCGACCGCGAGCAGCGCGAGGGCGCCGAACGCCAGGACGACCCGAGCCGGCGTCTCCGCTGCGCTCGCGTCTCCCTCCGCCTGCGTCGCGGTCTCGCTCAGGCCGCCGCTTCCAACGCGTCGTCCCGGACCGCCTCGGCGAGATCGTCCAGGAACTCGGGCATGGCCGAGACGACGCGGCTCCAGTTCGGGATCTGCGGCGCCCCCATCGGATCACGCACGAAGTCGAGTCCTGCGGCTCGCAGCGCCCCCGAGAAGGTCTCGACCGCGACCTCCTCCTCGTGCCGATCGAAGATCAGCCCATTGAGCTTGGCGTCGTCGCTGTACCGTGCGATCGCATCCTGCGCGGTCCGCACGTACGCGGCGATCATCGTGTTGAGGAAGCCCGAGTCGAACTCGACGCCGTAGCTCGCGAGGTTCCGGATCAAGCTGGCCGCGATGTCGCGCACCATCCGGTGGAGCCCGGCGTTCGCGTCGTGTTCCGAGAGCGCCTGGTGCTTGTGGTCGTAGTTCTCGACCAGCTCGACCTGACAGATGCGCTTCAGGGAACAGTTGCGATAGACCTCGGCGAGGACGCCGACCTCGAGTCCCCAGTCCGCCGGGATCCGATTCGCCCGCGCGAGCTCGATGGTCATCGAGCACTCGCCGGCCAGCGGATACCGGAACGACTCGAGATAGTCGAGCAGCGGCACGGGCCCGAGCACCGACTTCATGGAGCGCATGAGGGGCGTCATGAAGAGGCGCGTCACGCGGCCGTGCATCCGGTCGGACACGCGGCTGTAGTACCCCTTCGCGAACTCGTATCCCATGTTCGGGCTCGCGGTCGGATAGACGAGGCGCGCGAGCAGATCGCGGCGGTAGTCGAGGATGTCGCAGTCGTGGGTCGCGACGACGCGGGCGCGATGGGTCGCCAGGACGTAGCCGTAGGCCAGCCAGTTGGCGCGGCCCTTGCCCTCGTCGCCCGGATCGAGTCCCTCGCTTCGCAGCCGCTCGAAGAGCTGCTGGATCCGCGGTCCCTGATTCCAGATCACCGTCCCCGGCGAACCGTCGAGACAGCGCACCCGCTCGAAGAGCGCGCACATCTCCTGGTACTGGCGGAGATCCGCGTCCCCGGAGAGGCTCAGCACGCACTGGGTCAGGTAGGGAACCTGCGACAGCTCCTCGACGATCCGCTTGAGCGCGGGGCCGTGCATCTCCGAGTAGAGCGAGGGCAGGACGAGGGCGATCGGGCGCTCGGAGGCGAAGGACAGCAGCTCCCGCTCAAGGCGCGCGAGGTCGGGCGCGCCGAGCCGGTGCAGCGACGTGATCACGCCCGTCTGGTGGAAATCCGCCATGGCCGGGACGGTCGCATCCGGGCTCCCGAGGGTCAAGCAAGGCCGTGCTGCGAGACTCCCGGCACATGCAAAACGCACGCAATCCGGATGCTTTCGACCGATCGTTCCGGCGATCTCTGAGAGATCGGAGCGGTCGCCACGGCGATCCGGGGGGCCGCCCCCTCGGCCTAGAAGAGGCCGACGGGCTCGAGGGCCGGCTCGATGAACTCCTCGAGGAGGCGGACCGCTTCCGGGTCGATCTCCTGGAACTCGATGCCGACTTCCTGGGTGATCGGATCCGTATCGGTCGCCCAGACCACCGTCCCGGTGGCGACGACGGTCTGGTCGCCCACGTTGAAGGTGACGCGGAGGACGTCGCCGAGGTTGATCTCGATGCCGACCGCCTCGAAGCTGATGCCGCCGGTCGAGAGGTTCTTCGAGACGGCGAGCTGCTCCGACCGGTCGACCTCGGCGAAGGAGATGACCTGATCGGTGGCGATCCGGTGGTACTTTCGGCGCTCGGCGCCGCTGCGGCTTTCGGGCATCCGTCCCTCCGGCGGACACGGGTTCCCCGTGTCCACGCCAGCGTTTCGGCGCCGCGCCAGGGTGGCTTGAGCCCCACCGGGCTCGGCCCGGCGGTTGCAGCCGCGCTGGAGCGCCTCCAGTCGGGCTCCCGGGATGCGTTCAGAACAGGTCGAGCTGCCGGTCTTCTGCGCCCGCGGCCTCGAGCCCCTTCAGGATCAGACCTGCGCGGCGGAAGCGATGCCCCTCCAGCTCGATCCGATCGAGGAGCCCCTGGGCCGTCCGAGCCAGGGCCGCTGCGCCGGAGGCCGCCTCGCCCAGACTGCAGCTCCGGGTGACGGTCCGCTCGCCGGGGCCCGCCAGGCGCAGCGCGAGCCGTCCGGCGGAGAGGCCGTCCCGCCGCAGAGCCGCCTCGAGGCTCTCCGCGAGTCGCAGCAGGGCCGACTCGAGCGCCGCGCGGTCCGCGCCCTCGACCTCGAGGGTCTCCTCGCGGGAGAGCGATGCGGGATGCCGCCGGGTGCGCAGCGGCTTCGGGTCTTCCCCCGCCGCCAGCTGCCAGAGGGTCCGTCCGTGGTTGCCGAGCAGGACGTCGAGCCGTTCGAGCCCCAGCGCGCGGAGACCCGGCACGTCCACGGCACCGAGCTCGGCCAACCGCGAGGCGGTCTTGGGCCCCACCCCTGGCAACCGCTCGATCGGAAGCGCCAGGAGGTAGGCTTCGAACGCCGCGGCATCGACGATCGTCGCCCCCGCCTCCCCTGCGTCTTCCGCGGCGAGCCGGGCCGCGAAGCGCGCCGGCGCCACGCCCAGCCGGAGCGGAAGCCCCGTCGCGGCCTTCACCGACGCCTCGAGCCGCGCCGCCCACGCGAGCGCCTCGGGTCGTGCGTCGGGGGCGCGCATGTAGAACCCGGCCAGCCCCTCGACCTCGACCGCCTCGACCTCGCGGCGTACCGCCGCCCGCAACACTCCGGAGACCTCGCGGGCCCGGCGGATGTCGGTGCGGACCCAGCGCGCTTCCGGCGCGCGGTCGAGCGCCTCCGCGACACCCATCCCGTCGACGATCCCCCGCTCCCGGAGCGACCTGCTCGCCGCCACCACCTTGCCCCGCTTGGCCGGATCGCCCCCGACGACGACCGGCTGATCCGAGAGCGCGGGGTGGTCCCGGCGCGCGACCGCGACGTGGAACTCCGGCACCTCGGCGAAGCCGACGGGAGGAAGGGTCGCGGGGCCCATCAGGGCGCCGGCTCCAGCACCAGGCGCTCGGCGTTCTCCTCCTCGATCACGAGCCGACTCGTCGCCAGGAGCGCGAGATCGTTGTTGCGCCAGCGCCCGAGGCCGTCGGCCTCGTGGGTGTGTCCGACGTGCTCGCTCTGCCCCGGCGCGAGACTGGAGAGGAAACGATCGGGCGCGCCCAGGTCGATCGCGACCCGGTAGAGCGCGGCGCGCTCGACGTCGAAGGAGACCCCGGGACGGTGGCGCGTATAGGCCAGGGTCTGTCCGCTGCCGGCGACGGCGAACCGCCGCAACACTTCGTCCGACCCGCCCAACCGACGCAGCGGCATCCGGTGGAGCTCGCCCCAGGCCCAGCGTTCGCGGGTCGGCCCGAGTCGGTGGTTCAGGCTGACCCAGGCGTCACGCAGGCTCGCCCGGGCGGCGGCGGTGACCTCTTCCTCGTCGGTCCAGCCTCCCGGCTGCCGGAGCTTCGCCGCCCGGAGCACCAGTCGTTCGACGGCGCTCTGGGGCCGGACGTGGGGGGCCTCGAGATAGCGCTCGAAGAGTCCGTCCCCGAGCGGGGCGGCGAGCAGCCGTTCGAGCAGGTGCTCGATCACGAGATGGTAGGCGGCGGCCCCCGCGCTGTCGGCGGCCAGCTTTCCGTCCCAGCGTTCGAGCAGGCCGGCGATCTCCTCCGCCTCCACCGGCAGGTCGCCGCCGAGGCGTGCGAGACCGACGATCGCGGTGACGACCCGCGTGGACCGCGGCGCCTGCGCGTCCGCCAGGAGATCCGCCGCGCCCCGCAGATCCAGGCGGCCCCGTTCGAGACGCTCGTCCAGGACGAGCTCGAGGCGCGTCGCGCGATCCCCGGGCCGCCACAGCCACTCGGTCTGGTCGAGTCCGCCGCGCCCCGGCCACGGCTGGTCGAGGGCGAGCGCCCAGTGGCGTCCCCGCTCGCCGATCTGCTGGCCTGGCAAGGCGTCGATCGCCACCGGCTCGCGCCAGTCGAAGCTTCGCAGCCGCCCCTGGACGGGCACGAGACCGGTCGGCAGCGGCCGACTCGGCAGCCAGCCCGCCACCTGGATGCCTCCCTCCCCCGCCGCGTCGGCGTACGCGAACGCCAGCACCGGCTCGTGGTGGTTCTCGAGCACCACCGGCACGTCGCTCGCGGATTCGACGCGCGCCAGGGCGAGCATCGAGGTCAGACCGTCGCCGTCGCGGGCCCCGGTCCAGGACAGCGCCCTCGCGGCGCGATGGGCCGGCGGCGCCTCCGAGGCGGGTAGGCGCGCGTCGCCATCGTGCCAGAGCGAGTCGATCAACGGCCCGTGCCGCGTCGACCGGACGTGGAACTCGTCCTCCTGCAGGAGCCCCCGTGCATCGCGATACCGGAGCACTTCGTCGCGCTCCTCGATCGGCACCCACAGCGTCCCGTTCTGGTACAGGCCACGGCGTTCGCGCAGCGTCTCGATGAAGAGATCCGAGACCGGCGCACTCGCCGGGACGGCGGCCCACGCGAAGCCGGGGGTCCGCCCGACCCAGAAGATCGGCGAGCCCGGGAGCGTCGCGCCCGCGAGATCGAGATCCCCGGCCGCAACGTGCGCCTGATAGAGCAGGCCCGGCACCGTCGGCTCGAAGTGCCAATCCGCGACCACCGCCGGCTTGCGGCTCTCGGTCCGGGCGCCAGCCAGGACCCACGCGCCGCCGGTCGGCACACCGATGCCTTCGCAGAGCGCTCGGGTCGAGCCCATCACGGCGTCGGCGAGGGGTCCCGCGACGGTGGCGGACGGAACGGCATGCCGCGGGACTTCCGGGGCGACCCCGAAGTCGACACTCGCGCGGCCGGGGAAGAAGGGACGCGCCGGCACGCTGTCGAGGCGTTGGATCAAGTCGTCGAGCACGAGGGTGGTTTCGAGGGTCCCGCCGATGCACCACGAGAGGAGCTTCACGACGGCGATCGAGTCCGCGGGCTGCCAGTCGCCGACCCGGTCGAAGTCCTGGGCCAGGCCGGCGGGCGGCGCGACCCGGCCCTCGCGAATCCGCCGGATCCGAGCGTTCACACCCGCCGAGTAGGCCTCGAGGACCGTGCGCGACGACTCGGGCAGGCCTTCGACGACGCGGCTCGCCGTCCGTCCGATCTCGAGCAGACGCGCCAGCCGGTCCCAGCGCAAGGCGTCGCGCCCCTCGACTTCGGCGCTTCGTCCCGCCGCGCGCCGCCGCAGGAACTCCATCTGAGCGAGACGGTCCTGGGCATGGGCGAAGCCCAGGGCGAACCAGCCTTCCGCCTCGCCCTCGGCAATCACGTGCGGCACCCCGCGCCCGTCGCGCAGGATCTCGACGGGGGTCGCGAGATCCGCCAGCCGAACCGTCCCGGACGAGGGCGCGAAGCGCTCCCGGGCCGCGCGCTCTCCCGCCCCCCACTGCTGGGTCACGATCACCACCGCGACGATCATCAGGGCGCCCGCAAGCAGGCGCAGCGCGAGTCCGGGCAGCCCGGATTCACCGCCCTCCGACTGCGGCCCCTCGCCCACCGACATCCCTGCGCTCCCCCCATGACGCCCGCGACGACGCCCCCCGGTCCTCATCGGCGGACCCGACCCGTCGATCGAGTCCGTGGCCCTCCAGAACCGGAAAAAGAGAAGTCAAGTCGAGCACTTGAGAGCATAACGGAGGGCCGGTACATTGCGCGCGCCCGGGGCCCGGGCGCTCCCCGAAAGCTCCTCTCCTATCCTTCCTCGCCCGCGAGTCGGCGCTCCCCGAGCCGGCCCCGCCCTGCCACCAGGTGGACCCGCTTGCCGATCCGTTCCCTCGACGACCTGCTCGCCACCGAATCCCTCGCCGGCCGCCGCGTCTTCGTCCGCGCCGACCTGAACGTCCCGCACAAGGACGGCCGGATCACCGACGACAGCCGCATCCGCGCGTCCCTCCCCACCCTGAAGCGACTCGTCGACGCGGGGGCGAAGGTGCTGCTCGCCTCCCATCTCGGCCGCCCGAAGGGCGAGCGGAAGCCCGAGCTCTCCCTCGAGATCGTCGCCGCGCCGATCGCCGAGGCGCTCGGCGTGCGCGTCGCGTTCGCGTCGGACTGCGTCGGCACCCCCGCCGAGGAGGCCGCCGCGGGGCTCGGCGACGGCGAGATCGCGCTTCTCGAGAACCTGCGCTTCCACAAGGCCGAGACGGACAACGATCCGGACTTCGCTGCTGCGCTGGGCGCCCTCGCCGACGTCTACGTGAACGACGCCTTCGGCACCGCCCACCGCGCCCACGCGTCCACCGCCGGCATGGTCGAGCACGTCGACATCGCCGTCGCCGGCGGCCTGCTCCAGAAGGAGCTCGACGCCCTCGCCGTCGCGCTCGAGCCCGAGCGCCCCTTCGTCTGCTTCCTCGGCGGTGCCAAGGTCTCGGACAAGCTCGGCGTGCTCGAGGCCCTGATCGAGCGCGCGGACACGGTCGGGGTCGGCGGCGCGATGGCCTACACGTTCCTCAAGGCGAAAGGCGAGCCCGTCGGCAACTCCCTCGTCGAAGACGACCGCCAGGACGATGCGCGACGCATGATGGCCCGCGCCGAAGAGCGCGGCTGCGACCTCCTCCTCCCGACCGACCACGTCGTGAGCGATCGCGTCGAGGACGGCGCCGAGGCGAAGGTCGTCGAGTCGATCCCCGACGGCCTGCTCGGCGTCGACATCGGCCCCGCGACCACGGCCCGCTACGCCGAAGCCGCCGCGGGCGCGAAGACGATCCTCTGGAACGGCCCGATGGGCGTGTTCGAGATCGACGCCTTCGCGAAGGGAACCGAAGGCGTGGCCCATGCCGTCGCCGACTCGGACGCGCGGAGCATCGTGGGCGGCGGCGACTCCCTCGCCGCCGTGAACAAGACGGGCGTCGGCGACCGGATCAGCCACCTCTCGACCGGAGGCGGCGCGAGCCTCGAGTTCGTGCAGGGACTGACCCTCCCCGGCGTCGCCGCGCTGGATCGACCGGCATGAGTGGGAACTCGCGAACGCCGCTGGTCTGCGCGAACTGGAAGATGAACCAGACCGCCAGCGAGGCGGAGGCCTGGGCGAGTGCTTTCGTGGCGGCGATCGAGTCACGCCGCGCGGAGCTCGACGCGGCCTGCGAGATCGCGGTCGCCCCGGCCCATCCGGTCCTCGACCGCCTGGGGCGGGCCCTCGCCGGATCCGCGATCGCCCTCGCCGCGCAGAACGTGCACGCCGACGAGAGCGGCGCGTTCACGGGGGAGGTCTCGGTCGCGATGCTCGAGGATCTCGGCTGCCGCTATGCGCTGATCGGACACAGCGAGCGCCGCCAGCTCTTCGGCGAGCGCGACGCCGGAATCGCCGCCAAGGCCGAGCGTCTCCAGGCCTCCTCCGTCCGCCCGATCCTCTGCGTCGGGGAGACCCTCGACGAGCGCGAACACGACAAGACCCTCGACGTCGTCCAGACCCAGCTCGGCGCCGCGCTGGATCGCGCGACGGGGCTCGGGGACGAGCTGGTCGTGGCCTACGAGCCGGTGTGGGCGATCGGAACCGGCAAGACCGCGACGCCCGAGCTCGCCCAGGAAGTCCACGCGGCCCTCCGCGCGGCCCTGGTCGAGCGCCTCGGCGACGTCGGGACCCGGATTCGCCTTCTCTACGGCGGTTCGGTGAAGCCATCGAACGCAGCCGAGCTACTCTCGCAGCCCGACATCGACGGCGCCCTGGTCGGTGGAGCCAGTCTGGACCCCCAGGACTTCGCCCACATCGCCCTCGCCACGCTTTCCATCCCCCGAGCTTCCTGACCTCGAGCCTTTCGACGACGCCGCCCCTCGCACGGCGCGGCGCCCAACCGACAAGATCGCCCCCCGATTGGAGTTTCCGTGGAGACCTTCATCTACGCCCTGCATTTCATCGTCTGCCTCGTGCTGATCGGCGTCGTCCTGCTCCAGCGCGGCAAGGGCGCCGACCTGGGCGCGAGCCTCGGCGGCGGCGGTGCGAACACGATCTTCGGCAGCCGCGGCGCCGGCAACTTCCTGACCCGGATCACGACCGCCAGCGCGATCGTCTTCATGGGGACGAGCCTGACCCTCGCCTACCTCGGCTACCAGAGCTCCGACGTCCGGCTCTTCGACGAGACCCAGCCCTTCGACGTGGAAGTCCCGACCGACGCCGCAATCGAGGAAGCAGGCGGACTCGAGGAGATTCCGGCGGAGACCGGGGGGCTCCAGGAGATCCCCGCCGAGACCGGCGGCCTCCAGGAAATCCCGGCGGCGGAAGTTCCGTCCGAGTAGATCCCAGGGGCCCGAATCCCGCGCGTTGCCGGTGGCTTGCGCGCCCGGATTTCCGGTCCCGGAACCCTGTGCGCGTCTGCGAACCTTCGGTATGATGCGCGCCCCCGGTGCGGCGGTGGCGGAATTGGTAGACGCGCCAGCTTGAGGGGCTGGTGGGCTTCGGCCCGTGGAAGTTCGAGTCTTCTTCGCCGCACCATTTACCCCTTGTCCGTGGCGCCTTGGTTCGCCGGCGCCGTGCGGGACGAGGGAGCGCATCGCCTACCTGGATGTGCTGGCCCGGGCGCTGCGTTAGCCCCTTGTCCGAGGCGTCTTGGTTTTCCAGCGCCGTGCGGGACGAGGGAGCGCATCGCCTGCCTGGGTGTGCTGACCCGGGCGATGCGTTAGCCCCTTGTACGAGGCGCCTTGGTTTCCCAGCGCCTTGCGGAGCGAGGGAGCGCATCGCCTGCCTGGATGTGATGACCCGGGCGCTGCGTTTACCCCTTGTCCGAGGCGCCTTGGTTTCGCATCTCGCCTGGTGGTCTCAGCGGGACGCGACGGCGGCGGCTCGTGAGGGCTCGCGTTCCGAGCGGAGGTAGCGCCAGAGGGCGCGGGTCTCGAGGTCCGTGAGGGCGGCGAAGCCGGGCCAGGGCATGTAGTCGCGATCCAGCGCGCGGCCGTCGGGCGTCGTCCCTTCGCGCATGGCCCGGGCGAAGTCCATCTCGCCCCACCCCTCCATCGCGTCTTCCCCGACGAGCGGCGGCGGCGGCGGCTCCTCGGGCAGCGCGAGGGGATGCAGGCCACCCCGGAGATCCGCCTTGTGGCAGACGCGGCAGTTTCCGAGCGCGACGAGATAGGCGCCGTACTCGGCGGTCGGCGAGGCGTGGACCGACACTCCGGGTGGACCGTTCAGGCGGTGGCTCGCGCGGGATTCCTCTGCCGCGAAGATGTCGTCGGCGGCACCGAGCGCGACGATCAGCCGAGTCATCCAACCGAACCGGGTTGCCCGCGGCGTGCGGTCGATCGGCGGGACCTCCGCGAGATAGTCGATGATCGCGAGGAGGTCTTCGTCGGTGGCCTGGGACAGGCCGATGGCGGGCATGAGCACGAGCGAGCTGCCGTCGGGGCGAATGCCGTGCCGCATCGCCCGCACCCAGTCGGCACGGGAATAGCGGCCGACGATCCCGCCCCGCCCGGGGGTCAGGTTGGCGGAGTCGATCCGCCCGAGCAGCGGATCGTCCGCGATCTCGCGGCCGCCGAGGTCGGTCCCGTGACAGAACGGACACTGGGCGACGGCCGTGACGAGATGACGACCGCGGGCGCGAGGATCGTTCGCGTCCGCGCGCCCGAGCGTGGGCTCGACCACTTCGAGGTCGTAGCGGCGCCCGAGCGTGGACTCGACCGCGTCGAGGTCGTAGCGGCGCCCGAGTGCGCGATCGCTCGCCCAACGGATGCCGGCCGCCAAGCCAACGAGGACGACCGCAGCGATCGCGATCCCTCGCCGAACGCGGCGGGCCGTCACGACGCCGCGCGAATCGAGACCTGCGCCACCGCATCGGTCGCGAAGTGATCGTCGAGCTCGACGTACATCGTCGTCTCGACCCGACGGGCCCCGAAGCGACGCTTCTCGAGCCCCGCGCCATAGCCGAAGTGCACCGCCGACTTGCCCGAAGCGCTCGCACAGCGAACCACGTCGCGCAGCATCTGACGATACAGACCGCGATCCGCCACATAGTCGTAGTCCATGCCCAGGAAGAGCGGCACGTAGACCGACTGCCCCGTGTATCCGAACCCGAAGCCCACGATCTCGGCTTCGGGAACGCCGCGGGGGCGGAAGATCGACAGCTCGAAGTCGGGCGCCCCCACCAGCGCCTCGAAGAGCGCGCGCGGGATCGGGAACGTGTTGATCTCGAGCGAACGTCGGCGCACGTTGTCGTAGAGCGCGTGAAGACGATCGAGGTCGACCGCTTTCGCGGCCTCCCCCGTCAGGACCTCGACTTCGTAGGTCTCGTCGAAGGGCTGGACCGCGCGCCGCTGGTGCAGCCGCCCCTTCGCACTCAGACGCGCGAGGAGCGCTTCGTCGTCCGCCGGTGGCTCCTCGAGGACCCACGAATCCGGCCCGGACATCCGGAGCCAGCCCTCTTCCTCGAGTACGCTCGTCGTCTCCTCATCGACTTCGCAGAAGTCGCGCAGGACGCGCATCTCGCAGCCGAGGACCTTGGCGTCCTCCCGGACGGTCTTGAACAGGAGGCGCAGCGCCTCTCGGGACGCGGGCGACGTCACGTCGTCCCGCAGCCACAGGTGCTCGCCTTCGGACAGGAGATGACCCATCGCGTAGACCCACTGGGTCAAGTGGTAGGGATCCTCGGCGCGACGCCGCTCGACCTCCTCGGAGACCTCGGCACTCGAAAGGATGTCGGCCTTCCAGAGCGCCTTGGTGAAGCACGTCGCGAGGACGGGCTCCCCGGCAGCGTCCCGCACCAGGTAGTAGCGGAACTCCCAGCGCTCCTCGGGCTTGCCGGCGCCGGCGAAAGCCTTCTCGAAGCAGCGCATCGCGGCCGACGTCAGACAGCCGCGATCGCTCATCAGCCGGTCCCACTCCCGCAGGTCGAGCTTGTCGACCGTGTCGGCGACTTCGAGACGAAGCGCACCCTCGCCCTCCTCTTCGGCCGGTGTCTCGCGGGGCCGCCGCCTGCGCGCGCGCTCCGGGATCTCGAGGCCGAAGGTCTGCGAGACCTCTTCGGGGCTCGAGCCGCCCTCGCGGACCGCCGCTTCCCAGTGGGCGGCGATCGCGGTCATCAGGCATTCGATGTCGTCGAGGGTGTGGTGGCGGGTGAGCAGGAAGCGGCCACCGCTGCGACGCACCGGAAGGGCCGGAAACTGCGCCGGATTGATGTAGAAGCCCTCGTCGATCAATCGGCGGCAGAGCGCGTGGGCCGCCCGCACGGGACCGAGGGCGACGAGCCCGACCGGCGTCTCGGGCGACGACGTCATCACGACACCCTGCGCCGCAGCGACCGCGTTCCGGTGCGCCATACGCAGACGCAGGTCCGCCTGGAGCTGCTCGATCTCGTCGCTCAGATGGATCTGCGCCGAGGCGAGCGCCGCCCCCAGGATCGCCGGCTGGAGCGGCCCCCCGAAAACCATGGTCGGGCCGTAGCGCTGCACCCGTTCCCGCGTGCGCTGGTCGGGCAGCACGATGATCCCACCGCCCGTGCCGAAGCCCTTCGCCAGCCCCGTGGTCAGCACAACCTGCGGATGGCCGCCGAGGTCGTCCTTCACACTGCCCGAGCCGTGGGTGCCGCACCAGCTCATGCCGTGGGCATCATCCACGTAGAGCCGCAGATCCGGGTGGGCGTCGAGCGTGCGGGCGATCTCGGCGTTCGGCGCGAGGTGCCCGGTCATGCTGTTCACGCCGTCGGCGACGTACCACACACGACGGTGCTTCTCGGAGAGCGTCGTCGTTCGGTCGGCGACCCGCTCGAGATCGTTGTGCGGCACCAGCTCGACCGGTACGCCGTCGGCCGCCACGACCTTGCAGGCCATCTGGAGGCTCGAGTGCGCGTGATGGTCGAGCAGGATCGCGTCTTCGGGATCGACCAGCGTCGGGATGGCCGCGAGGTGACCGAGGGTCGTGGTCGGCGCCACGACGAGCGGCCCGTCGAAGATCTGCGCCATTCGCGTTTCGAACTCGAGATAGAGCGACGACGAGAGGTAGGCGCGCGACGCGCTCACCTGGATTCCGTGGGCGTGAATCGCGTCGACCGCCGCCTGCTTGAGGCGTTCGTCGAGCTCCAACCCGAGGTAGCTGCAGGAAGCGAAGTTCACGAGCCGACGGCCCGAGATCGTGACCTCCCGGCCGTCGGTCTTTTCGTCCTCCGAGCGACACCCGGCGACGCCGGCCGAATAGGCTTCGCCCACCAGCCGGTCCAGGAACTCGAAGCGGTCGCCGTTCTGGCGCATGACGTTCACCCCCTTGCGTCGAATCTCCGGATCGCGGGATCAGGGGCCGCGGAGCCTTCGTCAGCCTCATCGGAGGTGACAGAAATCTCTTGAGTGAAACGCTCTTGAAAGATGCTGGCCCATCGAAAATGCGCGATTTCGGGGAGGCGGCGCGTCTCGGGAAGCGAGCTAGACTCGTTCTCATACCAGGTATCAGTCGAAGCTGGGGGGCTTTGATGACGGGTGTTTCCGCAAGACTGGTGGATGTCGTGCTCTCCGCTGCCGAGCAGCGGGGCATCGATACGTCGGTGCGGGTCCGCGAACTCGGTGTTTCTCCGGAGCCGCGACGAAAACCGTTCGCGCGGATCGAGTGGGACGCCTTCGCCTCCCTCTGCGAGTTCATCGCCGCAGCGCTCGGCAGCGACGACGCCGTGATCGATTTCGGAGAATGCGTCGCCCCGTCCGAGTCGATGCCCGTGTTCCGGCTCCTCGGCCTCGTCGTCACCGACCCGATCGACCAGTACGAGATCGGGGCTCGCTGGCTCGGCCCCTCCCTGATGCCGATGATCGAAGGCCGCGTCGAAGTCCTGCCGGACGGCGTGATCGTCGAGCGTCTCCGCATGCTCGAGAGCCACCGCGAATGCCGAGCCGTCATGCTGATGCTCTGCGGCTATTTCCGCGCCTCCCCCACGGTCTGGGGCGCACCGCGCGCGGAGGTCCGCGTCGACCTCGTGCCCGGAGGCGCCGACTACGCGATTCGCGCGCCGCGCCGAGCGAAGGGACGGATCTCGCGCCTCGTCGATCGGATCCGAGGCCGGGCCGCTCTGCAGACCGTGCTCAGGGAACTCGAAGGCCAGCATTGGGACATCAACGACAGCTACCGCGAGGTCCGCGCCGCGCACGATCGCATCGCGCTGCAGGCGCGAGCGCTCGCACGCGTCAACGAGATCGGCGCCGCGCTCTCCCAGCAGATCGACCTCGACCACGTCGCGACGACCCTCGGTCGCGTCCTGACCGACGACCTCGACTTCACAGGCGCCGAGATCGAGATCCGCCTGGACGACCCGGACCCCTCGGAATCGGTTGCGGAGAATGCGGCCCCCCACGAGCAGCGACCGCGCTATCGCCGCTCCTTCGGCGAGACGGGAGGGGAACCGAGCCATCGTCATGCGCTCGAGAACGCGAGCGGCCCGTTCGGCAGACTCACGCTCTGGCGCGAAGCGGATGCCGCGGCGATCTCGGGCGACCTCGAGCCGACCGGATCGATGCTCCTCCGGCGATTGCTTCCCTGGATCGCCATCGCGCTCGACAACGCCCGGGCGTACCGCCGCCTCGAGGATCACGCCGATCAGCTGGAACAGCGGGTACGCGAGCGAACCGCCTCGCTGATCTCGGCGAATCACCACCTCGTCCGCGAGGTCGAAGAACGACGCCGCGCGACCGAGGCGCTCGACGAGTCCGAGGCCCAGCTCCGCGCTTCGGAGCGGCTCGCCTCGGTCGGCACCCTGGCCGCGGGAATCGCCCACGAGATCAACAACCCGATCGGCTCGATCCTCGCCGCGGCGCAGTTCGCGCAGGTCCTGGAGAACGACGAAGGCAGCCGCGCCGAGATCGACCAGGCCCTCGAGGACATCGTCCGAGAGGCGAAGCGATGCGGCGGAATCGTGAAGAGCGTCCTGCAGTTCGCGCGCGACGAACGCACCGACAAGTGGGACTGCCGCCTCGAGGAGATCCTCCGTCGGACCGCCCGGCTGGCCCAACCCGAGACCGAGGCCGAAGGCGCGCAGCTCGAGCTCCACCTGCCGCCCGCGCCCGTGTGGGTCCACGTCAATCCGATCCAGATCGAGCAGGCATTGCTGAACCTGATCCGGAACGCCCTCGAGGCGGGCGGGGCCCACGTCCACGTGCGCGTCGACGCCGACGACGAGCGGGGCCTGGCGAGGGTCCAGATCGACGACGACGGCCCGGGGATCCCGGAAGCCGAACGCGTGCGGATCTTCGAGCCCTTCTACACGACGCGACGCGAGGAAGGCGGGACCGGCCTTGGCCTCTCCGTCGTCCACGGCATCGCCCGCGAGCACGGGGGCCAGCTCAAGGTCGAATCCAATGCCGCTGGCGGCCTGGCGGTCCTGCTCGAGCTTCCGCGGGTCCAGGGGCCGGCGGTCGCCCTCGAAGACAAGCTCGAGGAAAGGCGCGAGGACAGGCGCGACGGCGTGGTCACCGAGCCGGGGCCGAAAGGCTAGGCGGCGCCGACCGCCCGAAGCGCCGGTCCATTCGCGGCTGCGATCGCCGCCAGCTCCGCCACCTCGCCGTCGACCGCGTCGCGCAGGCGACGCACGTCATCGACGATGTGTGGATCGGCGTTGAACGTGAAGAAGAACGAGCCCGCGTACGAGAGGACCGTGATCCCGAGCCCCGACGAGTCCTGCAGCGGCAGGACGCCGTAGCACTCGACCAGCCGCGCCCCGTCCAGATAGAGCGGCTGCTGCGGCCCCGGACTCTGGAGGATGGCGAGCTGTCCGTGCTCGATGTGCTTGAGCGCGCGCGCGCCGATCGCGAGGCCGCGCGCCGCGCCCCAGTGCTCACCCGACACGAGCACCTCGGCGCGGGCCAGGTCGGCCTCGGCGCGGAGTCGTCGCGTCTGCTCTGCGAGGATCGCCTGGCGCCCCTCCCCCGACGGCTCCCAGAGCGGCAGCTCGACCGTCCAGGGCCGCGCCTCGTCGCCGGAGGCCTCGAGGATCGGGGTGATGCCCCGAAGGTCCACGGCGGTCGGGCTCACCCGGAGCTCCTGAACGAAGCGCCGAAGCGCCCCGCTCACGATCGTGAGGATCACATCGTGCACGGTTCCACCCAGTGCCTGCCGGATCGCCTGCACCTGTCCGAGGTCGACCTCCTGGACCGCGAAGGAGCGGTGGGGGGAGAGGTTGCCGTCGAAGGGCGACTCCCCCGCCGGCCGGAGCTGATAGCCCATGACCTTGAGCACCTCGGCCGCACGCCGGCGCACCTGGCGCCCTGCCCGTCCCGGCGTGGTCGCGAACTCGACCGCGCGGGCGAAGGCCTTGCGGGACGGGCTCCAACGGCGGATCACCTCGGACGTGAAGAGCTCGACCGGCGACGGCGCGGGTCGCGTCGCGAAGCGTCCGGGCGGGGGCGTCTTCTCGTCGGGGTCCGCCGTCAGCAGCGCGCGGAAGAGATCCGCCCCCTCGAGATGGGCGAGCGCCTTGTGCATCTTCAGCACGAGCGCGAAACGACCGCCCTCGACGCCTTCGATCACCCAGCAGTCCCAGAGCGGACGCGACCGGTCGAGGCGCGTCGCGGCGATCCGCGCCGCCGTCCGACACAGCTGGTCGTGATCGCCGGGGCGCGGAAGACTCGACTGACGCAGGTGATAGTCGAGATTGAACTCGCGATCGTCGACCCAGACGGGGTGGTTCTCGATCGGTACGCGCCGGAGCTTCGTCCGGAGCCGCGGCAGCTCGGGCAGCCGGGCCTCGACGATTCTGCGGATCTTCGCGTAGTCCGCCCCGCCCTCGGGCGTCGCCAGCGGCCCACCCTCGAAGACGAGGATCATCGCCGTGTGCTCCCGACGACGGGAGCTCTCGCGCTCCAGATGGTGCGCGCTCTCGTCCGAGAGCCGCTCGTAGTAGACGCGTGCCACCGGGTTCTCCTCCCGCGCGGGGCCTAGCCCGTCGCGCGCATGTCCTCATCGACCACGAAGGGCGCCTCGCCGGGACCGAAGAGATGCCTCGCCGCGATTCCACGCAGGAAGGGCTTGAGCTCGGGCTTCATCGACGCCATGACGTGCCCCGAAGAGAGCCACTCGATCGAGGGCTTGTCCCAGTGTCGCCAGAGCGCGCGGGCCTGGTCCGGGCGCGCGACGCGATCCGCGACCCCCGCGTAGATGTACCGCCGATCGACCGGCACGCGCGGCGCGAAGGTCAGCGGCGAGACCGGGTAGGTCACCTCGTAGACCAGCCCGTAGTCGGTCTGCATGTCCCCACCGTAGGCCTGATAGGCCCACGGCTCGTTCTCGCGGGCCAGCGACGTGAAGTCGACGGCGGGGATCCCGGCGACGACGCAGGCGAGATCGTCGATGAAGGCCGAGGCCAGGCTCACGGTATAGCCGCCGAGCGAGATGCCATACATCCCGACGGGCGACGCGCTTCGCCTGCGGATCCAGTCGACCATGCGCCGGATGTCCCAGACCGCCTGGCTGAAGAGGTGGAGGACGTTGGCGAACTCCGGCTGGAGCAGCCCCGCCCCGCTGAAGCGGGTACTGGACCGCGGGCCGTGGAGCGGGAGGACCGGCATCAGGACGTTCAGTCCGAGCTCTTCGTGGAGCCAGTCCGCCGCGAGGCCTTGGACGTTCGTGCTGGGCTGGCCCATGCTGAAGCCGTGGACGCAGACGAGCCAGGGCCGGTCGGCCCCTTCGTGCTCGAGGACGTAGGCGGCCGCCGTCCCGTTGTCACCGTGGGCGAGCCAGCGTTCGCGACCCGGCTCGCCCGGGTGCGGCTCGTACTCGCTCTCGAAGACGAGCTCCTTGAATCGGGTCGTGCCGCGCAGCCCGGTCGTCTCGCGCTCCGTCATCTGCCCCGCCCGCAGCGGCGGCGGCGTCATGTGGTAGCCCGACGGGTCGGCATACCAGCCGCGGGTCTCGATGAACTCGCGCATCGCGAGCAGCTCCTGGTGCCCGCGTCGAACCTGCTGCGACTCGGGCACCCCGACCAGCATGCTGACCAGGAGCGAGAAGCTCCCGTCGAGCAGGGTCTCGGCGATCAGGCCGGCGTTGGGCTCGACGGCCGGGACGTCGCGGTAGCGCTGCTCCCGGCGGAGGACCGCCGCCGTATCGCTCGCCATCGCCGCGATCTCGATCGCCGGCGCGGTCAGCCAGCGAATCAGGCTGCTCATCCCGCCTCCCGGAGCTCCGTCGGCTCCTTGCAGACGAGTCGCAGAAGGCGCTGGAGGAGTCGGTCTCCGATCACGTCGGCGTCCTCCTCGCCGTTCTCGAGGGCCTGGACGACCTGCACGCGGGTCATCGCGCGGATCAGGAGCGCCATCTCGGCGGGATCGTCGTCGTAGAAGACGCCGTCCGCCGCGCCGGCTTCGAGCATGTCGATGTGGGCACGCTGGCCATCGTCCCAGAGCAGCCCCGTCTCGTGCCCTTCCGGTCGCATCGCCCAGGAAGTCTGGCTCCGCACGTGGATCCGCGACCAGTCGCGGTGGTCCACCAGGTAGCGGACGAAGGCGCGGGTGCCCTCGATCAGCTGCTCGAGGGGCGTCTTCGCGGCGGCGTGGGCCCGGGCGACCGCCTCGAACATCTCACGACCGCGCAGCAGCATGATCGCGTTGTAGAGCTCCTGCTTGCCCGGGAAGCTGGCGTAGATCGTCTTCAACGAGACACCGGCCTCCGAGGCGATGTCCTGCATGGTGGCGGTCTCGAAGCCCTTCTCCCCGAAGACGCACTCGGCGCTCTCGAAGATCAGGTCCTGGTACATGCGCGTGCGCGCGTCCTCGAGACGCGACGGCGCCTTCTTCTTCGGCACGGTCTGGCTCCCCCATCGATCCCGGGTCGAAAGACCGACCCTCCGCCCCCTCTCCGGGCGGGCCCGAACGAACCGTTCGGTTTTTCCTTACGACCAGCACGCAACTGATCGCCGGGAATTGTCGCTGAAGTCCGGGAAATTTGCCATCAACCAAATAAAACGACTGGAAATCTTTTGGAAAACTCGTATTTTCCTCGCTGCACACCGACGATTTCCCGCCCGGGATCCCGCTCGGGACCTGGAGCCACCCGGAAACGAGGAGAGCCCCCATGCAACAGCTCACGACCCAGGACGCGATCTTCCTCTCGATGGAGACCCCCGAGCTCCCCGGCCACATCGGCGGTCTGGCCTTCCTGGCCCCGACCGACGGCCACGACTTCTCCTACGCGACGTTCGTCGATTTCGTGCGCGACCGACTGGGCTCGGTCGACCGGTTCGCCTGGCGCCTGCAGGAGGTGCCCTTCGGTCTCGATCGCCCCTACTGGGTGCGCTGCAAGGACTTCGATCCGGCGGACCACGTCCACTCGATCCGGATCCCGGCCCCCTACTCCGACGAATCCCTCGCCCAGCTCGCGGGCCGGATCTTCGAGCGCCCGATGGATCGCTCGCAGCCGCTCTGGGACATCGTGCTGATCGAAGGCCTCCCGGGCGGTCGCTTCGCCATGCTCTGGCGCATGCATCACTGCCTGATGGACGGCGCTTCGGGCGCGAACCTGTCCGAGCAGCTCTTCGATATCGCACCCGACGCGAAGCGGGACACGCCGGTCAGCGTCGAGGACGCAGCGGTCGCCGGCGAGCCGGTCTCGGATCGCCGCATGTGGGCGAACGCGGCGCGCAACGCGGCGGAGCTTCCGGTCCGCCAGGGCAGACTCCTCGGCAAGCTGGTCGAGGGTGCGGTCAAGCGCCGACGCGCGGAGACGAAGGAGACGCCGAGCGACGCCAAGGGTGACGCCCTCGCACCGACGGCGCTCTGGAACGGCGTGGTCGGCCCCCATCGCCGCGTGGCCTGGTCCACGGTCTCGCTGGACGAGGTGAAGCGTCTCAAGAACACGCTCGGCGTGACGGTCAACGACATCGTCCTGGCGATCACCGGGGGCGCCGCCCGCGACTACCTGAGCGATCGGGAGGCGCTGCCCGAGAAGTCCCTGCTCGCGATGGTCCCCTGCTCCACGCGCAAGGCCGACGACAAGTCGCTGGGCAACAGCATCACGGATCTCGCGATCACCTGGGGAACCGATATCGCCGACCCGATCGAGCGCGTCGCCACCATTCACGAGCACGCCACCGCCGAGAAGCAGCGGGCCCAGGGCGACGCACTCCCCGGCGTCCTCGAGATCATCGGCGAGGTGATGCTCCCGGGCGTCGCGAACCTCTTCGCGCGCGGCTCCGCGGCGGCGGGCGACAAGATGCCGCTGCCGACGAATGCCGTCGTGTCGAACGTGCCGATGACGCCGTTCCCGCTCTACATCAACAGCGCGCGGATCGAGCAGATGGTGCCGATCTCGCTGCTCGGGCCGACCCAGGGGATCAACCTGACCCTGCTCAGCTACTGCGGAGAGATCCACTTCGGCCTGGTCTACGACCCCGACCTGCTCCCCGACGCCTGGGAGTTCGTCGGTCGTATCCCGAAGAGTCTGCTCTCGCTCCAGGAAGCCGTTTCCCGGGAGTTCGAACACGACGTCACGCGATCACTCGCGGAGGGGTGAGCGGCGCGCGGCGGCGCCTCTTCTCCATTGGAGTGCGCCGCTGCCGCCGATCCCCCGACCCGTCCCCGTCGCGACGGATCAGCCGACCTCGACCACACCTTCGCCGCGTTCGAGGCTGCGATCGATCCAGCGCCGGTAGAGCGCCTCCGGATGGGCGCCGACGATCACGGCGTCGTTGTCGATCCGCTTGATCGCCGGGACGCCGTTCGCGCCCTGGGCCTGCGCCTCTTCGTGGTCGCGAAGGACCTGCGCTTCGATGGCCGGCTCGCGACTGATCGCGAAGTCGGCCTCCGCGAGGTCTTCGGCGGCCCAGAGATCCTGGAGCACCTTCTCCGACGAGATGTCCCGGTTGTCGGTGAAGTAGGCCGTCATCAGGCGCGCATGCATCCTGCGAAACGCCTCGGGCCCGACCCGGGCCGCGGCCTTGGCGACGCGATGGGCGGGCACGCTGTGGCTGGGCGGCGGATCGTCCGAGGCCCAGACGTTGAACTCGCCGGCCCCGGGCTCGGCGCCGATCCTGAGCCAGTGCTCGGTGTACTTCCGGAACCGCTCGCGATCGCGGTTCTTCTTCTCGACCGGCCGGAGCAGGTAGCTGCGCCACTCGATCTGCAACCGCCCCTCGTACGCGTCGACCAGCTGCCAGAGCGTGCGCGACGCGTTCCAGCACCAGGGGCAGAGATAGTCGGACCAGGCGATGAAGCGGACGGCCTGCACGTCGTCCGGCCCTACCCCTTCGGCTCGAAGCGGCCGTATCCGCCCCGGAAGTAGAGCAGCGGCTGCCCCTCGTTCACCGTGCTCGACTCGATCTCTCCGACGCAGAGCAGGTGATCCCCCGCGTCGTGGACGGCGACCAGCCGGCAATCGAGGTTCACGAGGGCGCCCTTGATCAGCGGTGCCCCGGTCTTCCCCTCGAAGGTCTCGACCCCGTCGAATCGATTCCACTCGTCCTTCTTGGAAGCGAACTTGTTGGAGAGCGCGTCCTGATCGACGCGAAGCACGTTCACGCCGAAGTTCTCTCCCTCCTGGATCATCGAGGTCGTGTGCGACGTCTTCGAAGCACAGACGAGCGCGAGGGGCGGATCGAGGGAGGCGCCGCTGAAGTCCGAGACGGTCATGCCGTGGATCTTGTCGCCCGCGCGCGCGGTAATCACCGTCACGCCGCTCGGCCACGCGCCCATCGCGGCGCGGAACTCGTCTGCATCGATCGCCATCTTCGGTCTCCCTACGCGTCCCGTTCGGCCGGTCTCCGCTCGGCCGGGCCCGGGTGCGGCGAGAAGCCTATCACGCCTCGGCCTTCACGGGAGTCGACTTCGGGCCCTGCAGGAACCCGAGCACGTAGGGTCCGACGACATCGAGCGGACGGATCCCCGGCGCGAGCTCGGCCGCCAGGCCGTACAGGAGGGAGAATGCGCGACCCCAGGCCACCAACCCGTCGGGCAGGCGGAAGCTGCGCAGCACCCACATGTGCTCGCGCATCTTCGAGAAGTAGTCCTGGAAGTCGATCTCCATCAACTCGCTCGGGGTGAGGTTGAAGTAGGCGGGATCGAAGGAGATCTTCGCCAGGTCCCGCGCCGCCTCGCGATCCTCGTCCCGCAGGATCCCGATCTGGATCATGCTCTCGACCCAGAGATCTTCGTTGCGCGTGACCGCCGCGAGCACGTTCTGCCGGACGCCGTCCATCACGTCCGGGGCGATCGACTCGTTCATGCCGAAATCGATGATCGTGACGCGTCCCTCGAGATCGACCATCAGGTTGCCGGGATGGGGATCGCAATGGAAGAAGTAGTCGCGGAACATCTGGTGGAGGAAGGCGCGGGTCGCCGTTTCGACGACGTCCTGTAGGTCCACGCCGCGGGCGGCCAACGCTTCGGCGTCGTTGATCTTGTCGCCCTCGATGAACTCCATGGTGAGCACGCGCCGCGCCGTGGTCTTCCAATAGATCTCGGGGATGCGCACCTTCGCCGCGAGCTCCGGGTCCTTGGACAGATTCGCCTGGACCCGCTCCGCGGCGCGGCCCTCGGCGGTGTAGTCCATCTCACCGCGAATGGACCGGGCGAGCTGGTCGTGCACCGAGAGAAGGTCCGGCGGGACGAGCGGGTTGAAGAGCCAGAGGGCCAGCCGCGCCATCCGAAGATCGACCGCGACCGAGCGCTCGACGCCCGGATAGAGGACCTTGATCGCGATGTCGCGGCCTTCGTGGTCGCGACCGCGATGGACCTGCCCGAGGCTCGCGCTCGCGACGGGGGTCCGTTCCACCGACGCGAAGAGCACGTCCGAGGGCTCGCCGAGCTCCGCGCGGAGCTGGATCTCGACCTCCTCGAAAGGGTGCGGCGGGACGCGATCCTGGAGCCGAACGAGCTCCCGCGTCATGGACTCGGGGACGACGTCGATCCGCAGGCTCGCGACCTGCCCGAGCTTGATCAGCCCGCCGCGATAGCGCGATGCGACGTCGACGAATCGCTTCGCAAAGCGCTCGCCCCGCACGTCGAGCCACCCGGCATCGCGGTCGAGCCAGCCCCGACGGACCCCTCGGTGGCACAGGTAGACCCATGCCCCGTGCACGATCAGCGTGAAGAGCACCGCAGCGCGGGCGGCGAGAGCAGTATTCGACGGCCCGGCGTTCATGGGAGTCTTCAACCTGGCCGCCATCAGAGTCTTCAACCTGGCCGCCATGAGAGTCCTCAACCTGGCCGCCATCAGAGTCCTCAACGTGGCCGCCACGAGAGTCGTTATCCTGGCCGCGTCGATTCCAGAGGCGCGGTCGGCTCCTCCACCCGGCGCGGCGCCGGCTTCGCGGCCGGCGGAGCCTCGGCTGCGGCCGCGGCCGGCTCCGACGGGACCCTAGCCGCCGGCTCGGGCGTTGCCTGCGACTGCGCGGGCGGAGCCGCATCGACGGTGCCCGGTGCGGCCGGGACCGCCCCCGCCTCGGTCTCGACCCGGATCGAGCCTTCCTTCGGCAGGAGCCGGATCTCGATCCGTCGATTGAGGGCACGATTCGCCGCGGTGTCGTTCGGCGCCACCGGCTCGTTCGCTGCGAGGGAGACGGCCGCCAGGCGATCCCCGGCCACACCCTGCGATTCGAGCAGGCGGACGACCCGAGAGGCGCGCGCGGCCGCGAGCTCCCAGTTCGTCGGGAACCGTTTGGCGAGCGTCCCGCGAATCCGTCGGTTGTCCGTGTGGCCGCGCACCTCGACGTAGTCGTCGAGCCGCTTGATCTGCGCCGCGACCTTCACGAGCACGTTCCGTCCGATGTCGTCGAGATTCGCGGAGCCCGAGGCGAAGAGGACGTCGTCGGAGACGTTCAGGCGAAGCCCTTCGCGGAGACGCTCGATCTCGATCTGCCCCGCCGCGACCTCCGACTCGAGATCCTCGACGAGGCCGTCGTAGGTCGACTGCATCGCCGCGAGCTCGGCCTCCCGCGCCGCGAGCTCGGTGGCGACGCGAAGGTGGGCGTCCCGTTCGGCGCCGAGGTCGCGATCCAGCGTGTCCGCCCGCTCCTGCAGGCGCTCGAGGTTGCTCGCCAGGGAGGCCCGCACGACCCGCTCGTCCTCGTAGGACTCCTGGGCCTCGACGAACTGCTCTTCGAGGCTGTCGCGCTCGATGCGCGCGCGAGAGAGCTGGTCGTCGAGGGCATCGCGCTCCCGCTGGAGGCGATCCCGGTCGTTCGTGACCTCGACGTAGGCGCCCCGCGTCACGCAGCCAGCCACAGGAATGGACAGCGCGACGACGAGCAGACCCGGAAGGAGGCGGTGCAGCGATGTCATCGAAGGTCGGAACTCCCGCCCTCCGGCGCGCCGGAGGAGCTTCAGCGGGGGGGGTGTCGTCGGAGAGGGAATCTGTGAGGATCAGTGGACCGAGGGCGCAGCGCCCAGGGTGAGCGCGAGCGCCTCTTCGATCGTACCGACGAACTGCAGATCGAGCCCCTCGAGCGATCCCTCGGTGATCTCCTCCACATCCCGGCGATTTCTCTCGGGAAGCACGACCCGCTCGATTCCGGCGCGTTTCGCCGCCAGGACCTTCTCCTTGATCCCGCCGACGGGGAGGACCTTGCCACGAAGCGTGATCTCTCCGGTCATCGCGACCCGCGGCTGGAGCGGTCGCCCGGTCATCAACGATGCGAGGGAGGACACCATGCCGACGCCCGCGGAGGGACCATCCTTGGGCACCGCGCCCTGAGGCACGTGCACGTGGAGGTCGTGCGTGTCGAAGTGCTCGTCCTCGAGGGCGTAGTCTTCGGCGTGGTTCCGCAGCCAGGAGCGCGCCGCCTCCACCGACTCCCGCATGACGTCCCCAAGCGAGCCCGTGAGCTTGAGCTCGCCCTTCCCGCTCATTTCGGTCGCCTCGATGAAGAGGATGTCGCCCCCGGTCGGTGTCCAGGCGAGGCCGACGGCGACGCCGGGTAGCACGTCGTCCTCCGCGAGGTCCGGCTCCGCCTTGATCGGGCCGAGCAGCGACCCGATGTCGTCGGCGTCGATCCGGACCGGACCTTCGGTCTCGCCTTCCGCGATCCGCCGCGCGACCTTCCGGCACACCGCGCCGATCTCACGCTCGAGGTTCCGGACGCCAGCCTCTCGCGTGTAGCTCTCGATGATCTTCGTGATCGCATCGTCGGTCAGCTCGAAGCCCGCCTCGCCGACGCCGTTGCGCTCGACCTGGCGCGGAACCAGGAAGCCCTTCGCGATCTCGCGCTTCTCCTCGAGGGTGTATCCGGGGAGCTCGATCACCTCCATGCGGTCCCGCAGCGCCGGCGGCACGTTGTCGATCACGTTCGCCGTGGCGATGAAGAGGACCTGCGAGAGGTCGAAGGGGACCTCGAGATAGTGGTCGCTGAACTCGTTGTTCTGCTCGGGGTCGAGCACCTCGAGCAGCGCCGACGACGGATCGCCCCGACCGTCCGCCCCGACCTTGTCGATCTCGTCGAGGACGACCACCGGATTGTTCGTTCCGGCCTTGCGCAGCCCCTGCACGAAACGCCCCGGGAGCGCGCCGACGTAGGTCCGTCGGTGGCCGCGCACCTCGGCCTCGTCGCGCACGCCGCCGAGCGAGATCCGGACGAACTCGCGCCCGAGCGCCCGGGCGACGGACTTGCCGAGGGAGGTCTTGCCGGTGCCCGGCGGACCCGTGAAGCAGAGGATCGGGCCCTTCAGGTCGCGCTTGAGGGAGAGGACCGCGATGTACTCGATGATCCGGTCCTTGATCTTTTCGAGCCCGAAGTGGTCCGCGTCGAGGACCTCCCGCGCGCGCACCGTATCGAGCACGTCGTCCGAGGACTTGCTCCAGGGCAGCGCCACCATCCACTCGAGGTAGTTGCGGATGACCGCGTGCTCGGCCGCCGCCGAAGGCGTCTGGGCGAAGCGTTCGAGCTCCCGGGTGGCCTGTTTGTGCGCCTCCTCGGGCATGCCCGCCTCGTCGACCTCGGCCCGCAGCCGATCCACTTCTTCCTCGTCGTCCTCGCTCTCGCCGAGCTCCTTGCGGATCGCGTCGAGTTGCTGCCGGAGCATGTACTCGCGCTGGGTCCGACCCATCTCGTTCTGGACCTTCTGCTTGATCTCGGTCTCGATCTGGATCGCCTCGGTCTCCTTCGAGAGCTGATCGAGGACGAGGCGCAGGCGGATCCCGACGTGGTGGGCCTCGAGGATCTGCTGCTTGCCCGCGACGTCGAGGTCGAGGTTCGAAGCGACCAGATCCGCGAGCTTGGACGGGTCGTCGAGATTGGCCACGAGGACCTGGAGCTCGTCGGAGAGACGAGAGCTCTCGGAGACGAGCGTGCTGAACTGCTGGGCGACACTGCGGACGAGCGCCGTCATCTCGACGGACTCGTCTTCGTAGCCGGTCTCCTCGATCCGCGCGATCTCGGCGCGCAGGAAGGGATCACTCTCGGTGAAGCGCGTGAGCTCGACGCGGGCCACGCCCTGCACGAGCAGCCGGTAGGAGTCGTCCGGGAACTTCAGCATCTTGACGACGCGCAGCACCGTCCCGACCGAGTACACGTCGTCGGCGCCGGGCGGACCGCTGACGTCGCGCTTCACGGCGGTACAGACCATCAGTCGATCCGGTCGCACGAGTACGTCGTCGATCAGGCGCTGCGAGGCCGGCGTGTTCACCAGCAGCGGCGACAGCAGATAGGGGAAGAGCACCGTGTTCTTGAGCGGAAGCACGGGCAGCGCCTCCGGGAGCTCGGCCAGCTCCTCGAAGTCGTCTCCCGGTCCGGAGCCCACGGCGATCTCCATGCCGCCGAGCTGCTCTTCGAATTCTTCCTCGTCTTCCACCTTGCTCTTTCCCGGCGGGGTAGGCCCCGCCCAGGGCGGGTCGTACCCGCCCGATCGACTCAAAGCTCGTCGGTCTCGACCTCGAGCTTCCGGCTTCCCGGCGTGCGCTTCGGGATCCGGACCTCGAGGAATCCGTCCTCGAGTCGGGCGCGAACCGCATCGGCGTCGAAGCTCGCTTCGATCGTGATCTCCCGCTCGAAGGGACCGAACGAGATCTCCATCTGCTGGAGCCGGTCGATCGCCTCCGACCGCGGGGTCCGGCGCACGCCACGCAGGCGGAGCACCGAGCCCTCCACGTTCACCTTGAGGTCCTCGCCCCGAACGCCGGCCACCTCGAATCGGACGCGGACGTCCTTCGCGGTCTCGAAGACGTCCGCAGCCGGCTGCCACCGATCGCCGCGCAGGCGGTCGGGGAATTCGCCGTAGAGTTCGACGAGGGGATGCGGTCGGGTCTTCTCCGAAATCGGTCCTCTCCTCTCCTCGGCGAGCCGGGCGCGTGGCGCTCGGCACCGGCCTGGGACGACCTCGCTACTTCTCCGAAGTATCCGTGAACTCGGCGTCGATCACATCGTCGTCGGCCCCGCCACCGGCGCCGGCGTCGCCTTCCGGCGCCCCCGGGTTCGGCGGCATTCCCTCGGCCCCGGCCGCTTCGCTCGTGTAGAGCTTCTCCGCGACCTTGTGGAGCTCGGCCTCGACCCGCTGCTTGGCCGCATCGAGCTTCGCCGCGTCCCCGGACTCGAGATCCGCCTTCGCGTCGGCGAGCACGCCCTCGAGTGCCGTCTTCTCGGCCTCGTCGAGCTTGTCGCCGTTCTCCGCGACCATCTTCTCGGCCTGGTAGACCATGCTGTCGAGCTCGTTCTTCTTCTCGATCGCCTCGCGGCGCTCCTTGTCCGCCGACGCGTTCGCCTCGGCGTCCTGGACCATCCGGTCGATCTCGGAGGAGTCGAGCCCGCCCGCCCCTTCGATCCGGATCGACTGCTCCTTGCCGCTCGCCTTGTCGGTGGCCGACACGGAGAGGATGCCGTTCGCGTCGATGTCGAAGGTGACCTCGACCTGCGGCACGCCACGCGGCGCCGGCGGGATCCCGTCGAGGATGAACTGGCCGATCGAGCGGTTGTCGTTCGCCATTTCGCGCTCGCCCTGGAGGACGCGGATCTCGACCTGCGGCTGATTGTCCGCGGCGGTGGAGAAGACCTGCTGCGCCTTCGTCGGGATCGTGGTGTTGCGCTCGATGAGCTTCGTCATCACGCCGCCCAGGGTCTCGATGCCGAGCGAGAGCGGGGTGACGTCGAGGAGCAGCACGTCCTTGACGTCGCCCGCGAGGACGCCGCCCTGGATCGCCGCGCCGATTGCGACCACCTCGTCGGGGTTCACCGTCTGGTTCAGCTCCTTGCCGAAGAGCTCCTTCACCTTCTGCTGGACCAGCGGCACGCGGGTCGAGCCACCGACGAGGACGACCTCGTCGATCTCGCTCGCCGAGACGCCGGCGTCCGAGAGCGCCCGCTTGCAGGGCTCGAGGCTCCGCTCGACCAGGTCCTCGATCAGCTGTTCGAACTTCGCGCGGGTGAGCTTCAGGGTCAGGTGCTTCGGACCGGTCTGGTCCGCCGTGATGTACGGCAGGTTGATGTCCGAGGCCTGGGCCGTGGAGAGCTCGATCTTGGCCTTCTCGGCCGCTTCCCGGAGGCGCTGGATCGCCATCGGGTCGCTGCGCAGGTCGATGCCCTGGTCCTTCTTGAACTCCTCGACCAGGTAGTCGATCACGCGCTGATCCAGGTTGTCACCTCCGAGATGGGTATCCCCATTCGTCGCCTTCACCTCGACGACGTTCTCGCCCACCTCGAGGATCGAGATGTCGAAGGTGCCGCCACCGAAGTCGAAGACCGCGATCTTCTCGTCTTCCTTCTTGTCGAGGCCGTAGGCGAGCGCCGCCGCGGTCGGCTCGTTGATGATCCGCTTGACCTCGAGGCCCGCGATCTTGCCGGCATCCTTGGTGGCCTGGCGCTGGGCGTCGTTGAAGTACGCCGGGACGGTGATCACGGCGCCGGTCACGGTCGATCCGAGGTACGCCTCGGCCGCCGCCTTGAGCTTGCCGAGCACCATCGCGGAGATCTCCGGCGGCGCGAAGGACTGGTCGTCGATCTTGACGGAGACGCTTCCATCCTTGCCCTCGACGACCTCGTAGGGGACGAGGCTCGTCTCCTCCGGCACCTCGGAGAGTCGGCGCCCCATGAAGCGCTTGATCGAATAGATCGTCTTCGTCGGGTTGGTGACGGCCTGGCGCTTCGCGATCGCGCCGACGAGACGCTCGCCGTCATCCGCGAAACCGACGACGGACGGGGTCGTTCGCCCGCCCTCCTCGTTCGCGATCACGGTCGGCTGGCCGCCTTCCATCACGGCCACCACCGAGTTCGTGGTGCCCAGGTCGATGCCGATGATCTTGCCTTCGTCTGCCATGGCTTCCTGCCTTCGCCTTTCGTGGCCCTGTACCGGGAGTTGTCCGGGAAACTGTCGTGGATTCGCTCGTGCTCGCGGTGGCGGTGCGGCCGATCGCCGGCCCACCCCTGCCTATGCCTTGCGATGTCCCGGTCCTTCGGGGCGTGACGCCCCCGGGTCCCGGGACGGCGAGGAACCTCGGGCCGAGACCGCCCGTGTCAATCCGAGGCCCTGGATTTCCTCGATTCGGTGACGCACGCCACTCCCGGCGGCCGCGTTCGGGGGGATCCCCCCCTCCTCCGGGCCACCAGACGGGTCGGGAGCCCCCAGGAACTCCCCGATCCTGCCCGGGGTCCTCTCTCGGTAGCTCGCAGTGGCATACGGAAGATGCGCGCCGCGAGTGAAACATCTCCAGTAACCGCTTGAAATTCCGATGGTTTGAATGGAGACCAGGTTCGCCCACGGCTATATTGCGCCGCCTCTTGCCGAATGAGGTCGGAGGATCGACGGCGGACCCGTCTCTCGAGGCACGAGCCCGGTCCCGGCTGGGACTCGGAAGCGGCCTGGACGAAGGCCGGCGGACCCGAGACGCGTCCCATCGAAGGTGGGCGACGCCCCGGACCCCGACGCGGCACGACGAAGAGGAACGAGAAGCGGGATGGGTCCCTGGGTGATCAAGGGTGCGAACCTGCTGCTGGTGGCGGCGAGCTGCTACCTGGCGGCGGACATGGTGACCGCGGTCGGCGGCGAGGCCCTCGAGCCGCCGCCGGTCCAGGTCGAGGTCGCACGCCCGACCGACACCGCTGCGACGCCGACCGTCTCGCACGCGACGATCCTCGACCGCAACCTCTTCGGCGCGAAGCTCGCGAGCGACGTTCCCGTCGCCGACGAGATCGACGATGCCGAACCGCTGACCAAGACGAAGCTCCCCCTGAAGCTCCTCGGAACCGCCGCGTCGAACAACGACGCGCTGTCCCGTGCCTCGATCGAGAACCAACAGTCCCGCAAGAGCGTCGTCGTGGCGATCGGGGACAAGCTCGAGGGCCTGAAGCGCGTGCGCGTGAAGGGCATCGAGCGGGCGCGGATCATCCTCGACAACGCCGGCAAGCTCGAGGAGCTGGCCCTCTACGAGGACGACGGAAAGCAGCCCCGACGTAGGCCCGCCCCCCAGCGTCAGGCGCGGCGCCGCCCGACCGAGCCCCGAAAGACCCTGAACGATCGCCTCGAGAAGCTGAACGGCGAGGACGGCCAGGGCATCTCTCGCCTGCTCTCCTCCGCGCGGATCGTGCCCCACTACGCCGAGGACGGGTCGATGCTCGGAATGAAGGTCGACGCGATCAAGGACGACAGCCTCTTCCAGAAGGTCGGCCTCCAGAACGGGGACGTCATCACCGAGGTGAACGGCGTCGTCGTCGACCGCCTCGAGGCCACCAGCCGCATCATGAACGAGCTCTCTACCGCGCAGGACCTCGTCCTCGCCTACGAACGCGACGGGCAGATCCTCTCCTACGAAGGATCCCCCGAAGAGCTGATGGGGAACTAGACCACGTGCGCCCGCTCAACCCTGCACGCCCGTCCTTCCGAGATCGCCCCTGGCGGCGGATCACGGTGAAGCTCGCGCTCGCCCTGGCCGCGCTGACGTTCTCGCTCCCGTTGGCCCCCGGCACGGGGCTGGCCCAGGCGAGGGGACAGGAGAGCGCGACGGACCTCGTCTCCCTGGACTTCGCGGACGTCGAGCTGCCCGAGGTGATCGACACGATCTCCCGAATGACGGGCAAGAACTTCATCTACGACGATCGCGTGCGCGGCCGCGTCACGATCGTGTCTCCCACCGAGGTCACCCTCGACCAGGCCTTCGCGGTCTTCGAATCGGTTCTCAAGGTCAAGGGGTTCTCGCTGCTCAAGGGCCCGGGCGACACGTACAAGATCCTGCCGATCCGCGACATCAAGGAGTCCGCCCTGGACACGGTCCGAGACGGGGGACCGTCCCCGAACCGCGATCGCTTCGTGACCCGGCTGGTTCCGCTCAACTTCATCGACGCGGAAGCGATCACGAACACGATCAAGCCGCTGATCTCGAAGGACGCGTCGCTGGTCGCCTACCAGCCGACGAACACGATCATCGTCACCGACAGCGAGTCCAACATCCGCCGGCTCCTCTCGATCCTCGCCGCCCTCGACGTCGAGAGCTACCGACAGGAGCTCGCGGTCATCAAGGTCGATTACGCGGACGCGACGACCCTCGCCGAGCAGCTCTCCGAGATCTACGGCGCCGAGATCGCGAGTGCCGGCGGGCGCTCGACCGCCGCCCAGCGCCGCGCCAGCGCGCGCCGCCGGAGCTCGAACGCGAACGCCAACGCCGCCACGGGGGCGGACGGCGGCGTCGGACCGACGGTACGGATCCTGCCGGACGAGCGGACGAACTCGCTCCTCGTCCTGGCCTCCCGCCAGCAGCTCGCCGACATCCGCGGCCTCGTCCGCAAGCTCGACATCCAGGTGACGGGCACCGGCCGGATCCGCGTCTACTACCTCAAGCACGCGGACGCGGAGGAGCTCGCCGAGACCCTCAACTCCCTCGTCGGGAGCGGCGGAGGCGGGGCCAGCCGAAGCTCCCCTCTCGCCGCCGCCGCCTCGAATACCGCCGCCGCCCGAGCCACCGTGACGCCCCTCGACGACGGGATCACCGTCACCGCCGACCCCGCGACGAACGCGCTCGTCATCAAGGCGAGCAAGGAGGGCTACGAGACCCTCAAGCAGGTGATCGAACAGCTCGACGTCTCCCGACCGCAGGTGCTCGTCGAGGCGCTGATCGTCGAGGTGGACGTGACCGACAGCCTGAGCCTGGGCTTCGATGCCGCCTTCCGGATCATCAACGGCGACACCGACATCTATCTGCAGGCGGCGGGCGCCTTCGTGCCCGGCGCCAACAGCCTGGCTCAGGCGGCCCGCGTCCGATCCTTCGCGGACAACCCGGCCGACGCGTTCAATCCGGGCGGAGGCGCGGAACCGAGCAGCGACGGCTTCAGCTGGGGCGTCGGCATCGATGCGGCCGTCTCGGACAGCGACGTCAACATCGTCTCCGCGCCCCATATCCTGACCTCCGACAACGAGGAGGCCGAGATCATCATCGGTGACAACATCCCGATCGTGACCGGACGGACCGAGGCGGCGACCGGCGGCGACAACCTCTCCCAGGCCGTCAACGTCGAGCGCCAGGACGTCGGCGTGACGCTGCGCGTGACGCCCCAGATCAGCGAGGGCGACACGCTCCGTCTGAACATCTTCCAGGAGATCACCGAGGTCGCGCCGAACCCCGCCCTCGGTGACCCCGAGGAGGTCGGCGTATCGCTCTCGAACCGCAAGATCGAGAACACCGTCGTCGTGAACGACGGCGAGACCGTCGCGATCGGCGGCCTGATCGACGAGACCTTCACCGACAACGAGGGCGGCGTCCCCTTCCTCAAGGACATCCCGGCGCTCGGCTGGCTCTTCAAGACGAAGAACGAGGACCTGACCAAGACGAACCTGCTGATCTTCCTCACGCCGCACATCATCAGGAACGCCGAGGATCTCGAGCGCGAGACGATCCGCAAGCGCCTCGAGCTCGAAGAGCGCCTCGAACGGGACGAGAAGTTCGACGAGCTCGCCGCCTGGGAGCGCCCGACGACGGGCAACGATTTCGCGGTCGCCGAGCAGCTCAACGCCCACGCCTCGCGCTATCCGCTCGACCGCATGCGCGAGCTCGAGGACAAGCAGGCCGCGATCCGCGCCGAGCGGGCCCAGCGCGCCGAGCGGGAGGCCCTCGCCGCGACCCAGCGCTACGCGGTGCAGGTCGCGACCTACCTCGACGAGCGCGAAGCGACCGACGTGCTCACGGCCCTCGTCGATGCGGGCTACGACGGGACGCTCGTGACCCGCGACTCCGACGGGCAGCTCGTCTTCACGATCCAGGTCGGCCCCTTCGACGACCTCTGGGAAGCGGACCGCGCCGCCGAGACGCTCGATGCGGCCTATGGCTACGACTCGCAGGTCACGGTCCTGCGTGGAGACACGCCATGACGACCGCACCCGCCCGACGCGGAGAATCGCCATGACGACCGCACCGGTGGACACGTCGAGCCTCGAGCTGGGAGACATCCTGGTCCGCGAGACGCGGCTCACGCCGGAGCAGCTCGAGCAGGCCCGGCTGCGCCAGACCGAGAGCCACGAGCGGCTGTCGGACGTCCTCGTCGAAGAGGGCTTCCTGAACGCGGACGAGGTCCTCCACGCGCTGGGGCACCAGCAGGGGCTCGCCGTCGTCGCCGCCATCGATCCGGAGGAGGTCGACGAGGCGCTCCTCTCCGACGTCCCGATCGCCTTCGCCAAGCAGCACCGGCTGCTGCCGCTGGGCTGGGCCTCGGAAGGCGTCCTCCGCGTCGCCGTGGCCGACCCGCTCGACGTCTCGCCCCTCGACGACCTCCACCTGCTCTTCGACGGCGCCGAGATCGAAGTCGTCCTCGCGCGAGAGCCGGTGATCCTGAACGCGATCAACGTCGCCTACGACCGGGGCGTGGCATCGACGGATCAGCTCGCCGAGGAAGCCGAGGACGATCTCGACGCGCTGGCGACGGACCTCTCCCAGGCGCCCAAGGACCTGCTCGAGTCGACCGACGACGCACCGATCATCCGGCTGGTCAACTCGATGCTCCAGCACGCGGTCAAGGAGCGGGCGAGCGACATCCACATCGAGCCCTTCGAGCACGAGATCCGCGTCCGCTTCCGGATCGACGACGTGCTCTACGAGCCGATGAAGCCCCTGCCCCGCGCGCTCCAGGCCGCGATCGCCTCGCGCATCAAGATCATGGGCAACCTCGACATCGCCGAGAAGCGCTTGCCCCAGGACGGCCGCATCCGGCTGAAGATCGCCGGCCGCGACTACGACGTCCGCCTCTCGACCGTCCCCGTCGCCCACGGAGAACGCCTCGTCCTGCGCCTCCTGCCCGACACCCAGGAGCTCCTCGACCTCTCGAAGATCGGCTTCAGCGAGACCCAGCTCCAGGCCCTCGACCGGATCATCCGACGCCCGAACGGGATCTTCCTCGTGACCGGCCCGACCGGCTCCGGCAAGACGACGACGCTCCACGCGGCGCTCCATTCGATCAACGGTCCGGAGAAGAACATCATCACGATCGAGGACCCGGTCGAGATCACCCAGGACGGCGTCGGCCAGATCGAGGTCAACCCGAAGATCCACCTGACCTTCGCGACCGGCCTCCGCGCCGTCCTGCGTCAGGATCCGAACGTCGTGCTCGTGGGCGAGATCCGCGACAAGGAGACCGCGGAGATCGCGATCCAGGCGTCGCTGACCGGCCACTTCGTGCTCTCGACCCTGCATACGAACGACGCCGCGAGCGCCCTCACCCGCCTCGTCGACATGGGCGTCGAGCCCTTCCTGGTCGGCTCCTCCCTCGTCGCAGTCCTCGCCCAGCGCCTCGTGCGCGTGCTCTGCCCCGACTGCAAGGAGGCATACACGACGACCGACGACGAGCTGCGCGAGATCGGTGTGAAGCCGCCGGGTCGGCCCGTGACCCTCTATCGCGGAACGGGCTGCCCGGCCTGCAGTCACACCGGCTACCGCGGCCGGCTCGGCATCTTCGAGCTGATGGCGATCGACGACGAGATCCGGAACCTCGTGAGCCAGAACGTCGACGCGAAGACGATCAAGGCCGCCGCGACCCGCAAGGGCATGGGGACGCTCCGCGCCGACGGCGCCCGGAAGGTGCTCTCCGGCGTGACCTCGGTCGCCGAGGTCATTCGCGCGACGGAAGAGGAAGGCGCCGCGGCGCAGGTCTGACGGCGCGCCGAGGGCGGCCAAGGAGCCAGGGGAAGACGTGCCGGTCTACGCCTACAAGGGTGTCAACCAGGCGGGGCGATCGACGAAGGGGACGATCAGCGCCGAGAGCCCCCGTGCGGCCCGCGCCCAGATGCGCGGCCAGGGCGTCTTCCTGACCGAGATCGCCGAGTCGGCCGGCGGCACCGCCAAGCCCGAAGTCCAGCGCTCCGAGGGCGGCGCCTCCTTCAACGTCAACTTCCAGCTGCCGAGCCGGATCCCGCCGATGGAGCGGGCGATGGCCACGCGACAGCTCGCAACGCTGGTCGCCGCCGGCGTCCCGCTCGTCGAGGCCCTCTCGGCGCTCGTCCAGCAGACGGAGCACAAGACCCTGGCGAGCGTCCTGGCCGAGGTCCGGGACAAGGTGAACGAGGGCAGCTCGCTGGCCGATGCGCTGATCTCGACGGGCCGCTTCGACAACCTCTACGTCTCGATGGTCCGCGCGGGCGAGGCGTCCGGCGCCCTCGAGGCGGTGCTCGCCCGGATCGCCGACTACCTGGAGGACCAGGTCCGGCTGAACGGTCGCGTCCTGTCGATCCTGACCTACCCCCTCTTCATGCTGGTCTTCGCGGGCGTCGTCGTCGGCGTGATGGTCACGATGGTGCTGCCACAGATCACGGAGATGTTGATCTCCCAGGGACTCGAGCTGCCCTGGTACACCGTCGCGGTGATCAGCGGAAGCGACCTCCTGCGTGGGTACTGGTGGCTGATGATCCTGGCCGGGATCGCCTTCGGCTTCGGCTACCGCGCGGTGGGCCGAACGGAGCGCGGCCGCGAGGCCCTCGACCGTTTCTGGCTCTCGTTCCCCGTGATCGGCCGCGTGATCCGTTTTCTCGCGATCGCGCGCCTGACCCGGACGCTCGGCTCCCTGCTCGCCAGCAGCGTGAACATCGTCCAGGCCCTCAACATCGCCCGCCACGTCGCCAACAACGCGGTCTTCGAGTCCGCAACGGACGCGGCCCGGGAGAGCATCCTCGAAGGCGCCGCCCTGGCGACCCCCCTCCGTGCGAGCGGGGAGTTCCCGCCACTGGTCACGACGATGGTCGAGGTCGGCGAGCGCTCCGGCGACCTCGAGGGCATGCTGATCAAGGTCGCGGACACCTACGAGGAGCAGGTGGAGACGAGCGTGACGCGGCTCACGTCGCTGATGGAGCCGATCCTCATCCTGGTGATGGTCGGCGTCGTCGGCGTGATCATCCTCGCGGTCCTCGTGCCGATGCTCCAGATGACCGAGAACATCGGCTAGGCCACGGGCCACACGCCGTTCACCCCACCACCCCGCAGAGAACCGGAACGCTTCGGGTATCATCCAAGTCCCAGGAACCCACCCCCGACCCCCCGGCAGAGAGATTCCGATGACTCACAAGAACGACCTCGACCGCAACGACGAGCGCCCGGAAGAGAAGCGCGACCAGGGCTTCACCCTGATCGAGATCATGGCCGTCGTCGTGATCATGGGCATGCTGATGGCGACCCTCGCGGTCGGCGTCAACAACCAGCTGACCAAGGCGAGCATCGCGAACGCGCAGGGTCAGATCTCGCGAATCGACCAGGCGCTCCAGTTCTACAAGCTCGACAACAAGCGCTTCCCCAACTCCGATCGGGGGCTCGACGCGCTGGTCAACAAGCCGAGCGCCGCCCCGGTCCCGAAGAACTACGACCCCGCCGGCTACATCAAACGAGACGCGCTGCTCGACCCGTGGGACGCGCCCTTCCAGTACCGCCAGCCCGGTGAGCACAACCCCTACACCTACGACATCTGGTCCTATGGACCCGACGGCGTCGAGGGCGGGGAAGACGACATCACCAACTGGACGTCCACGTCCGACGCCTGAGCCGTGACGCCGGTCTCCCGCGCACTCCCTTCGGTCCGAGAGCGAAACCGTCGGGCCGGCTTCACCCTGATCGAGATCATCGCGGTCGTCGCGATCATCGCGATGGTCTTCGCCATCGGCGTGCCGCGCATGGGCGGGCCGGCCTTCGACCCGCTCCACAACGAGGCGGAGGAGATCGCCGATCGCCTGCGCTTCGCCCGGCAGCGCGCGGTCATGACGGGCGTTCCCCACCGTCTGCTCGTCGACCTCGAGGAAGGCGGCTACCTGATCGAGTGGTACGTGACCGAGGACCGGGCCTTCGGGCGTGGGGAAGGCGGAGACCCCGGCGGACTCGCCGGCCTCTTCCCGGGCGGCGCGGACGCACCCGACGACGACGGGCCGCTCCTCGACCTGGTGCCGCCGCGCAAGGGCGACGAGCTCGACTACTACCCGATCCCCAACGCCACGATGGGCACGTTCCGCTGGCTCGAGGACACGCTCTACTTCGTGGGCGTCGACGGCCCGACCGGCTGGGTGGAAGGCGGAGACTTCGGCATCGTGTTCCAGGCCGACGGCACGACCGAACCCCTGGCGCTCGAGATCGCGGACGCCGACGATGAACGATTGACCCTCGAGGTCGAGGCCCTGCTCGAACGGGTGCGCGTCCGCGAAGGCGGGGCCCGCTCGTGAGTTCTCCTCGCCGCGCGGCCCGTGACTCCGCGGGCTTCACGCTCCTCGAGGTCCTCGGCGCCGTGCTGATCTTCGTCGCCGCGTTCGCCGTGCTGGTCGGCACGAGCGGCGAGCTGATCCAGCGCGTCGCCTCGACGGCCGCCCGCCTCGAGGCGAGCGAGATCGCGGAACGCGAGCTCGCCCAGCTCGAAGCGGCCCTCGCGAGCCAGCAGAAGCCGCCGGAGGATCGCGAGGAACAGCTCGAGGACTATCGGATCCGACTCTGGTCGGAGCCTGCCGTCGACGATCTCGGAGGGAGCGGAAGCGGCCCGAGCGACGACGAGGCCTCCCTCGCCGCCCTCACGGGGGGCGGCATGATCGGACCGATGATCGCTCTGCACGCGCCCGGCCTCGATGCCTTCATCCTTCGCTACGAGATCCGCGTCGAATGGGGAGACCGAGAGCCTCCGTTCTCCGAAGGCCGAACGACCTATGCGTTCGACTGGGAGGGTGCCCGTCAGGCGCTGCCCGACCTCTTCGGTTCGGCGGGGCTCGGGGACGGCACGAACCTCGACGACCCCGAGGCGGCCGCGGACGGGGACGTGCAGAGGATGCTCGAGCAGATCCAGGGGGCGGAATGAACCGGCCGGCCGCTGGCTTCACGCTGATCGAGGTCATGGGCGCGTTTCTCGTGACCATCGTCGTGATGCTCTTCGTGATCGGGACGTTTCGCGAGAGTGGCCGCCAGCAGGAGGTCGCGCTCGAGAAGATGCGGGTCGAGACGACGGCGTCCGCAGCCCTCGACCTTCTGGCCCAGGACCTCGAGGGCGCGCTCTACCTGACCCGCGCGGAGTCGCGCGACGCGCGCGATCACCCCTGGCTCTTCCTCGCCGAGGACGTCGGCGAGCTCGGCGCACGGACCCTCCGTTTCCAGACCCAGAACGTGGCCCGCGGCAACCTCGGCGAGCACGCGTCGACCTGGGTCGACGTCGTCTACTTCCTGACCGAGGAGGAAGCCGATCCCGACAGCCCGGACGTCGCCTCGGGACCGAGCTACACGCTGTGGCGTTGGCGCTCCCTGCGCCCGCCCACCGACGCCGCACGCCGCCTGCCGAACGCCGACGACGCGCGTTCGGCACGAGTGGCTCAGGGCCTCGCGGATTTCGGAGCGACCTTCGCCGACCTCGAGGGCAACGCGCTCGACGACTGGGACTCGAGCCTCGGCACCGGCGAGGCACCCCTCCCCGTCGCGACGGAGATAAGACTCTCCCTCTACGAGCAGGCCCGACACGGCCAGGACGACGGCTCCGGCGCCAACCTCGTCCCCGGTCGCGTGCGCGCCCGGTCGGTCGCGTTGCCGATGAACCAGCCGATCGACATCGCCGCCCTCGTCGCCACGGAAATCGACGACGCGGAAGCCGACTGCGCCACGATCTCGGACTGCGCGGACATCGACGACGAGTGGTTCGTCGACCTGGTCGAAGCCGACTGCGATGGCGACGCGGATCTCTGCGACCTGCTGAACGCATCGACGACGACCTGCTGGAGCGAGATCGAGGAAGGCTGGGCCTCGGTGGCCGCCTCGGCCCCGTCGGCATGCGAGGACCTGCCGTGAGCCGGCGAACCGATCGCCGTGGGCGCGAGCGAGGGATCGTGCTGATCCTCGTCCTCGTGGTGATCGCCGCGATGATCATCGCGGTCACGGCGTTCCAACGGCGCGCGATGATCGACACGACGGTCTCGGCGAACCGCCTCGACGCCGCCGAGGCGGACGCCCTCGCCCGGGGCGGCCTGCGCCTCGCGGAGGTGCTCCTCGTCGTGGTTCGGGCCAAGCAGGCCACCGACGGGGGCGACGCACGGAATCCGCTCGGCGGAGGCGGAGCGGAAGGCGGCGAGGCGGGCGCGAGCCTGGCCGCCGGGGGCGCCGACGCGTTGTGGCAGGGGATCGGCAACGTGCCGATCGATCTCGGCGAGGCCCGCAGTCTCCGCATCGAGATCGAGGACGAGGGCGCGAAGCTCAATCTGAACGCGCTGGTCCCGGCGAAGGCCCAACCCGCGGCGGACAGCGCCGCGCTCGATTCGAGCGAGACGGACGACGACGCGGACGAGCGGGCGCGCGAGGCGGAGGAGCTGGTCGAGAACGGGGAAGAGGACGGCGCGAGCGAGGAGGCCGTCGAGTACCTGACGGAGGTCCTCCAGTACGTGATCGACGGCATGCCCCAGGACGCGAGTACCCGCGCCTACGATTCGAAGGCGATCGCCGAGAACATCCTCGACTTCATCGACGGCGACACGACGGCGATCAACGGCCGGAGCGAGGACGAGTACTACCGCCGCCAGGACCCGCCCTATCGCGCCTGGAACCGGCCGCTGGTCTCCGTCGACCAGCTGGCCCTGGTCGAGGAAGTGGATCCCCCGCTCGTCGCGGAGCTGCGCAACTACGTCACGGTCCACCCGATCGGCGGCAAGCAGGGAATCAACCTGAACCGCGCGGAGCCCTGGGTCCTCAAGCTCGTCTACGCCGGGACCAGCGGCAATCGGCGCCTGATCGACGATCGACTGGTGGAGGATCTCTTCGACCTGCGCGAGAAGAACAAGCTCGCCTGCGATTCGGCGGGGGGCGATCCGAGATGCGTCGCGTTGGGCGAGATCGGCAGCGGCGACCTCGCCAACGGCGAGCTGTACCCCCCGGTGCAGCTGCCGGCGAAGCCGGCCGTCTTCAGGGTCACCGCCAGCGCCACGGTTCGCGGAATCCAGCGCCGGTTCGAAGCCATCTACGACACGCGACCGGGTTCGGGGCCCCAGCTGCTATCCTGGCGGCGCCTGCGGGGAAACGACTAGGCCGGCCGTCGCGTCGGGCGTGCCGGATGCGCCGTTGCCAGCGGGCTTCCGAACCGCTGCCGGTCCCCGGTGACGTAAAAGACGGGAGAAGGTCACAGGCCCGGCCCCGTATCGGACGATTCAGAAAGAGCCGGCGAAGGGCGCCGGCGCCGCAAGGGGGGAGATCGATGGCCGCGCTATTCGAGCGCAGCGTGCTCGGCCTGGACGTGGGGAGCCACGGGATCAAGGCCGTCGAGCTCAAGGTCTCACCGCGGACGATCGCCCCCGGCCAGTACCGGGTCCATCCCCGCGTCGACGCCGAAGCGCCCCTCGGCGATCACCTCCAGCGCTTCCTCGGCATGCACCACCTGCCGACCGAGCAGGTCGCCACCGCCCTGCCCACGCGCCAGCTCTCCACTCGTCGCCTCGAGTTCCCCTTCTCCGACGCGCGGCGCCTGGAGCAGGCGATCCCCTTCGAGATCGAGGCCGAGACCCCCTTCGACCTGGACGACATCATCGTCGACTGGAATCTGCTCGCCGGCGACCGCCAGCACGGCGTCGTCGCCGCCACCCTCGCGCGCAAGGAGCACGTCGGCGTCGCCGTCCAGACCCTCGAAGACGCGGGCTGCCCTCCGCAGGTCCTGGAGGCCGAAGGCCTGGTCCTCGCGAACCTGGCGCCGGTCTTCGCCCTGACCGGCACGCATCTGATCGCCGACATCGGGCACGAGAAGACCACGTTCTGCGCGGTGATCGACGGCCGCCCGGCGCTCGCGCGGAGCATCCCGGTGGCGGGCAAGGCGATGACCGAGGCGCTCGCCAGCGAGCTCGGGCTCGACTTCGACGCCGCCGAGCAGCGCAAGCTCGAGCACGGCGCCCTCGGTCAGAAGGGGGGCGCGACCTCCCCCGGCGTCGTCGCGATCCTCGACCGCATCGCCCGCGAGGCGGTTCGAACCCTCGAAGCCGCCGAGGCCCGCCACGGCGAGGGGCCCGTCGCCCGTGAAGCCACGCTGACTCTGGTCGGCGGCAGCGCGCGCCTCGAGGGAATCGACGCCCTGCTCTCGCGAAGGACCGGACTCGACTGCCACCCGCTGCGGATGCCGGCGGATGCTCCGCACGCGGATCTCGCCGATGGCGTCGACCCGGTCCTCTTCGGGCCCGCCCTCGCCCTCGCCCTGCGCCTCTCGGGCGAAGCGGTCACGCGGATGAACTTCCGCCGCGGCGAGTTCGCCTATCGCCAGGATCTCCGCGACGTCTTCGGTCGCGAGCTCCGTCCGACCGCCATCCTCGCTGCGATTCTGGTCGGACTGCTCTTCGTGAGCACGCTCTCCGGCATCGTGATCCAGAACCAGCGCGCCGGCCGCAACCGCGAGGCCGCCGCCCGGCTCTACAGCGAAGCCTTCCCCGACCGCACGACCCCCCCGGCGAATCCCGCGGCCGCGCTTCGCGGCGAGCTCGCCGCCGCCCAGGAGCGCGCCGAGTTCCTCGGGCTCTTCTCGGGAAACCGCTCGGCGCTGAACCTGCTCGCCGAGCTCTCCTCGGCGATCCCCGAGGACCTCGAAGTCCGGATCACCGAGGTCAGCATCGATCGCAACGTGATCCGCCTCGACGTCGACGCCCAGGGCTACGAAGCGGCCGACCGCCTGACGAGCGTGCTCTCGGACACGAGCCCCTTCGAGGGCGCCGAGGTCGCCGGCTCCGTGCGCCAGGATCGCAAGACCGGCGGGGTGAGCTTCAACGTGAACATCCCCCTCGCGACGCCGGGAGGCGAGGCATGAAGGATCTCTTCGGCCGCCTCCTCGTCGTCTGGGACGGATTGATGCCGCGGGAGCGGATCCTCGTCGCCATCGCCGGCGGCGCCCTCGCCGTGCTCCTGCTCTTCGTCGGCATCCTGCTGCCGATCCAGTCGGCGAGCGATCGCGCGTCCGCCGCAGCGGACGAGGCTTCCCGCGACCTCGACATGATGGTGCGCATGAAGCGGGAGTGGGACGGCCTGCACGGGCGCCTCGACCTCGTCGAGCAGCGCATCCAGCAGACGCGCAACCAACAGAATCTGCTGACGCTCCTCGAATCCCTCGCCGCCCGGGCGGGGGTCAAGCCGACCTCGATGGAGAAGCGACAGTCGGGCGAGAGCGACGACTACGAAGAGACGAAGGTCGAGGTCAGCCTCAAGAACGTCACGCTCCGCCAGGCCGTCTCCTACCTCTCGAGCATCGAGACGAACGAGCAGCCGCTCTCGGTCAAGAGCCTGCGCGTGAAGCGCCGGCCGGGACGCGCGCGCGGGGACCAGCCCGCCCAGGACCTGATCGACGTCACGTTCTCGGTCTCGACCTTCAAACCTCTGGGCTAGTTCGTCGCCTGCGGGCGCTCGGCTCGTTTGTCGCCTGCGGGCGCTCGGCTCGTTTGTCGCCTGCGGGCGCTCGGCGACGGGGCCTCGCGATCGGTCGGCTTCGCCGAATTCGTCGCGGCGGGTCGGGGACGCGCGGCGGCGGCGGATCCCCGGTAGAGTCTGCGCGTGTCCGAATCGAACGTTTCTCTGGGCGGCGCGGGGGGCGCATTCCTGCCGCGCGCGATCGCGGTGCCGCTGTGCGTGCTGCTCTTCGCGCTCTTCGCGATCCTGCTCTTCCCCTGGGACGCGCTCGGGCGGCGGGTCGCCTGGGAGATCAACCGGGTGAGCGCGGCGCAGGTCGAGGTGAACGCGCTGTCCCCCGCGATCTCGGCGCGCGGGCCGGTGCTGCGCGCGAACGACGTGAGCATCCGCCACCCGGCCGTCGATCGGGTCCGGATCTTCACCCTCGAGATCGCGCCCCGCTTCTCGACGTCGTGGTTCGGCGGCGAGCCGACGATCCGGATCTGGGCCGAGACCGGGCTCGGAACGGCGGACGGCGTCCTGCGGCTCGGTGAGGCGCCGGCCTACGTCGGGCGCGTGAGCGACGTGGAGCTGTCGCGCTTGCCGCTCCGGCTGGACACGCGCAATCTGCAGCTGGCCGGGCGGCTCGAAGCGGACGCCGACGTCGCCCTCGATCCGGACGGGACGCTCCGCGGTCGAGTGGAGTTCGGGAGCCCCTCGCTCCGGATCCAGACTTCGATGCTTCCGGTCCAGATCCCGTTCTCCCGGACGACGGGGGTCGTCGAGATCCTCGAATCGGGGGCGACGCGGATCTCCGACGTCGTGCTGGAAGGCGACGTCGTCGCCGGGACGATCGAGGGCGAGATCGGCCTCGTCCATCGCAGCCAGTCCCCGCCTCTCGATCTCCGGGCCGACCTGCAGGTTCTCGACGCGACGCTGAAGCGACTGGCGCCGAGCGCCGGGCTCCGTCTCGGGCCCGACGGCACCCTCGCGGTTCGCGTATCGGGGACGGCCGCGAACCCGAAGCTCCAGCCCGCGACCCCACGGTGACGAAGGGAGACCCGGACGGATGAGCAGCGGTGCCGAGGCGCTCCAGAAAGTGTTCAAGACGCTCTCCGATCCCACGCGGATCCGGATCCTTCGTCTCCTCGAGCAGGAGGAGCTGATCGTCGGAGAGCTGATGGACATCCTCGGCATGGCGCAGTCCCGCGTATCCCGGCACCTCGCGATCCTGCGCGAGGCGGGCCTGCTCACCGATCGACGCGACGGCACCTTCGTCGCCTACCGCCTGGCGCTGCCCGACGAAGGCCCGTGGATCGACGCCTGGGCTCTCTCCCGAAGCGCCTTCGCCGACGACCCGACCGCCGAACGCGACGACACGCTCCTGCGTCAGACCCTCGCGGCGCGGAAGGCCCGCGCGCTCTCGGGTCGGAGCTTCTTCGACGAGGTCGGCCCCGAGTGGGACGCCCTGCGGACGGTCTTCGGCGACGACCTCCTGCGAGCCCGCGCGACCACGACCCTCGTCCCGCCGCGACTCCGGGTCGCCGACATCGGCACGGGCACGGGCGTCCTGGCGCTCGAGCTCGCCGACCTCGGCCTCGACGTGATCGGCATCGATCGCTCCGGCGGCATGCTCGAGGCCGCCCGCGACAAGGCGGCCGAGCTCGACCCGACGAACCCGGGGCGCCTTGCGTTTCGCGAGGGCGATGCCCACGCGCTCCCGCTCGACGACGCGAGCGTCGACGCCGTCTTTGCCCACATGGTGCTCCACTCCCTCGAAGAGCCGGGCCGCGCGATCGCCGAGATGGCCCGCATCGTCCGTCCCGGAGGCCAGGTCGTCCTCGTCGATTTCGGGATCCACGAGCACAAGTGGATGGAGCAAGAGCTCGGTCTGCTCTGGCTGGGCTTCGAAGAGGCCCAGCTCCGCGAGTGGATCGAAGCTGCGGGACTCGAAGCGACGCGCATCCGTCGCTACGCCTCGGAAGCGAAGCGCGACCTGCCGCCGAGCTTCGTCGCGACCGCGCAACGGCCGGGCGGATCCGACGGATGAGTCCGCGCGCCGCGGTCGCCTTCGACGCGACCGGCACCCTGATCGAGCCGACCGAGCCCGTGGGCGAGGTCTACGCGCGGGTCGCCCGGGAGTACGGCGTCGACCTGCCCGCCTGGCGGCTCGAAGACGGCTTTCGCCGCATCCTCCGTCACGCCGGTCCGCGTGGCCTCGACGGCGAAGACGAGGAAGCGCGCCGCGAAGGCGAGGTGGCGTGGTGGTTCGAGGTCATCCGGCAGACGTTTCAGGCCACGGACAGCACCGCGCGCTTCTCGGACTTCCGCGGCTTCGCCGGCGCCCTCTTCGATGCGTACCGCGCCTCGGGCGCCTGGCGAACCCGCGCCGGGGCCGAGGGTCTGCTCGCCCATCTACGCACGCGATCGATCCCGATGGGCGTCGTCAGCAACTTCGACCATCGCCTCCCGGAGATCCTGAAAGATCTTGAAATCATTGACTATTTCGATTCGATCGAGACACCCTGTCGGCACGGCCGCGCGAAGCCCGACGCCGCCCTCTTCGCAGCCTCGGCGGAGGCCCTCGGCGTCGAGGTGGACCGCCTGGTCTACGTCGGCGACGACGCCGACGAAGTCCTCGCCGCCATTCGTGACCTCGGGATCACCGTGGTCGACGTCCGCGCTCTCCCGACACCCGAAGCCTTGGCCACCGCCGTCGCAGCGGCCCTCGTCGATCCGACCTGATCCCGCTGCGACCGCTACTCTCCGGGCCGCCCCCGCAGTCTTCGCGTGCGACGCGGCGCCGTAGCCGCCATCGCGAGAAAGGCCGACAAGACATGAGCGCCTCCGATCCGACGGAGACCAGCGCCGATCGCGCCCTCGACTTCTTCCGCGAGCGCTTCGACCTCGACGACGGAAGCCTCGCCGAGGCCCTCGACACCGCCCTCGAGCGCCAGGTGGACTACGCGGATCTCTACTTCGAGTACACCACGACCGATTCGGTCTCCCTCGAAGAAGGCATCGTGAAGAGCGGCGATCGCCACCTCGAACAGGGTGTCGGCGTCCGCGCCGTGCGCGGTGAACGCCAGGGCTACGCCCACTCCGACGAGATCAGCGTCGAGAGCGCCCGCCTCGCGGCCGGCACCGCCCGGGCGATCGCCGACGAGACCCGCCAACGCGCTCCCGTCGCGATCACGAGCGGCGCCGGCGGTCACGACCTCTACCCGATCGCGACGGCGCCGACCGACGTCCCCGTCGCCACGAAGGTCGACTGGCTCAACGAGATCGACGCCTACGCGCGGGCGAAGAGCCCGAAGATCAGCCAGGTGATGGCCAGCATCGTCTGCCAGCACAAGCACACGCTCGTCGCCGCGAGCGACGGCACGCGCGTGGCGGACGTGCTCCCGCTCGTGCGCGTGAACGTCCAGGTCCTCGCCGCCGACGGCAGCCGCCGCGAGGTCGGCTACCAGGGGGCGGGGGGCCGCTTCGAGCTCGAAGCGATGCGCGAGCCCTCGCGATGGAAGGGCCTCGTCGACGAAGCGGTCCGGATCGCGCTGCTGAACCTCGAGGCGGAGGCCTGCCCCGCCGGCGCGATGGACGTCGTGCTCGGCCCGGGATGGCCGGGGATCCTCCTTCACGAAGCCATCGGACACGGGCTCGAAGGCGACTTCAACCGCAAGAAGACGAGTGCCTTCTCGGACAAGATGGGCCAGCGGGTCGCCGCCGAGGGCGTCACCGTCGTCGACGACGGCACAATCCCCGGACGCCGGGGTTCGATCAACGTCGACGACGAGGGGACGCCGTCGAAGCGCAACGTGCTGATCGAGAACGGCGTCCTCGTCGGCTACATGCAGGACCGACTGAACGCCGAGCTGATGGGCGTGGAGCCGACCGGCAACGGTCGCCGCGAGAGCTACGCCCACCTTCCCCTCCCGCGCATGACCAATACCTTCATGCTCGCCGGCGAGGATGATCCCGAGGAGATCCTCGCGGGTGTCGAAGACGGGCTCTACGCCGTCTCGTTCGGGGGCGGCCAGGTCGACATCACGAGCGGCAAGTTCGTCTTCAGCGCGAGCGAGGCGTATCGGATCGAGGGCGGTCGGATCGGTCGCCCGGTGAAGGGCGCGACCCTGATCGGGAACGGACCCGACGTACTGACCCGTGTCACGCGGATCGGTCACGACCTCGCCCTCGACGAAGGCGTCGGCACCTGCGGCAAGGACGGCCAGGGCGTCCCGGTCGGCGTCGGGCTCCCGACGATCCGGGTGAACGACCTGACCGTCGGAGGCACCGAAGGATGAGCGCTTCGCAGGCCGAGATGGAAGCCGTCGTCCAGCACGCGCTCGAGGCGGCGGCTCGCGCCGGCGCGAGCCAGGCGGACGTCCTGCTCGTCGAAGGCGACGACCGCGAGGTCCGCGTCCGCGGCGACGAGATCGAGTTCGTGAAGCAGGCCCAGGAGCGCGGGCTCGGCATTCGCGCCCTGGTCGACGGGAAGGAAGGCCGACGGACCTCGATCGTGTCGACGAGCGACCTCGCCCCCGACGCGGTCGCACGCATGGCCGAGGAGGCCGTCGCCCTCGCCCGCGCGACCGCGGCGGATCCGTCCGCGGGCCTGCCCGAGGGTGGCTTCGCGACGGACCTTCCGGACCTCGAGCTCTTCGACCCGGCGGACCGCAACGTCTCCCTCGACGCCCGGATCGAGGACGCGAAGCGGGCCGAGGCCGCCGCCCGGGACTTCGACCCCCGGATCGACAACTCCGAGGGGAGCCAGGCGAGCAGCGGTCACGCCCGCGTCGTCTACGGCAACAGCCAGGGCTTCCTCGGCAGCTACGAGTCGGCGAGTCACGGACTCTTCTCGGAGCCGCTGGCCCGCGAGGGCGACTCGATGCAGCGCGACTACTGGATGACGTCGGCGCGTCGCCTCGCGGACCTCGAGGACGCGGCGGCGGTCGGTCGCAAGGCCGCCGAGCGGGCGATCCGACGGCTCGGCGGCAAGCGCGTGGAAACCTGCGAGGTCCCGGTGATCTTCGACGGCATGACGGCGCCGAGCCTGATCGGCCAGGTCGCCTCGTGCGTGAGCGGCTACTCGGTCTACCGCGAGTCGACCTTCCTCGGGGAGAAGCTCGGCGAGTCGATCGCGGCGAGCGCCGTCACGATCATCGACGACGGCCGACTTCCCACCGGCCTCGGGAGCAAACCCTTCGACGGCGAAGGACAGCCGACCCGGCGCAACGTGCTGGTCGAGAACGGCGTGCTCGAGACCTGGCTCCTCGACACCTACTCGGGCCGCAAGCTCGACCTGCCTTCGACGGGCAGCGCGGCGCGCGGGACCGGCTCCGCGCCGCGCGTCGGCACGACCAATCTGTGGCTCGAGCCCGGAGAGAAGACCCTCGACGAGCTGATCGCCGAGCTCGACCGCGGCCTCGTCGTGACCGAGCTGATCGGCATGGGCTTCAACCCGACGACCGGGGACTACTCGCGCGGTGCCGCGGGTCTCTGGGTCGAGAACGGGGAAGTCGTCCACCCGGTCGAGGAGATCACCATCGCCGGGAACCTCGGCGACATGCTCCAGTCGATCGATCGCATCGGCAGCGAGCTCGTCTGGCGTGGCCGCACGGCCTCGCCGCCCATCCGGATCTCCGCCATGACCGTGGCCGGCGAATAGGAGCGTCAGCGTGTCCGAGAAGTCCCCCGAGATCCTCGGCGGCTCCGAGCTGCCGGACGTGGCGAAGCTGTCCCCTCTCGTGAGCGTCGCCCTCGGGCAGAATCCGAGCATGTTCACCGGCCCCGGAACCAACACCTACCTCGTGGGCAGCGGCGACAAGCGCCTCCTCCTCGATACCGGCTCGGGTTTCGACTCCTACATGCCTTTCCTCGAGGAAGCGATCGCGAGCTCCGGCTGCAAGGAGATCGAAGGCATCGTCCTGACCCACGCCCATCCCGATCACATCGGCGGCGTGAAGCAGGTGCGCAGCCACTTCGGCAACGACATCCCCGTCTACAAGAAGCCCTGGCCGGCCGCGGCGGGTCCGGGGCCGAGTGGACCGGACGCCGAGGCGAACGTCGCCCATCCGGACGACCTCGCCGAGGGCAAGCTCGAGCTGATCTCGGATGGCGACGTCGTCGAGACCGAGGGCGCGCGCCTGCGCGCGCTCTTCACGCCGGGCCACGCCCCGGACCACCTCTGTTTCCTCCTCGAGGAGGAAGGCAGCCTCTTCTCCGGCGACAACGTGCTCGGGATCGGAACGACCGTGATCCCCGCGACGACGGGCAGCCTCGCCGACTACATGGCCTCCCTCGAACGGCTGCGCGACGAGGCGCCGACCTGGATCTACCCGGCCCACGGACCGAAGATCGACGCCGGCGTCGCGAAAGTCGAAGAATATCTCGCCCACCGACTCGAGCGGGAACAGCAGGTCCTCGGCGCCCTCGAAGCGGGCGATCGCCTCGTCCCCGACATGGTGAAGCGAATCTACGTCGGCTACCCGGAGAACCTGCACGCCGCCGCCGGCCAGAGCGTGACGTCGCACCTGCAGAAGCTCGAACGCGACGGCCGGGTACGCCGGCACGAAGTCGACGAAGGCACGACGCGCTGGGAGCTCGCGTAGCCCCGTGTCCGAGCCGAACGCGCCGAATCGCCTCGTGCCCCTCGTCGGCTGGGCACTGATCGCCCTCGGCCTGACCGTCTTCCTCGTCCGCCTCCAGCACGAGGGCGCCTACGCCTTCCCGCGACGCGGCAATCTCTTCGGCGGCCTCGGCTCGATCACCGTCGGCGCCCTGCTCGTCGCGGCGGCGACGCCGCGCGTGCTCCGCTGGATCGCCCTCGCCGCGACGCCCGTCGTCCTCTTCTCCGGGACCTACGCGATCATGTCCGAGCTCGAAGAGGTGATCTCCCTCTACGCGACCGACAGTGGGGGCCGGCCCTCGGAGCTCAGGCTCTGGATCGTCGACGACGAGCACGGCGAGTGGCTCGGCATGCCGAAGACCAAGGCCGTCGAACACGCCCTCGACGGCGTGCCGATCCAGATGCTCCGGCGGGGCGAGACGCGATGTGTCGTCCCCGTGCTCTTCGAGGACCGCCCGACCGTCGAGGCGATGCATGCGCTCAAGATGGAGAAGTACGCCGTCGCCCGGATCTCCTCGGTGATCGGCGCCTACCCGGCGACGCCGCCGCCCACGAGCGTGGCGCTGCGCCTCGACGCCTGTCCTCCGAGCGCCTGAGGCCCCCCGCGACGGGACGGCGCGCGACTGCGCCCGGGATCACTCGATCGCGCAGGGGAGCGCACGGCCGTGCCCTGCTAGCTTGGCAGCACACCCACCGCTCCGGAGACCCGCGCCATGGCCATCGGAAACCGCCCTCTCATCTCCGCCGACTCGCACATCGCCGAGACCGAGGACTGCTACGCCTCGATCGAGAGGAAGTACCGCGACCGGCGCCCTCGAAACTCGACCTCGGAGGAGACCCTCGGCGCCTTCATCGAAGTCCCGGGGCTCGACCTGAAGGTCCCGATGGGTTCGCTCTGCCGCGCCGGCGTCGCGCCCGAGAAGTGGGGCATCCCGGTCGGTTGGGACGAGATCCATCCGGCGGGCTACGACCCGAAGGAGCGCCTGAAGATCCAGGACGAGGAAGGCGTGACCGCCGAGGTCATCTACCCGAGCGTCGGCATGGCGATCTGCCACCACGAAGACGTCGACTACAAGAAGGCCTGCTTCGACGCCTACAACCGCTGGCTCGCGGAGTTCTGCGAGACCGCCCCCGACCGGCTCCTGGGCATCGCCCAGGTCGCCTTCCGCACTCCGGAGGAAGGCGTGAAGGAGATCGAGCAGGCCAAGGCGATGGGCTTCCGCGGGGTCATGCCCGGCGGCGATCCCCACTTCGAGGACTACGACTCGCCCCTCTACGACCCGATCTGGGAAGCGAGCATCGACCTCGGCATGCCGATCAATTTCCACATCCTGACCGGCAAGGATCAGATGGGCATGCAGGTGCGCGGCCCCAAGATGATCCAGCAGATCGTGACCATTCGCGGGAACCAGAACATCGTGATGATGATGGTGCTCTCCGGCGTCTTCGATCGGCACCCGGACCTCAAGGTCATCATGGTCGAGAACGATGCCGGCTGGATCCCCCACTTCGCATTCCGCCTCGACCATGCCTGGGAGCGCCACCGCTGGTGGATGGACGCCGGCGCGATCCAGCGAAAGCCGAGCGAATACGTCCACGAGAACATCTACGCGACGTTCCAGGACGACTACTCGGTCGAGCACGTGATCGACGCCGTGAACCTCGAGCGGGTCATGTGGGCCACCGACTTCCCCCACGGCGACGGCACCTACCCGAACTCACGCAAGATCATCGACGAGATCACGAGCAAGATGAGCGAGGAGCAGATCCAGTCGGTCGTCCACGACAACGCGGCGAAGCTCTACCGGCTCCACTGAGGCCGATCCGGGCCGCAGACCGCCGGCACACGCGCGGCAGCGCGCCCGCAATCAGGCCGACGTGACGTCGCTCGAACGACCTCGAGCGACGCGGATTCCCTATTCCGTGCACTCACGGTTGTCGCTCGGGTAAACGGCCCGGTGCGATCCACCGGAGTTGCCTCATGCGATCCTTGCCCGCCGCTCTCGGCATTCTCGTCGTCACGCTCGTCATCGCCGCGGCGACGGCGACCGCGAGCACCTTCAAGGCCGAAACCCTCCGGGCCGAGTCCTTCCGCGACGACGGCCACTCGGTCTGGGTGCCCGGCCTCGATCAGCGCCACCTCCACTTCGAGGACGACGCGACCCTCACCCTCATGGACGACCGCTGGCTCCTCGAAGGCGACCTCGTCTCGGGCTCCGACGGCTCGACCTGGTCGATCGACGTGACGTTCCAGACGATCCTCCGCGGCGACGAGTTCGGGGTCCTGACCGGCTTCGACGACGGACGGATCAAGGGCACGACGTGGGCGAACCAGCGCGACGACTGGATGTTCGCCAAGACGGTGACCGGCACGCTGACCGCGCACGACGGCGCCTGGGCCGGCCACACCTTCGAGATCGTGCGCATGCCCGGAACCGGTGACTACCAGGCGCAGCTCGGGACCTGCCTCAACGACAAGAACTGCGAGTACGGTCTGTCGACCTGGGTGACGCTCACCGACGTCGACACCAAGCAGACCTACCGCGGCGACATCAACATCAACGTCTCGAATCCGGTGCCGGAGCCCTCGGCGGCGCTCGTCTTCGGGATCGGACTCCTGGTCGCCGGACGATTCTCCGGGAGCCGCGAGCGCTGATCAGGCGTCGTCGGCGTCCCCTTCGGAGAGGGGCAGATCGACGCTGAATCGCGTGCCCCCGTCGTCGCCGCCCGGAAAGGCCGCGATCCGGCCACCGTGATCGGTCACGATCCCGTGCGCGACGCTCAGGCCGAGACCCGTGCCGCCCTCGATGAGCCGTGTCGAGAAGAAGGGGTCGAAGATCCTCGTCCGATCTTCTGCGCGTACGCCTCTTCCGTTGTCCAGAACGTCGATCCAGGCTCGACCCGATTCGGACCGCGTCACGACGCGCACGACCGCGTCCTTCTCACAGGCTTCGATGCCGTTGCGCATCAGGTTGACGACGACCTGCTCGATCTCCAGCGGACTCATGCGCACCGGCAGCTGCTCCTCCGAGAGCTCGAGATCGATGCGCGCCCCCTCGTCGCGTGCGTAGCTCTCGACCGAGCGTGCCGCGATCCGAACGGCCTGATTCAGATCGCCCACCGTCTTGTCGACGGGCTCTTGTCGCGAGAACTGGAGCATCCCGCGGACGATCCCCGCGCATCGCCTTGCCTCGTCCGCGTTCGCCCGCAGCGCGTCACCGAAGACCGCCAGCGCATCGTCCTGATCTTCACAGAGAAGCGCGTACTCGGCGGCGTTCAGGATCGCCCCGATCGGATTGTTGATCTGATGCGCGACGCCGGCCGCGAGCGTCCCGATCGCGGCGAGGCGATCCGCCTGCCGAAGCTTGTCCCTCGAGCCGATCAGCTCTCTCGTCCGTTCCTCGACGACCTCCTCGAGATGATCGCGATGGCGCGCGGCCTCCTCCTCGGCCCGGGTCCGCTCGGTGACGTTCCGGAAGCTCCAGACGCGACCGACGACCTCGTCGCCCACGCGCTGAGGCCGCGAGTACCGCTCGAAGACACGGCCGTCCTCGAACTCGAGGATGTCGAAGCTCTCCGCCTCGGCGTCTTCGTAGAGGCGCTTCACGGTCGCGTAGAACTCCTCGGGATCCTTCAGCTGATGCATCGCGTGTCGGAGCGCGACTTCGCTCTCCCGTTGGTCCAGAACCTCCTGCGGGATCTGCCACATCTCGCCGAAGGCACGATTGAAGCTTCGGTAGTGCCCCCCGGTATCGACGACGAGGATCCCCTCTCCAGTCGCCTCCAGCGTCGCCTGGAGGAGCGAGACCGACGCTTCGAGCTCGCTGGCGATCTGGTCTGCGCGGCGGCGGATCAGGTCGAAGACGACCATCGCCTGATGCGTCGCCACGAGGATTCCGCAGACGAGCCAGAGAGCGACGGATTCGAGCTGCCGGTCGAGCACCGCGTGATCGAGGAAGCCGACGAGCGCCACCAGCAGGAAGCCCAAGGGGAGCGAGCGGTGAAGCAGAGTCGCCTCCCGCCGAGCCGCCGCCGCTCGAACCATCCATGCGGACTGAGCTGCGGCCCCCAACGAGACCACCAGGACCAGCGACCCGGTCAGCAGGCCGTTGCCGAGAAGCAGCGAGAGCGCGATCGCTCCGCAGGCCATGGCCGCGCCGGGCAGGAGCCATCGCGGTGCTGCGCGCCCGGCGTAGTGATACGCACCGGCGAGCAGGAACCCCCAGAATACGACCGTCGCGAAGTACTCCTGGGCGACGGAGACGCCCGCGACGCGCATCCCGCCACTCGCGACCAACGTCGCCCAGGCCAGCGGCCAGCAGCCGAGCGGGACTTCCCTGCCCCGACTCGACCTCCAGGCACCGGAGAGGAGACCGAGCACGAGTAGCCCGAGACCGACCTGGAGCAGCTCGATGGAGATCTCGACCGGCATCTCGGCCTCCCTCGAAGGCGGGGTCCGGGACGAGGACCGGACGCGACCAGCCTAGCAGCCCGGAGCCGCCCCGAAGCCGACCTCTGACGGGTCGGCGAGCCGTGGCCGATGCCCTTCGACGGCGCTCAGTCGAGCCATTCCGGGACCGGCAGCCCCTTCTCGCGGAGGAACTCGGGATTCCACATCTTGCTCTGGTACCGCTGCCCGGAGTCGCAGAGGACCGTCACGATCGTGTGCCCCGGACCGAGCCGCTTCGCCAGCCGGAGCGCGCCCGCCACGTTCACGGCGGCGGATCCTCCGAGACAGAGCCCCTCCTCGGCGAGGAGGCGGAAAGCGACAGGGAGCCACTCACTGTCCGGAATGCGAAAGGCGACGTCGATCGGCGCGTCCTCGAGGTTCGCCGTGATGCGTCCCTGGCCGATCCCTTCGGAGATCGAGGAGCCTTCGGCCTTGAGCTCGCCGTGCTCGTAGTAGTGGTAGAGCGCGGCGCCCTCCGGATCCGCCAGACCGATCACGATGTCCGGGTTCTTCTCCTTGAGCGCGAGACCGACCCCCGCGATCGTGCCGCCGGTGCCCGCGGCGCAGATGAAGCCGTCGAGGCGTCCGTCGGTCTGGGCCCAGATCTCCGGGCCGGTGGTGCGCCGGTGTCCCTCGCGATTCGCCACGTTGTCGAACTGATTCGCCCAGATCGCCCCGTTCGGACTCGTGGCGGCGAGCTCCTCGGCGAGGCGCCGGGAGACGTGGACGTAGTTGCCGGGATCCTTGTAGGGCTTCGCCGGCACGGGACGGAGATCGGCACCGCAGAGCCGGAGCATGTCCATCTTCTCCTGGCTCTGCGTGTCGGGGATGACGATCACGGTGCGGTAGCCGCGCGCGGTGCCGACGAGCGAGAGACCGATCCCGGTGTTGCCGGCGGTGCCCTCGACGATCGTGCCTCCCGGGCGGAGCAGCCCCTTCGCTTCCGCGTCCTCGACGATCGCGAGCGCGGCGCGGTCCTTGACCGATCCACCGGGGTTCAGGAACTCGGCTTTGCCGAGAATCTCACAGCCCGTCTCCTCCGACGCACGGATGAGCCGGATCAGTGGCGTGTTCCCGATCGTGTCGAGGAAGCCGTTGCGGATGTCCATGGGCGGTCCGTCCTACGGGCGCGTGGCGGAATCCGAGCGAGGCGCCGCCGGGCCGCTAGCGCCCGAGGCGTCGCTGGAGGGCGGTCGCGCGGCCGTCGCCGGTCGGCTGATAGACCGTCCGCACCTCTTCCACGACGGCCTTGAACTCGGCGACGCCGGAGACGTCCTGGAGCTCGAAGGTGTCGAACCCGCTGCGCACCATGAAGGGCGCCTGTTCGAGCATGACCTCACCGATCGCCCGGACCTCGCCTTCGTAGCCGAAGCGCTCGCGCAGGATCCGCGCGTAGGAGAAGCCGCGGCCGTCGTTGAAGGCGGGGAAGTTGCACGCCACGACGGCGAGGCTTCCCAGATCCGCTTCGAGGGGCGTCGGCGACTCGTCCGAATCGAGCCAGACACCGAGCTCCGCGTCCCGCGCGAGGAGCGTGTCCCGCTCTTCGAGGAATCGGGAGAGCGAGACGATCACCGGACCGTCCGGAAGCGCCGCGTCATCGTCGACCCGCGTGAACCGGTCCTCGATCACGGCGGCACCGCCGTCCTTGCGCTCAAGCAGTGCCATAGACCCGCTCCTTGAAGGGGTTCATGCCGACCCGGCGGTAGGTCTCGATGAAGGCCTCGTCGCCCTCGCGCAGCTCGAGGTAGGTATCGAGGAGCTTGTCCACGACGTCGACCACCTCGTCGGCGGTGAAGCCGCGGCCGATGATCTTGCCGAGCGACGCATCCTCCGTCGCCGACCCGCCGAGCTGGACCTGGTAGTGCTCCTCGCCCTTCCGGTCGACGCCGAGGATCCCGATGTTGCCCACGTGATGATGACCGCAGGCGTTGATGCAGCCGGAGATCTTGATCTGCATGTCGCCGATCTCCTGCTGCTTCTCAAGGGTGTACTTCCTGGTCAGCTCCTGCGCGATCGGGATCGAGCGCGCGTTCGCGAGCGCGCAGTAGTCGAGCCCGGGGCAGCAGATGATGTCCGACAAGAGTCCCACGTTCGCCGTCGCGAGGCCGTGCTTCGCGAGGTCGTCGTAGAGCGCCGGCAGCTGCTCCTTCTCCACGTGCGGGAGCGTCACGTTCTGGACGTGGGTCACCCGGAGCTCGGAGAAGCTGTAGGCGTCGGCCACGTCGGCCATCGCTTCCATCTGGACGTCCGTCACGTCCCCCGGCGGCTCGCCGGGCGGCTTGACGGAGATGTTCACGATCGCGTAGCCCGCCGTCTTGTGCTCTTCGACGTTGTGTCGGAGCCACGCGGCGAACTCGGGATCGGATGCGGCCCGCGCATCGCAGGTCGGCGCCGCGTCATCGAGCGCTTTCCACGCCGGCGGTTGAAAGTGCGCTGCGATCCGGTCGATCTCTTCCTTGGGCAGCTTGAGCGTCGAGTCCTTGATCGCCTCCCACTCCTCTTCGACGAGGCGTGTGAACTCCTCCTGCCCGGTCTCGTGGAGCGTGACCTTGATCCGCGCCTTGAACTTGTTGTCCCGGCGGCCGAGCTGGTTGTAGACGCGAAGGATCGCCTCCATGTAGGAGAGGAAGTGCTCCTTCGGCAGGAACTCGCGAATCGTCTTGCCGACGAAGGGCGTCCGTCCGAGCCCGCCCCCGACGAGGACCTCGAAGCCGACCTCGCCCGCGGCATCGCGCGTCATGATCATGCCGATGTCGTGGACCTTGACCGCGGCGCGATCGTGCTCGCAGCCCGTGATCGCGATCTTGAACTTCCGCGGCAGGAACGAGAACTCGGGATGGAGCGTCGACCACTGGCGCGCAATCTCGCACCAGATGCGCGGATCCTCGATCTCACCCTTCGCGGCACCGGCGTATTGATCGCTCGTCACGTTGCGGATGCAGTTGCCGCTGGTCTGGATGGCATGCATCTCGACTTCGGCGAGCTCGGCCAGAATGTCCGGCGTCTCCTCGAGCTTCGGCCAGTTGTACTGGATGTTCTGACGCGTCGTGAAGTGGCCGTAGCCCTTGTCGTAGCGGCGCGCGATGTACGCGAGCTTCCGCATCTGGCGCGAGTCCAGCGTGCCGTAGGGGATCGCGACGCGGAGCATGTAGGCGTGGAGCTGGAGGTAGAGCCCGTTCATCAGGCGCAGCGGCCGGAACTGCTCCTCGCTGATCTCGCCCTTCATGCGGCGCTCGACCTGCCGCCGGAACTGCGCCACCCGATCCTGGACGAGCGCATGGTCGAATTCGTCGTAGCGGTACATGCGTCTAGGCCTCCGCGCCTTCGGCCTGCTTGCCGAGGTCCTGACGAACCGTGGGCCCGAGGGCTCGGATCGCCTCGCGATACTTGGTCGGGCGGAGCGAACCGCCCTCCTCTTCCACATCGATCAGGTAGGGATCCATCACCACGTTCCGCTCGGCGACGTCGGCTTCCGCGAGCGCGAGCAGCGCGTTCGCTCGAGCGTCGTCCGCCGCCACCTCGGCCGTGTCGATGAGTTCGCCCCAGGCGACCGAGCCCTCGCTCGACCCCTTGGCAAGGAAGACGACCCGTCCACTCCCGAGGTAGTTGGCGATCACGATCTGAGCCATCGCTTGCTTCCTGAACCTTCCGGTCTGCGTCCGCCCGTACCTGGGCCCTCCCTTGCGGGGGACGTGGCTTCGCATCGGGCCCCTCGGCCCCGCGCGGCGAAAACGAAAACGGTTTGGATTTCAACAGCTTGGGCGCCGTTGGGAAAGAGCGCCGGAACGTAGTCGAGGGCCCTCGCGTCCGCAAGAAACGGCGCGGTCCGGCGAGCCGGCGCCCAGCGCGATGGGTCGGCTTGACGAGGCCCGCGCCCATCCGGTACCTCGCCCGCGTGCCGAACCCGAATCCGACCCCCGAAGACGCCACCGCTGCGCGCCTGATCCTCGCGAGCGGCTCGCCCCGGCGCTCCCAGATCCTGGGTGAGGCGGGCCTCCATTTCCGAGTCGACGTGTCGGGAATCGACGAGAAGACCCGCGACGGCGAGACGCCCGAGGACCTCGTGGTCCGGCTCGCGCAGGAGAAGTGTCTGGACGTCGCCGGGCGAAGGGACGACGTCCCGCCCTGCCCGGTCCTCGGTGCCGACACGATCGTGGTCGCGGGGAAGTCCGTGCTCGGCAAGCCGCGCGACGCGGCCCATGCCGTCGAGCTGGTGTCGCGCCTCGTCGGCACGACCCACCGCGTGATGACCGGCGTCGCCGTCGCCTGGACCGACGGACGGGGACCGTGGACGACGGTCGTGACGAGCCACGTCGAGATGCGTCCGGCCACGCGCGCCGAGGTCGAGGAGTACGTCGCCGTCGGCGAGTCCCTCGACAAGGCCGGCGGCTACGCGCTCCAGGGCGAAGGCGCGCGCTTCGTGGTCGGTGTCCGCGGCAGTCGCACGAACGTGATCGGCCTGCCCCTCGAAGAATCCCTCGCGCTGCTCTCGGAAGCGGGCGTGTCCGACGAGGTGCTGGGTCGATGAGCGCGGTGCGGATCTCGACCCTCGACGCGACCGTGCTCGAGGAAGGACGCGCTCGTCGGGCCGCCGTTCTCGAGCGGATCCGTGGGGCGGCGGAGCGCGCGGGCCGTGATCCGGCGGAAGTGACGCTCGTCGGTGTCGCCAAGAAACAGCCGACCCCGCGCATCCTGTCGGCCATCGCCGCCGGCGTGCACGTCCTCGGTCAGAGCTACATCCAGGAGGCGCGCGAGATCCGCCCGGAGATCGAATCCGCACTGGCCGGCGATCCCGCCGCGGAAGGCATCCGGCTCGAGTGGCGCATGGTCGGCCGGCTCCAGCGCAACAAGGCTGGACTCGCGGCGCGCCTCTTCGATGCGATCGAGAGCGTCGACCGCGTCGCGCTCGTCGACACCCTCGCGCGACGCGTCGAGAACGAGGGCCGCGTGCTCGACGTGTTGCTCCAGGTCTCCCTCTGCGGCGAGCCGCAGAAAGGGGGCTGCGAGGCGGACGAGCTGCCTGCCCTGATCGATCGGGTCGAAGCGTGCGAGTCGCTCCGACTCCGCGGGCTCATGACCGTGCCCGCGGCCAGCGCCGATCCGGAGGAGGCTCGACCGGTCTTCCGGCGCCTTCGGGAGCTCCGCGATCGGCTCGCGACCGAAAGGCCGGACGCGACTCTCGACACGCTCTCGATGGGCATGTCCGCCGATCTCGAGGTCGCCGTCGAGGAGGGCGCTACCCTCGTGCGCGTCGGCACCGCGCTCTTCGGAGAGCGGGCCCAGGCGTAGCGGGACCGTGGGTGCGGCCCAATCGGAGGATGGACAGAGATGGCGAACCCCGACCTCGAAGGTCGACGCGTGGGCTTCCTCGGCTGCGGCGCGATGGCGCGAGCGCTGGCCGGTGGCCTCGTCGAGTCCGGCGTCCCGGCCTCGCAGATCCTCGGCTCCGATCCCTTCGAAGCGGCCCGCGATCAATTCACCGCCGCGGTCGGGGCGACCAGTACCGCCGATAACGCAGAAGTCGTCGCCGGATCCGACATCGTCATCCTGGCCGTGAAGCCCGGCGCCGTCGCCGGTCTCCTCGCCGCCCTCGACGACTCGATCTGCGAGAAGCCGCTCTGGATCTCGATCGCCGCCGGGGTGCCGCTCGCGACGCTCCAGGAGGCGCTCCCCGCCGGCGCACGGGTCGTCCGGACGATGCCGAACACGCCGGCGCTCGTCGGCGCCGGATCCACGGCGTGGGTTCCCGCCGCGACCGTCGGCGACGAGGAGACGGGTCTCGTCGAGGCCGTGCTGAACGCCGCGGGCTGGTGCTGGCGCGCGCCGAACGAGGACCTGCTGGACGCGGTGACCGGGCTCTCCGGCAGCGGTCCGGCCTACGTCTTCCTGATCATCGAGGCACTCGCGGACGCCGGCGTCCGTCAGGGCCTGCCCCGCGACGCCGCGCAGGCCCTCGCGATCCGGACGGTCCTCGGCTCCGCCAAGCTGGCCCTCGAAACCGGGGAACATCCGGGCGTGCTCAAGGATCAGGTCGCCTCGCCCGGCGGAACCACGATCGCGGGGCTCGAGCGACTCGAGACCGGGGGCGTCCGTGCGGCCCTCTACGACGCCGTGGCCGCCGCCACCCAGCGCTCCAAGGACCTGAAGGACGGCTGAGGGCCGCCCCGTCGCACAGGTGGGGCGATGTGACGGATTTCCTCAAGATCGTCGGGGATGTGACCGATTTCCTGCGCGAGGCCGTGGGTTCCCTGCCGGTGTCCTGCGCCTCCCGACGCGCCCTCGCGTGCGTCGCTCAGCCAGGAGATCGCCGCCATGCGCATGACCCCGCTCGACGTCCAGAGCCACCAGTTCGCCACCCGCTTCCGAGGCTTCGACCCGGACGAGGTCATGGCCTTTCTCCGGATCGTCTCCGAGGACTACGAGGGCCTGGTCCGCGAGAACGGGAGCCAGGCGGACCGCATCCTTCGCCTCGAGACGCGGATCGAGGAGCTCTCCGCCCAGGAGCATCTCCTGAAGGAGACCCTGGTGAGCGCCCAGTCGATGACCGAGGAGATGGCGCGCAACGCCGAGCGCGAGGCCGAGCTGCGGCTGGCCGAGGTCGAGGTCCGCGCCGAGAAGATCCTCGACGCCTCCCACCGGCGCGTCGCCCGCCTCGCTCAGGACATCCGCGAGATGCGCGCCCTGCGCTCCCGCCTCGCCGAATCCCTCCGCAGCGCCGCGGAGACGCACATGGCCCTGCTCGACACCCTGGAAGCAGACCCGGCCGAGGATGCCCCGCTCGCGCAGAGCCTCGAGAGCACCCACGAGACCCTGCTCGAGTCCGCTCCCGCAGCCGATGCGCTGCGATCCGCGGCGCTCGAGGCGGAGCCCCGGACCGTCAGCGCCGAGGACGAGCAGAGCGCGGCTCCCGCCGAGTACGTGGAAGACGCGACGCCGGCCTGGGAGGCGACGCCCCTCGCCACGGGGCCCAGCGCCTAGCGACCGAGACCGCCCCGATGGGCCCTCTGGCCGCGCTGAGACGCGTCTCGGCGCGGTTTCCCGGTTGAGCGCCCCGCCCCGATGGGATATCAAAGGCGCCGTCCGGGTCCGCCCGCGCGCGGAGTCCGGGGGGTGGTCCCTGCGACAGCCTTGCGCGACGACGGGCCGTGCCGAGTCTTCCCGGGCAGCGGACCGAGGGACGCCGCCCGGGTCCCTCCGTCCAGGTGGATGAGCGCGTCCGCCGGCCCGTTCGGATCCAGTCACCGCAAGTCACACCTGCCTCACGCCCGCATCCGCCCACATCCTGGCCAGGAGTCCCTGATGCCCACCTACGATTATCAGTGCGAGAAGTGTGGACACGAATTCGAGCGCGTCCAACGGATCACCGAGGACCCGATCAAGACCTGCCCCGAGTGCAAGTCGAAGAAGGCGAAGCGCCTGCTGTCGGCCCCGAACTTCATCCTGAAGGGCGGCGGCTGGTATGCGGACGGGTACGGCAGTGGCAAGGGCGGCTCCAGCTCGTCGGGCGGTGACTCCGGCGGCGACGATTCGGGCGGCGGCAGCAGCGGAAGCAGCAGCCCCTCGAAGAACGGCTCGGGCGGGAAGTCCTCGGACAAAACCTCGGGCAAGAGCTCGAGCAAGTCCTCCGGCGCCAAAGCCAGCAAGAGCGCAGCCTAGATGGCGCAGAAGATCGACACGGTCACCGTCGATGGGCTCGGCCTCGCGAACACGCTCCGTGACGAGATGAAGGCGGAGATCGAGGCGCTCGTCGCCGCAGGACACCGCCCACCCCAGCTGACCGTCGTCCTGGTCGGCGACGACCCGGCGAGCAAGTCCTACATCAAGGGCAAGCAGCGGGCGTGCGCCCGGATCGGCGCCGACTCGTCCGAGCACATCCTCCCCGAATCGACGACCGAGGCCGAGCTCCTCGACCTGCTCGCCAAGCTGAACGGCGACGACTCGGTGGACGGCATCCTGGTCCAGCTCCCGCTCCCGAAGCACATCTCGCCGGAAGCCGTCGCGGAGGCGATCGATCCGGCGAAGGACGCGGACGCGCTCCACCCGCTCAACTTCGGCCGCCTCCTGCTCGGCAACGCCGATCTGATCAGCTGCACCCCCCTCGGCGTGATGGCCGTCCTCGAACGACACGGTGTCGAGATCTCGGGCCGGAACGCGGTCGTGATCGGCCGGTCGAACATCGTCGGCAAGCCCGTCTCGATCCTGCTCCAGCAGCAGAATGCGACGGTCACGATGTGCCACTCGCGCACCCAGGACCTGCCCGGTGTCTGCCGCGGCGCGGACATCCTCGTCGCCGCCGCGGGCAACCCACGAATGGTGAAGGGCGACTGGATCAAGCCCGGCGCCGCCGTGATGGACGTCGGCGTGACCGAGGTCGACGGCAAGCTGGTCGGCGACGTCGACTTCGAGGCCGCTCAGGGCATCGCCGGGATCATCACTCCGTCGCGACGCGGAATCGGTCCGATGACGATCACCATGCTGCTGCGCAACACCCTCGAGGCCTACAAGAGCCGCAAGGGACTCGCGAGCGCGTGAGCGAAGAAGCCGGCGAGCTCCGGCGCACCGCGCTCCACGCGACCCATGCGGCGCTCGGCGCGCGACTCGTTCCCTTTGCGGGGTACGAGATGCCGGTCCAGTACTCCTCGATCAAGGAGGAGCACAAAGCCGTCCGCGAGCGCGCCGGGCTCTTCGACGTCTCGCACATGGGACAGATCCAGTTGCGTGGGAAGCGCGCCCGCGCAGCGGCGGAAGAGCTCGTGACGTGCGAGGTCTCGACCCTGGCCGTCGGGCAGGCCCGCTATGGCCTGCTGCTCGACGAGAACGGCGGCTGCATCGACGACGTCATGCTCAGTCGGGTCGACGAAGAGGACTACTTCTTCTGCGTGAACGCCTCGAACGTCGACACCGCCCACGGCTGGATCCGAGAGCACGCCGGGGCCAGCGTCAAGGTCGAGAACCGCAGCCGATCGACGTCGCTGCTCGCGCTCCAGGGGCCCGCGGCGCGGGGCATCCTGGACGGCCTCTGCTCGCCTGGAACGCCGCTCCCGAAGCGCTTCCGCATCGCCTCCTGCGAGATTGCCGGCCTTCCCGTCCTCACCTCGGGCACGGGCTATACCGGCTCGCGCGGGTTCGAGCTCTACGTGGAGAACAAGGACGTCGTCGCGCTCTGGGAAGCCCTGATGCAGGCCGGCGAACCCGCCGGACTGCTCCCGGCCGGCCTCGGCGCCCGCGACACGCTGCGTCTCGAGGCAGCGCTCCCGCTGTACGGGCACGAGCTCGACCGCGACACCTCGCCCTTCGAAGCCGGCCTCGACCGCTTCGTGAAGCCCCTCGCACGCGGTTTCATCGGGGCCGAAGCGCTTGCCGCGCGAGCGGATGAAGCCGACCCCCGCCGTCTGGTCGGGTTCGAGATGGTCGGCCGTGGGATCGCCCGGGCGGACTACGAGATCGTGATCGACGGCACCGTCGTCGGCCGCGTGACCTCGGGCGCCCCCAGCCCCACCCTCGGAAAGTCGATCGGCCTCGGCTACGTTCCGCGCTCGAAGAGCCAGGTCGGCGACCGCATCGACATTCGCGTCCGCAAGAAGGACGTCGAAGCGGTGATCGTCCAGACGCCCTTTCTTTGAGATCGGGTGGTCTCGGTTTCGAATTCGAAGCAGCGAAGCTGTCCGGCGACGTCGATTGGGCCGGACGCCGCTTGCGAGGAAGAGCCCGCATCATGGAGACCGACAACGTGGCCGACTATCAGATTCCGGACGAACTCCAGTACACCCAGGAAGACGAGTGGGTGCGACACGAGGGCGATGCGGTCTTGATCGGCGTGACGGACTTCGCCCAGAATCAGCTCGGGGACATCGTCTTCGTCGAGCTTCCCGAGGTCGGCGCTTCCACCGAAGCCGGCGCCCCCTTCGGAACGATCGAGTCGGTGAAGGCCGTCTCCGACCTCTTCGCCCCCTTGACCGGCGAGGTCCTCGAAATCAACGAGGCCCTCGAAGAGCAGCCCGAGCTCGTGAACGAGGCCTGCTACGGAGACGGGTGGCTGATCAAGCTGCGCCCCACCGATGGCGACGAGTTCGAGGGCCTGCTGGACGCCGACACCTACCGCAACTCGGTGAGCGAGCGCGAGCAGTAGCCGCCCCCGCACCCCATCGACCGAGCACCCGCAGGCACCCGCGCCCGCAGCCAATCCGCCGAGCGCCCACAAGCGAAGGCAAGGCCCGACTCGCCGAGCGCCCGCAGGCGGCGGTTCAGGCGTGATCCGTGCTCCGGTCGAGCTTGCCTCGGGCGACCTCGGACCAGGGGCCCTCGGGATCGAGCTGGAGATAGCGCCGCCAGTGATCGAAGGCGGGCTTCTCCCGACCGAGCTTTTCGTAAAGCAGCGCCAGGTTGATGTGGAGATCCGGGTAGAGCGGATCCGCGGCCAGGGCGCGGCGATAGTGGGCGAGCGCGGACCGGTCGTCGCCCTCCTCTTCCAGCACGTTGGCGAGGTTGAAGTTCGCCTCGACGTGATCGGCCTCCCGGGACAGACAGGCCTCGAAGGCGCGTCGTGCCTCGGCCCGCTGGCCCTGGTTGTACCGGACGGCGCCGAGGTTGCAGAAGGCGTCCGCGTAGTCCGGATCGAGCTCGATCGCTCGCTCGTACGCCTCGATCGCCTCGGCCCAACGAGACGCCTCGGCGTCCAGCTCACAGCCCTGCTCGAACCACTCGATCGCTTCGTCGCGCGGGTCCGCGGGGGCGCGGTGCTCCGCCTCGAAGTCGGCGAGCGACGCGACGGCGCCCGCATCCCCGACCTCCCCCTCCGCATCGAACTCGAGGAGCAGCTGCCCGCCGGCGTCCTCCAGCCGGCCGTCGTCGTGGCGTACGACGAGCTGCCGGGACGCATCGTCGAGGAGCCGCAGCGCCGCCGCTGGATCGTCGAGCTCCGGCCGTCGATCCCGCAACAGCTCGAGATTGCGGCGGATGCGCTGGAGCGGGATGCCCTTGTCGATCAAGGAGACGATCGCCCGCAGCACGACGAGGTCGCGGAAGGCGTAGCCCTCCTCGGCGTCCTCTTCGGCCTCCTCTTGGGCCTCTTCTTGGGCGTCGTCGCCGACCGCGAGGTCGCCTCTTCCTTCGGACGTGACGAGCTGGGTCTTCTGCCAGTAGCGCAAGCGCCGGGGCGAGACCTTCAGGATGCGAGCAACGTCACCGAGCGAGTAGTCGGGCACGCGCCAAGCATGACACGAAGCACGTCGCGAGGGAACCGTTCGCGACGCGAGTCCGTCGTGTTTGCACCGCACATCCCGGAGAAACGTTCCTCGATGGACTGCTAGTATTCGCGTCGGCGGAGCACACCGACCGCCCGCGGCGAGGTTTCCGAGGCTGGTGCCCGGCCTCGACTTCAAATCGAGTGTGGAGCGCGTCGCCGCGTTCCAGGCGGGTTCGATTCCCGTCCCTCGCCGCCAGCCGACGCCGTCGGCGTCGGCTGGCGGCGGCCCGGCCGGAGGCCGGGCCGCGCAGCGGCGAAGCCGCTGCGCGCTCGTCCTCTTTTGCGGCAGGGGACGTTCAGCTCGCCTTCGCAGCGCAGAGCCCTCATGGCGACGCCCAATCGCTCGGTGTGCCTCCGCCTTTCGAGCATGGGTCGAGTCGGGGCTTCGTGTCGGAATCGCGATCGCAACGACGAACTCCCGAAGCCGATGCCGCGCGGGCGGCGAGCGGCCGATGGGAGAGAATCCGGCGGGCAGTATGTCGACGACGCCCGAACAGCGCTCCGAGCAAGCACGGATCGTCGCTCGGAACGCACAGCCAGAACGACGCGCTCGGCGTCGCCTGAGGGGCAATCTGCGCCGACGGCGAGCCGACGGCCCCCAGCCGCAAGAAGAGTCAGCCCGCGGCCGAAGGCCGCGTATCTATTCGGGCGTGGCGCGACGCGAGACGCGCGTCATTGCGCGCGTCGGAGCGGCGCGGCGCGCCCGAACAGATAGCCCTGGCCGTAGGGGATGCCGAGGCGCTGCAGGGTCTCGAGCTCTTCGCTGGTCTCGATGCCTTCGGCGATGATCTGTCCGCCGAGCTTGCCGGCGACGGCGTGCAGGGCGCGCAGGAGCTCCTGACGGGGCGGGTCGGTATCGATCCCGCGGACGAGCGACATGTCGACCTTGATGAAGTCGGGGGCGAGCTCCATGACCGCCTCCAGACTGCCGTAGGCCACGCCCGTGTCGTCGAGGGCGATCTGGAAGCCGAGCTCTTTGTAGTAGTCGCGGGCCTCGCGGAAGATCGAGAAATTGTCGATCGATTCTCGCTCCGAGATCTCGAAGACGAGGTCCTCGGGTCGCAGGTGCAGATCCTGCAGGGTCTGCTGAAGGACCTCACCCCGGAACGCGGGATCGTGGATCGCCGTCGGTAGACAGTTGAGGAAGAGCTTGCGACCGGCCTCGAGTCCCCGCGCGCCGCGGATCGCCGTCCGGCGGCAGAGGCAGTCGAGCTCGAAGACGAGGCCCGTCTCCTCCGCCAGCTGGAAGAGCCGGTTCGGCGAATGGAGCTCGCTCTTCCAGGGACCCCGCACGAGGGCCTCGTAGCCGAGCACCTCGCGCGTCGTGATGTTCACGATCGGCTCGTAGAGGATCGCGATGTCCTCGGCGAGGACGAGGTCCTGGAAGACCTTGTGCCGTTCGCGGCGGGCGATCGCCCCGTTCAGCGCGGCGTCCCGGCGGGCCTGCTCGAAGGCCTCGAGGATCTGCCGCTCGGGGCCGAGCCCGGGATTGTGGAAGACCGTTGCGTGACCGATCGGCAGGTAGGGCGCATCGCGGTCGTAGGGGTAGACGATCTTCTGTCCGTTCGCGGCGATGTGCTCGAGCAGTCGTCCCGCCAGCTCGGGCAGGCGCTCGCGATAGAATCGATCGTCGGAGCGGGGACGCTCGAAGAAGATGGCCAGCTCGTCGGGGCTCGCGGAGCCACCGACGACGAGGTCGTGATCGGCCAGGTCCTGACGGCAGACCTCGCGCACCAGGCTGCGGAGCATGTCCGTCGCCTTGCGGTGGGCCTGGACGCCGTAGGTCCGTTCGATCCGCTCGAGCGGCGCCCCGTCGATCAGGATCACGCCGAGCGCGCCATCGCGCGCGAGCGCCGACCCGACCTGCTCGACGCACTCGCTGTAGTGCACCGGCTCGGCGGATTCCGCGTCCATCTCTGTCCCGGGATCGAGGCTCACGGTCGCTGCATCGGTGAACCGCTCGGATCATTTGAGGGGAAACCGCCGCTCGGGGCTTCAGCCGAAGCGCGCGGCGAGCAGATTGCCGGTCAGTGAGCCCTCGACCCGGGCCACCGCCTCGGGCGGCCCCTCGGCCACCAGGCGTCCGCCCATCGGGCCCCCGCCGGGACCGAGGTCGATCACCCAGTCCGAGGCCGCGATCACGTCGAGGTCGTGCTCCACCAGCAGCACGCTGGCCCCCGCCTCCACGACCTCGTCCAGACAGGCCAGCAGGACGGCGATGTCGGCCGGATGGAGTCCCGTGGTCGGCTCGTCGAAGACGTAGAGCGCACCCTCCGCGCCTTCGACCAGAGCCTGACCGAGCCGGAGGCGCTGGTGCTCGCCCCCTGAGAGCGTCGAGAGCGGCTGGCCCAGGGTGAGATAGCCGAGCCCCACGCGAACCAGGGGCTCGAGTCGACCGGCGATCTTCGCGTCGCCCTCGAAGACCGAGCACGCCTCTTCGAGGGACATCTCGAGCACGTCGAGGATCGTGCGCCCGTCGAGCTCGATGTCGAGGACGTCCCGGCGGTAGCGGCGACCGCCGCAGGCGTCGCAGGGGACACGCAGGTCGTCGAGGAACTGCATGTCGATCACGACCTCGCCCGCCCCCTCGCATTCGTCGCAACGCCCGCCGGCCACGTTGAACGAGAACGTGCCCGCCGTGAACCCGCGCGCCTTCGCCGCACGGGTCGCCGCGAATCGCTGCCGGATCCCATCGAAGGCCTTCGTGACCGTCGCCGGATTCGAGCGCGCGCTCCGGGTCGAAGGCGCCTGGTCGACCACGACGACGCGGTCGATTCGCTCACCCCCCCGGATCGTCGCCGGCACCCGACGCGACGGATCGAGGCTCGCGTGCGGACCGAGCCCCGGCACGAGGACTTCATGGAGCAGCGTCGACTTCCCTGCCCCGGACACACCGGAGATCGAGACCAGGGCGCGCAGCGGGATGTCGACGTCGAGGCCGCGCAGGTTGTGGACCGTCGCGTCGCGGATCACCAGACGCGGTCCGCGGGAGACGTCTCGGCGGCGACGCGCTCGCGGCCCGGCTTCACCGCGAAGCGCCGCCCCGGTCTTCGACTCCGTCCGAGCGCGGATCTCCTCGACCGGGCCGGCGGCGACGATCTCCCCGCCGTGTCGTCCCGCGCCGGGACCGAGATCGATCAGATGGTCCGCCGCCTCGATCAAGGCGAGCGCGTGCTCGACGACGACGACCGTGTTCCCCTGATCCCGGATCGCCTCGAGCACCCTGAGCAGGCGCTCGAGATCGGCGGCGTGCAGCCCGATCGAAGGCTCGTCGAGCACGTAGAGCGAGGCGGTCAGGCTGCCACCGAGGGCCGTCGCGAGCTGGATCCGCTGTGCCTCGCCTCCGGACAGGGTCCGCACCATCCGGTCGAGATGGAGATAGCCGAGTCCTACTGCGTGGATCGTGCGCAGCTTCGTTCGAATCAGCTCGAGCAGCCGTTCCGCGCCCTCTCCGCCGACGCGACGCGACGCGAGATCGTCCGCCCATGCGAGCAGGTCCTCGAGGGTCGCGCGGCCGAGGTCCGCGATCGTGCGGTCCTCGATCCAGACCGATCGCGCCTCCTCGGACAGCCGCGTCGAATCACAGTCGGGACAGGGGTCGTAGCGGCGATGGCGCGCGAGCATGACCCGCGCCTGCACGCGATAGCGGCGGCCCGCGAGCCAGTCGAAGAACGCGCGGACGCCGCCCCAGACTTCGTCGTCGCCCTCGAAGACCCATTCGCGATCGGCCTCCGAGAGTTCGCCGAAGGGCACGTCGGTGTCGACCCCGAGCTCTGCACACGCCACCAGGAGCCTTCGTTTCAGGTGGCGCGAGGTCTTCGTCGCAAAGGGCGCGATCGCATCGTCTTCCAGGGTCTTCGTCGGATCGGGGACGACCTTGTCCCAGTCGATCTCCGCGATCCGGCCGAAGCCTTCGCAGGTCTCGCAGGCCCCGAGCGGATTGTTGAACGAGAAGAGCCCCGGGGTCGGCTCCAGGAAGCGTCGGCCGCACCCGTCGCAGACGCGGCCTTCGCGGTGGGTCTTCCGTGCACCCCCGGGCTCGGCGCGACGGACTTCGATCTCGCCGCCGCTCCGGGCGAAGCCCTCGGCGATCGCCTCGACGAGCCGCGTCCGCTCCTCTTGCTCGCCCCGGAGCGCGAGCCGGTCGAGGAGCAGCCACCACGGCTCCTTGTTCGAGGGCTTGCGGCGAGGCGTCGTCTCGAGGAGATCGATCACCTCGTCGTCCTGCGACAACAGACGCGCGTGCCCGTCGCGGACGAGCGCGTCCCGGACCTCGGCCGCGCGCCCTTCGCCGCTCCGGACCGGCGCGACCAGATAGATGCGTTCGCCGGCGTGTTCGGCGGCGACCCGATCCGCGGTGGCCAGCACGCCACCCGCCTCGACCGTCTCCTTGCAGTCACCGCATCGCGTCTCGCCGACCCGCGCGAAGAGCAGCCTCAGGTGGTCGAGCACCTCGGTCGCACTGCCGACCGTGGCGCGGGAGCCCGTCACGCCGTTGCGCTGTTCGATCGCGATCGCGGGCGGGAGGTTCGAGATCGAGTCGACCTCGGGGCGCGGGAGCCGCTCGAGGAACTGGCGCGCGTAGGCCGACAGGGACGTGACGTAGCGGCGCTGGCCCTCCGCGTAGAGCGTGTCGAAGGCGAGGGTCGACTTCCCGGACCCGGAAGGGCCCGTGACGACGGTGAGCGCGCCGAGGGGAATCGTGCAGTCGACGCCGCGCAAGTTGTGCGAGCGGGCGTTCCGGATCCGGATCTCCCGCTGCGCGCCGCCCCGCCCCGCACGCTCCCGTTCGGACAAAGAGGGTCTCCCGGGCTTCAGTCGCCGACGGTCGCGAGGCGCTTCGCCGTCTCGGCGTCGCGTTCGCGCCCCGCCGCGGAAGCGACCTCGGCGAGCTGGGACCACGTCGACGCCTCGATCGTCGCCCCGGCCGCGCCGGCGGCTGCCCGGAACAGGAAGACGTCGCCCCGCTCGAGCGCCACCGCCTGCAGCGACGCGAGCACGCCCCCCGCGTCGCCCCGAGCCAGGAAGTCGATCGCCTCGAGCTCCCGCTCGGCGGCGAGATAGGCCTCTCCGATCGCACGCGCTTTGGCGGCGTCGATCTTGCCTTCGAGCAGGTGTCGTCGGGCCAGCGGGTCGGGCAGCTTCACGTTCGCCAAGTCGGTCGATCTCCGGATGAGCGCGCCGTGTGCGCAGCGCGGAATACGAGTAGCGCGCCGAGCACAGCGCGGAATACGAGTAGCGCGCCGAGCACAGCGCCCACAGGCGAGCGTCGCACCCGCCGAGCGCGAGCGGGGCGGAGCATAAGGATCAGTAGCGGGGGACGCTCGGATCGACGGTCAGGGACCAGGCCTCGATCCCTCCGTCGAGGTTCTCGGCCCCGCGGAAACCGCGTTCGAGGAGGAGCCGAACCGCCTTCTCGCTGCGACCGCCATGGTGACAGTGGACGACGAGGGGCGCGTCCTTCATCGGGATCAGCTCGCCGATCCGCGCTTCGAGCTCGTCGAGGGGGATCCAGTGGGCACCCTCGATGACCGCCGTCTCCCGCTCGTCCGCGCCCCGCACGTCGAGCAGGAACGGGTCCTCCCCGGCCGCGCGCCGCGCCGCGAACGCGCTCGCCGAGGTCTGTACGAGCTCGTCCTCGGCGGTCCCTTCCCGCGCGGGCATGCCGCAGAACCCCTCGTAGTCGATCAGCTCGGTGATCGACGGCGACTCGCCGCAGAGGGCGCAGCCGGGATCCTTCGACATCTTGAACTCGCGCCAGGTCATCTCCAGCGCGTCGTAGTGGAGCAGCCGGCCGAAGAGCGAGCGACCGAGCCCGGTCAGCAGCTTCACCGTCTCCGTCGCCTGCACGAGCGCGATCGTCCCGGGCAGGATCCCGAGCACGCCGCCCTCCGCGCAGGACGGGACGGCCCCGGGCGGCGGCGGCTCCGGGTAGAGGCAGCGATAGCAGGGCCCGTGGCGCGCATCGAAGACGCTGGCCTGTCCTTCGAAGCGGAAGATCGAGCCGTGCACGTTCGGCTTGCCGAGCAGCACGCAGGCGTCGTTCGTCAGGTAGCGCGTCGGAAAGTTGTCGGTCCCGTCGATGATCACGTCGTAGTCGGCGAAGAGCTCGAGGGCGTTGCTCGAATCGAGTCGCGTCTGGATCCCTTCGATCTTCACGTCCGGGTTCAGGCCCGTGAGACGCTCTTCGGCGACCTCCACCTTCGGACGTCCGATGTCGTGGGTCGAATAGAGGATCTGGCGCTGCAGGTTCGACGCGCTCACGACGTCGTCGTCCACGAGCCCGATCCGCCCGACTCCGGCGGCCGCCAGGTACTGCGCCGTCGGGCAGCCGAGTCCGCCCGCTCCGATCAGCAGCACGCTGCTCCCCAGCAGCTTCTTCTGCCCCTCGAGTCCCAGCTCCGGCAGCGTCAGATGACGCCGATACCGATCGAACTGGTCCGGCCGAAGCGGCGTATCGGTGATGGACATGGGAAAGCTCCCCGGGCGCGGACGAGCGCCGCAACGGACGAGCGATCAACGGCACCCGGCCCAGTGGCATGCCATTCCGCGCCGACTCGACAGCCAGTGTAGGGGCGCCGGGAGGCGACGCGCACGCCTCCGAAAGGAAGACCGCAGGAGCGACGCACGCAGCGGCACATCGGCTCGCAACGAAACGGTGCCGGAGGCGGGAATCGAACCCGCACGGCCTTGCGGCCGGGGGATTTTGAGTCCCCTGCGTCTACCAATTCCGCCACTCCGGCAGCGGGGCGGCAGCATACCACGCACCCGCAACTCCCCGCCGCAGGTGCGCTTTCCGATTCCGCGCCCGTTCGGATTCGAGCGCCCGAAGCCTTTGACAGCGGGTTCCCCTGCGGTAGGATCCGCCTCCCGTTGGGGCCGTAGCTCAGTTGGGAGAGTGCTTGAATGGCATTCAAGAGGTCGCGGGTTCGATTCCCGCCGGCTCCACCATTTTCCTTGCGGGGGTTCGCGCTTGCTCTTCGGTCGTTCCTACACTGACCGACGAGTTTGAGCGCACGCCCAGCAACCAGGCCGGGTGCTGTGGGCGCTTGCTCTTCGGTCGTTTCTACACTGACCGACGAGTTTGAGCGCGGGCCGTGCGCCTTGATCGCGGTGCACTGAGCGCAACCGGTCGGTGGGCGTACGGATCGTTCGCTGATCCGCGTGCTGGACTCGGGCTACGGCTCGAGGACGAAGGTGCGGAAGATGTAGTCGTCCGAGGTGGGGCTGAGGACGAAGCCGGCGCCGGTGTCGAGGGCGGCGCTGCCGTCGACGTAGGGGTCGCCGCCGCTGCCTTCGATGCCGAGGAAGCGGGCGATGTGGGCGGTGTCCGTGCCGGTTCGGCTGACGAACTCGAGGACGAAGGCGTACATCTCGCCGGTCGTCACTTCGCGGCCCGGGTCGCTGCCGACGTCGAACATCGTCCAGGTCTCGACCCCGAGGCCGGGAAGCGTGCTCGTATCCACGTCGATCGGATCGATGATCGAGCTCGCGGGACTCGCGTTCGGCAGACCACCCGCCACCGGGCGGACGGTGATCCGGATGACGCCGGTGTCGACGGACGCACCCTGGGTGAGGAGCAGCCAGAAGCGTTCGAACTTGCCGTCGTTCACGACCGTGAAGGTCTGGGCGACCTCGACGGTCTCGCTCACCTGACCGTTCGTGGTCGCGGCGCCGGCCGGGTTGAACTCGGCATCGACGAGCAGGACGGCGCCTTCGGTGTCGCTGCCGCAACCGGTGCTGGCCAGTCCTGCGAGGAGCAGACCCGAGAGGAGGAGCGGGCGGAATCGATCGAGCACGGCGTTCTCCTGGCCAGACAATGGCCGTCCCCACTTTCATCGGAAATCCGCGGACATAGCTTGAGGACTGCGCACGAACTTCGGGTTGCTGAGGCCGAGGCGCTCGAAAGACGCGCGAATTCGAGTCGTTACCGGCACGGTAGAGACTGGAGGGTGCGCGGGCAAAGCCCCTCTTGCCGCGCGCGAAGGCCCGCTTGTCCGCCCCCCCACGCCCACTAGACTCGGCGACCCGGCGGCCGAACCGCCCTGGAGACCCGATGAGCGACCCCGCCTCCCCGATCCGCATCGAAACCGAGGGCGGCGTCGCGAGCGTGATCCTGGACCACCCGCCGATGAATCTGCTCGGCGCCGAGCTGATGGGCGCGCTCTTCACGACCGTGGAGCGCCTCGAGCAGGACGCAGAAAGCCGCGTCGTCGTCCTGTCGAGCGCGGACCCGGACTTCTTCATCGCTCACGGCGACGTCGAGACGATCGCGCAGGTTCCCCCCGAGCCCACGCCGCCCGTCGACGCGCTCCCCTTCACGCACCAGATCCTCGAGCGCTGGCGGAAGCTTCCCCAGGTCACGATCGCCCGGATCGAGGGCTTCGCTCGCGGCGGCGGCAGCGAAGTCACCCTCGCCTGCGACATGCGGTTCGCGGCGATCGACCGCGCGGTCTTCGCGCAACCGGAAGTTCCCCTCGGCATCCTCCCGGGCGCCGGCGGAACGGCCCGGCTCACGCGCCTGGTCGGTCGTGCGCGCGCGGCCGAGATCATTCTCGGCGGCGACGACTTCTCCGCCGTCGAAGCCGAAGGCTACGGATGGATCAACCGAGCCCTCCCGGCCGACGCGCTCGGTCCCTTCGTCGACCGCCTCGCGCGACGGATCGCGAGCTTCCCTGCCCACACGATCCAGGAGACGAAGCGAACGATCCAGGCGATCGCCGACGCCGACATCGAGCGCGACCTGCTGACGGAGCAGCGCGCGTTCGACGGCCTGATGAGCGATCCGCGCTCCGAGCGCGTTCCGCGGATGCAACGCTTCCTCGACCGCGGCGTCCAGACGCGCGAGGGCGAGCGCACCCTCGCCGCTGCCTGCGAAACGCTCGGAGAGGACTGATCCGGGGCCCTTCCCCGAGACGAGGAGCCGATCCCAGCCATGGCCCGATCCGAAGCCTACGACCGCCACCCCGAGCACGTGCTCCGCTTCGAGGACAGCCCCGCAGCGGTCCGCGTCCGAGTGGGCGAGACCCTCGTCGCAGAGACCCGCCGCGGCCTCACCCTGCTCGAAGGCGCGTATCCGCCGGTCGTGTACGTGCCGCGCGAGGACGTGCGGATGGCGGTCCTGGAACGCGTCACGCACTCGACCCATTGTCCGTTCAAGGGCGATGCGAGCTACTTCGATTTCGGGTCCCCGGACGACGACGCGCGCGTCGAGCAGGTCGCGTGGAGCTACGAGGACCCCTTCGACCAGATGGAGGCGATTCGCGACCATCTCGCATTCTACGTGGATCGTGCCATCGTCGAGCCCCTCGGCGACTGAACGAATCCGAGCGACGACAGGAGAAAGATCATGGGACAGTTGGACGGAAAGGTCGCGCTGATCACGGGCGCGGGACAGGGCGTCGGCCAGGGCATCGCCTTCGCCCTCGCGGCGGAAGGCGCCGCGATCGCCGTCAGCGGGCGCACGGCCTCGAAGCTCGACGACACCTGCAAGCAGATCACCGAGCGCGGCGGTCGCGCGCAGGCCTTCACCTGCGACGTGAAGGACGAAGCCTCCCTCGCCGCGATGGTCGACGAGGTCGTCGCGCAGCTCGGCACGATCGACATCCTGGTGAACAACGCCCAGGAGGTGCCGCTCGGCCCGCTCGACGCGGTCTCCGACGAAGTCTTCACCGCCGGCTGGGAGAGCGGCCCGCTCGCGACGTTCCGCCTGATGAAGCTCTGTCGCCCGCACCTCGCGGGCGGCGGCTCGATCGTGAACCTCGGGACCGCAGCCGCGAAGCGGTGGGACATGGCCAACTACGGCTGCTACGCCGCGGTCAAGGAAGCGGTCCGAAGCCTGACCCGCGCGGCGGCCTGTGAGTGGGCGGTCGACGGGATCCGTACGAACGTGATCCTGCCCCTCGCGGCGAGCCCGGGTCTCGCCGGCTGGATCGAGAACGCTCCGGAAGAGGCCGAGGCCTACTTCCAGACGATTCCGATGCGACGCGTCGGCGAGCTCGAAGAGGACATCGGCCGCTTCGTGGCCACCCTCTGCAGCGACGCCTGCGCCTACGTGAACGGCCAGTCCATCGCCCTCGACGGCGGCCAGGCCCTGATCGGCTAGGTCGGCCCCAGACGCAACGAGGGCGCACGATCAACATCGTGCGCCCTCGCCGCGTGCGTCGGCTCTCGCCCAACCAGAGCTAGCCGCGCTTCGGCGACTGATCTGCTGGCAGAGCCGGCCTGTCCTCGAGGCCGCAGGCCTCGAAAAATGAAATCATCCCTCGATACGGATCGCCTGTCGCGGGCAGAGCCGCTCGGCGTCCTGCATCTTGGCACGGAGATCTTCCGGGATCTCCTCCATCAGCACGGTCAGCGTGTCGTCTTCCTCCACGCGGAACACTTCGGGACAGGCCTCCATGCACAGCGCGTTCGCCTCGCAGAGGTCGTAGTCCACAACAGCCTTCATGTGTTCTCTCCTGGGCGGCCCCGTTCCGGGACGCGACCCGCATTCGAATTCGGACTCAACGCTTCCCGTTCGAGGAAGCCTTTCGAGACTACCCCATTCGTTCCGGGCATTTCCAGCCCCGCGGAGGACCGGGTCGGCGAGTTGCCCGCGTGTGAGCGAGGCGCGATGCTCGGCCCCTAGAACGTGTTCCAACGAGGGAGGATCGATGGAGGAGCTCGCCGGGAAGAACGCCGTCGTGGTCGGAGGTGGCCAGGGGATCGGGCGCGGAATCGCCCTCGCCCTCGCGCGCGAAGGCATGGACGTCGCGGTCCTCGACATCGAGGAGCATGCGGCGGAATCGGTGGCGGACGAGATCCGCGCACAGGGCGTGCGCGCCGTGGGACTCCGCGCCGACGTGACCAACACGGACTATCTGAATGCCGCCGCACGCGAAGTGACGCACGCGCTCGGTCCGGTGCACGTCCTCTCGAACAACGCGGGCGTCGTCCTTCCGCAGGGACGGATCACCGACATGCGCGACAGCGACTGGCGCTTCGTGTTCGAGGTGAATCTCTTCGGGGTCGTGAACTGCGTCCAGGCCTTTCTTCCCCAGATGCGCGCCCACGGCCGAGGCGGCCATATCGTGAACACCTCGTCGACGGCGGGCCTCGTGGCGATCCACGACCTCGAGGTGGGCGTCTACACCGCTTCGAAGTACGCCTGCAACGGCTACTCCGAGATCCTGCGCGGTGAGCTGACGAACGAGAACATCGGCGTATCGGTCCTCTGCCCCGGACTGATCGCGACCGACCTCTCGCAGACCTCCGCCCGCAATCGCCCGGATCGGTTCGGAGGACCGAGCGAAGCGCCGCCGCCGATGCCCGCCGAGATGGCGGCCCAGGCGATGGCTCCGGAAGACGTCGGGCCGATCGTGGTTCGCGGCATCAAGGCGAACCGCCTGACGATCCTGACCCATCCCGAGATCGCCCTCCCGCTCACCCAGGCACGCTTCGAGGGCATCCGCGCCGACGGCGAGGCCGAGGCGGCGGAGCGCTAGTCGCGACGGGCGGGACTCAGGCGGACTCGAGGCGGCAACTGTTCCCGACCTTCTTGATGCGCCCTGACGTCGGGCCCGAGAAGTGGGTGCCGATCACGAGCACGTCCGAGTCGCCGTAGCGCGCGACGAACTCCCGACGCGTCTCGACCGCCCGCTCGGGCTGCGCGTCCGGATGACTGCCCCAATGGGGCTCCGCCAGCTGGACCGGATGGTGGACCATGTCGCCGGTGATCACCGCGCGCGCGCCCTGCGACTCGATCGTCACGCTCACGTGCCCGGGCGTGTGGCCCGGCGTCGATTCGAGCTTCACTTCGTCGGTAATCGCATGGTCGTCGGGAACGAGCTCGTGCAGACCCGCATCGAGGACCGGCTGGACGCCGTAGCGGAGATCGATGTTCTCGTCCTCGGGACCGCCGATCCAGTGGTCGTACTCGTCCTTCGCGAAGAGATACTTCGCGTTCGGGAAGGTCGGAACGAATTCGTCCCCGACCTTCATCGTGTTCCAGCCGACGTGGTCGAAGTGGAGGTGCGTGCACATCACGTAGTCGACCTGTTCGCGCTTCACGACCCCCTCGAGATCCTCGAGGAAGCGGGTCTGGAGCGGACCCATTTCCATCGGGAGCGGACGATCGTTGCCCATGCAGGTATCGACCACGATCGTCTTGCCCGCGGACTCGACGATCAGGGCATGGATCGAGAGCACGATCTGGCCCTCTTCGTTCATGAAGTCCGGCTTGAGCCAGCTCTCGTGCTCCTTGAGCCGGTCGGCGTCGATGTTCGCGATCAACGCCTCCGGCGGAAGGGGTGCTTCCTGCTCGAGGACGCGGGTGACCTTCACGTCCCCGATCTGCCAGGTCTTGTACTCGGTCATCGCATCCCCTCCCGGATCGGCGCGGCTGTCGCCAGGCCCTCTCGTGCGCGAGGCCTAGAAGACCGCCGGCGGGATGAAGCTGTCCTTCACGGGCTCCTTGCCCTCGAAGACCTTCGTCATCTGCGCCTTCACGTCCTCGAAGGTCCAGCCGGCGTCCTCGTCGGAGGCATGGGACGTCACCCCGTGCTTCGGCGGCTCCATCACCGTGATGTCCTTGCCCCAGACGATGAAGACGTTCCCCGACACGTTCTGCGCCGACGGCGAGGCCAACCAGGCCACGAAGGGCGAGACGTTCTCCGGCGCGAACATGTCGAAGCCCTCCTCGGGCTTCTCGAAGAACTGTGCGGTCTGCCCGACCATCGTCATCGCCGTGCGTGCCCGCGGCATGAACGTATTCGCCGTCACGCCGTACTTCGCGAGTGCCGTCGCTGCGCCGTTGGTGATCGTGATGATCCCGCTCTTGGCTGCCGAGTAGTTCGGCTGGCCCGGGTCCGCGAAGAACGCCGCCTCGGAGGCGGTCGAGAGGATGCGTCCGTAGACCTGCCCCTCCGCCTTGCCCTTGTTCCGGAAGTACTCGGCGGCGTGTCGGATGCCGCAGAAGTGGCCCTTCAGGTGGACGCGCAGCACGCTGTCGAACTGATCCTCCTCCATCGAGAAGATCATCTTGTCGCGGCAGAAGCCCGCGTTCGACACGAGGATGTTGAAGTCACCGAAGGTCTCGACTGCCGTCGTGATCATCGACTTCGACTGATCCCAGTCCGCGACGTCCCCGAAGTGCGCGACGGCCTCGCCGCCCGCGGACTTGATCTCATCGACGACGCCCTGACCGGCCGATTCGTCCCGACCCGATCCGTCCGCGGCGACGCCGAGGTCGTTCACGACGACCTTCGCGCCCTGCCTGGCGAGTTCGAGGGCATGCGCGCGACCGAGGCCCCGCCCGGCGCCCGTGACGACGGCGACCTTTCCGTCCAGTTCACCCATGGTTCTATCTCCTGAATTCGTCCGGGCCGCTGCCTGAGGTAGACAGGCGCTCGATGGCAGCCCTGAGCTCTCGATGGCAGCCCTGAGCTGCAGCCTTGAGCCTTGAGCGGCCGAAGGAAGAAGGCTCTCTAGAGCCTTTCGATAATCGTTCCCGTGCCGACGTTCGCGCCGCAGCACATGGTGATGAAGGCGGTCCCGAGGCCGGAGCGCTCGAGCTCGTGGAGGGCCGTCACGATCAGCCGCGAGCCGGTCGCGCCGACGGGGTGCCCCAGCGCGATCGCGCCGCCGTTCACGTTCACCTTCGCCATGTCGATGTCGTAGACCTGCGCCCACGAGAGCGGGACCGACGCGAAGGCTTCGTTCACCTCGTAGAGGTCGATGTCGTTCCGGATCGACATGCCGGTCTTCTGCTCCATCACGCGGGTCGCGTCGACGGGGCCGTCGAGGCCGTAGTAGGGATCGGTCCCGGTCAGGACGTCCTGGACGATCCGCGCCCGGGGCTTCAGTCCGTACTGCTCGGCCTTCTCCTTCGTCATGATCAGGACCGCGGCCGCGCCGTCCGAGATCTGCGAGGAGTTGCCCGCCGTGTGGATCGTGTCGGGCAGGACCGGGTTCAACGCGGCGAGGCCCGCCGCGTCCGTCTCGCGGATGCCCTGGTCGCGCTCGACCTTGACCGTGTCGCCGGTCGGCTGGCCGTCTTCGCCGAGGACCGGCGCCTCGATCGGCACGATCTCGCGTTCGAAGCGGCCCTCGGCCTGGGCCGCCGCCGCCTTCTGCTGAGAAGAAAGGGCGAACGCGTCCGCGTCCTCCCGGGAGATGCCGCGGTTCTCGGCGATCCGCTGCGCCATCTCGAACTGCGTCTGCGGCGAATCCCAGGGCCAGCCCTCCGGAATGAAGTAACCGGGGCCGTTGATCACGTTCTGGCCGAGGCCGACGTGGCTCATCATCTCGATGCCGCAGCCGATCCCGACGTCGATCGAGCCGCCCTTCACGAGCGCGTTGATCAGGCTGTTCGCCTGCTGACCGGAGCCGCACTGGGTGTCGATCGTCGTCCCCCCACAGGTCCAGTCGTCGCCTTCGGAGAGCCAGGACTGCCGGGTGATGTTGTTGCTCTGCTCGCCGGCCTGCGTGACGCAGCCACCGATGATCTGCTCCACGTCCTTCGGCTCGATCCCGGCGCGCTCGACCACGGCGCGCTGGATGCGGCTGAAGAGGTGGGCCGTGTGCATGCCCGACAGGTCGCCCTTGATCATCTTGCCACGGGCGATCGGGGAACGGACCGCCTCGACGATGACTGCTTCTCTCATTTCGACACCTTTCTCTCTGGCACACCGTTTCGTGTGCATGCCGGCCTTCCTGGGGTGGAAAGCGCGGTCAACTTAGGAACTCCGGTTCGCGCCGTCCAGAACGAGGTCCACCGACGCGCGCATGCGTTCGTTGATCGAGGCCTGGCTCTCCCGCCCACTCGACCAGTTGATCATCACGGCGAACCAGATCTGGTTGAGCACCTCGCCGAGGAGGCGTTCGCGCTCGTCGATCTCCGCCGGTCCGACTGCCGGGATCGGCTCACCGCGCAGGGCACCGACGACCATCCGCAGCATCAGATCGTGGAAGATCCCGACCTTCTGCGCGAGGGCCGGCTCTCCCGCCGCCGAGGCTCGAAACATCGCGCGCGTGAGATTCGGCCGCCGCAGGTTGCCACGGGTCGCCATCACGAAGAACGCGACGACTCGCTCGGCGGGCGTCTCGCCCTTCGGCGGTCGATCGAAGACCCGATCCGCCATCGCGCGGGTCTCGTGCTCGAGCGCCGCGACCAGCAGGTCCTCCTTGCTGTGGAAACGCCGATAGAGCGTCCCCATGGCCACGCCGGCGTGACTCGCCACGTCGCGGAGTCGGACCGCCTCGAAGCCGCCCTGCTCGGCCAGATCGATCGTCGTCTCGATGATCCGGAGCGCGCGCTCCTCGACGAGCGGATCAGCGGGGGATTCGGCGGCCATGGCCCGAGATTGAAACACGTTTCACTTCGCCCCGAAAGCGACGCGAATCGCCCTCCCCCGCAGGCGAGCGCCATGCGGCCTCCTCGCAGGGATGGCGTACCCTGCGCCCCCATGTCCTCGGATTCGCTTGCGCCTCCCCCGCCCGAGACCCTCGAGGCGTTCTGCCTCGCGGTCCTTACGTGTGGCGACCTCGCGACCAAGCTCCGGCCGCCGACCGGACCGGATGGGAGCCCCCTGCCCGACACGCCGGCCGCGCCGATCGTCGACATCGAACGCCCCGCCCGCGATGCGGCCCTGGCGATGGGCCCCGGCGGCGGCGCGCTTCCGGCCCCGTCCGCCCTGGGCGAGGCCGAGGCGCGAAAGGAATGCCTGTCGCGCTTCGCCCACCACGAGCTCCAGGCGGTCGAGTACTTCGCGTGGGCGCTGCTTCGCTGGCCGGACGCACCCGCGGAGCTCCGGCGTGGACTCGTCTCGGCCCTGACCGACGAGCAGCGCCACTGCCGCCTCTACCTCGATCGCCTCGCGGCCCTCGGCGGGACCTTCGCGACCGGCGATCACTCCGACTACTTCTGGCAGCAGGCCCCCGCGATCGCGGACGCCGACGCCGGTCTGCGCGCCTTCCTCGCCGCCATTGGGCTGACCCTCGAACAGGCGAACCTCGACTTTACTCTCACCTATCGTGACGCCTTCCGAGAGGCCGGAGACGACGAGAGCGCGGCGATCTGCCAGGTCGTGCACGACGACGAGGTCGCACACGTGGCGCTCGCCGTTCGATGGCTGCGACGACTCTCGGGTGGGGAAGACGCGAGCGACGCCGACCTGCGCGACTACCTCGAGACCGTGCCCTTCCCGCTCGGGCCGGCGCGCGCGAAGGGACGCCGCTTCGAAGCCGCCCCCCGGAAGCGGGCCGGCCTGTCGGAGGCCCTGATCGAGCACGTCCGCGACGCCCGGGTCGGGGAGCGCGAAACGACCCCGATCGAGCTCCTCCCGAATCTCGGTGCCGAGGAAGGCGACGCGGATCGCGCCTATCGCGACCAGCCCCCCGTCCGGACCGCCGCGCACCTCTGGGCGCTCCTCTTTCCGCGGCGAGCGCGGCTGGCGCTCGGACCGGAGGCGAAGCCGGGTCCGGAGGTCCGCTCGCTCTGGCCGAAGGCGCTGGGCGCCCCGCCCTCGCGCGCGATCTTCGACTTCCTCGACGGTCCGGGTCCCCACGCCTGGCTCGCGACGACGAACGCATTCGAACGCTGCCCCGGACTCGCCGCGACCACGAGCGCGCCCGACGTCGTCGACCGACTGCACGACAAGGCCTTCGCGGCGGAGCAGGCGGAAGCGCTCGGCCTCGTCCATCGCAGCCTCGCGCCCCTGATCGAGGTGCTCGACGCCGACGCCCTCGCGCCGGCGGACACCGTGGCGGACCGATTGGAGGCCCGTCTCGCCGAGTGGCCCGAATGGACCGGAGCCCGATACACCCTCAAGCCCCGCCACGGCAGCAGCGGACGCGGACGTGTCGGCGGTCGGGGCACCGTCGACCGGGAGAAGCTCGGCGGCGCGCTGCCGCGACTGGCGGCGCGGGGGGGCGCGATCTTCGAGCCCTGGCTCGACCGGACGGAAGACCTCTCGGTCTCGCTCTTCGTCCCGCCCGAAGGCGAGGAGCACCCGCTCGTCGTCCTCGGCTCACTCGAGATGTGGACGAGTCCGAGCGGCGGCTACCGCGGACACTTCGGAGAGGTGGATTCCCGAGGACGGGTCTTCTCCGGGGACGTCGACGACGAGACCCTGCGCGGCGACGCCGCGGCGATCGCGAGCCGGGCCCGGGCGGCGGGATACGCAGGCCCGTGCGGGGTCGACGCGTTCCGTTACCTCCAACCGATGTCGGACGGCGACCCCGTCGCCCGTCTACGCGGAGCGGTCGAGTTCAACGCCCGCCCGACCATGGGCCTCGTCGCGATCGGGCTCGTCAAGCGCGCGTTCCCCCGCGTACGAAAACGGCTCGGCCTCCAGCCCGGCGACCGACACGGCTTCGCACTCACCCATCGCCCCGCCGACGACGACGGCTGGCGCGCAGGCATCTACGAGCACGTCGGCAACGACGCGGTGATCGTCGATCTCGCCGAGGCGAGCGGTCCCGGCGATCCGCGGGCCAGCCTCGTCTTCTCTCCCGACCCTGCGTCGATCCGCGCCGCCCGCCGCGAGGCCTTCCGCTGCTAGGCTGCCGGTCATGAGAAGATCCGCCGTCCTCTTCGACCTCGGTGGCGTCGTACTCGGATCGCCGCTCCATGCAATCCGCGACTACGAGGCCGAGCTCGGCCTCGACCGCAACGCCATCAATCGCGTGGCCGCGGACACCGCGCCGACGGGCGCCTGGTCCCGCCTCGAGCGCGGCGAGCTCGAGATGGAGGCGTTCTACCCGGCCTTCGAAGCGGATTGTCTCGCCGCCGGGATCGAAATGGATGCCCGCGAGATGATGGGGCGCATGGCCGCCTCTTCGGAGCCGCGCCCGATGATGCTCGAAGCCATCCGCCTGCTCCGCGAGGCCGACTTCCGGGTCGGCGCGCTCACGAACAACTGGGCCCACACCGGGGACGACGAACGCCCGCAACAGAACGACGGGACCCGTGCCCTCAAGGCGCTCTTCGACGTCTTCATCGAGTCGAGCGTCGAAGGTCTCCGCAAGCCCGACCCGCGGATCTACGAGCTCGCCTGCGACCGCATGGGCAAGCGGCCCCACGAGATGATCTTCCTCGACGACATCGGCCCGAACCTGAAGCCGCCGCGCGCTATGGGCATGGCGACGATCAAGGTCGAGACCCCGGAGCAGGCCCTGGGCGAGCTCGCCCCCCTCGTCGGCCTTTCCTTCCGGACGATCTAGCCGGCCGCCTCGAGCGCGGGCCTCCGGACCGGCGACAGACTCGCCGAGCGCCCGCAGGCGAAGGATGAGACGCCCGCAGGCGAAGGTCCCGCTCGCCGAGCGCCCGCAGGCGAAGGTCTAGTCCGGGTACTCGATCCGGACCTTGCCCTTCACGACCGCCTGGCAGGTGAGCACCCAGCCCTCGTCGATCTGGCGCTGGTCGATGCCACCGTCGTTCATCTTCATCTCGACGTCGCCTGCCGTGACCTTCGCCATGCAGCAGCCGCAGTAGGCCTCTTCGCAGGCGAAGGGCGGTTCGAGGCCCTCGCGGCGCGCCGCCGCCAGGATCGTCTCCCCCTCGCCGAGGGTGATGTCCGTCTCCTTGCCGTCGAGAGAGACCGTCACGACGAGGTCGCCGCTGGTCTCGACCGCCGCGGCCGCCTCGGCACCGGGGGTGTCGGGCGACTCGAAGCGCTCGATGTGGATCTGGTCGGCCGGGATGTCGAGGCTCGCGAGTCCCGCCTCGACCACGTCCATGAAGGGACCGGGGCCACAGATGTAGAAGTCGGCGCCGGTCCGGGGACCGATCTCCTGGACGACCAGCGCTGCGTCGACGAAGCCGTGGACGTCGTCGAGGCGATGGGTGATCTCGAGCCGGTCCTCGTTCTCGGCGAGGAGCGTCGCCAGCTCGTCCTTGAAGATGATCGAGCGGTCGTCGCGATTGGCGTAGAGGAGCTTGATCGGCCGCGAGGTCGTCGCGAGCGCGGTCTTCAGGATCGAGATGCAGGGCGTGATCCCCGAGCCGCCGCTGAAGAGGACGATCGGGGTCTCCCGCTCCTTCAGTACGAACACGCCATTGGGGGGCATGACCTCGAGGGTGTCCCCGGCCGAGACCGCGTCGTTCATCCAGTTGGAGGCGCGACCCTCCACCACGCGCTTGACGGTGACCTTGTGGGCCGCGTCGAGACCGGGCGCGCTCGCGAGGGAGTAGCAGCGCACGAGGCGCTGACCGTCGACCTCGACGCGAAAACTCAGGAACTGACCCGACGCGTAGGCGAAGCGATCGGCGAGTTCCGGGGGAACGTCGAGCACGATCGACTTGCTGTCGTGGGTCTCCTCGATCACGTCGGCGACGCGGAGGTTGAAATAGGGTCCACTGGACTCGACACCGGCGCCGGCGGCCTGATCAGAAACGGCTGTGTCCACGGATGACATCGACTGAATCTCTCCTCGAAAACCGGCCAGTGCGCGGCGCGGGGCTGCGTGACGCACCGCCACGGGCGCGGGCGGGGCCAGAGCGGGACGGACTCTAACAGATCCCCACGCGACGGCGGCGCGCGGGCGCCGACACGAGCTCAGGCGTCTTCGGGGAGCGCCTCGTCGGCCCAATCACGAGGGCGCAGGAAGTCGGCATGCAGCCGGGCCTCGGGCGTGCCGTCTTCCGGACGCCAGTCGTAGCGCCACGCCACCTCGGGCGGAAGCGACGCCAGGACGGACTCGGTCCGCGCGCCGGCTTCGAGGCCGAAGCGGGTCCCGCGGTCCTGCAGCAGATTGAACTCCACGTACCGGCCTCGCCGATAGAGCTGGAACGCGCGCTCCCGCTCGCCCCAGGGCGTGTCGCGCCGGCGCTCGACGATCGGTCGATACGCGAGCAGGAAGGCATCCGCGCTGTCCTTCCAGAACGCGAAGGCGTGCGCCCAGCCGCCCTCGTCGAAGTCGTCGTAGAAGAGGCCGCCGATCCCCCGCGGCTCGTCGCGATGGGGCAAGAAGAAGTAGTCGTCGCAGGCCGCCTTGAAGCGCGGGTAGAGGTCGTCGCCGTGGGGCGCGCAGGCGTCGCGCGCGGTGCGGTGCCAGTGGATCGCGTCCGCTTCGAAGCCGTAGTACGGCGTGCAGTCGAAGCCGCCGCCGAACCACCAGACCGGCTCCAGGCCCTCGGGATCGTGGGCGATGAAGAAGCGGTAGTTCGCGTGGCAGGTCGGGACATAGGGATTGCGTGGGTGGACGATCAACGAGACCGAGATCGCCTCGTAGGTCCGTCCAGCCAGTTCCGGTCGCCGCTGGGTGGCCGCCGGGGGCATCTGGTTGCCGTGGGTGTGCGTGAACTGCACCGCCGCCTTCTCGAAGACCGGGCCGCCCTCGAGCACGCGGGGGCGAGAGACTCCGCCGCCCGGGCGCGGAATCTCTTCACGCAGGAACTTCGCGTCGCCGTCGAGGTCTTCGAGGCCCTCGCAGATCCGGTCCTGGAGCTCGTCGAGAAACGCACGGACGGCGGCGGCGTCCGGGCGGTCGGCCTGAGGGTCGTCGTTCGACATGGCCGACGAACCTACCGCATCCGGGGGAGCGACCGAACGGGCCTCGGCGCCCTGCGACGCTTCGTTGCAGCGCCGTGGCCGCCCGCACGGGTCGCCGATAGACTGCGGCGCCCCCCGATCGGCCCATCCAGGGCGACCCGCCACACGAGGACACCGAAACGATGGCCGCTCCCGCGACCCGCCCCGCCCGCCCTCACTTCTCTTCCGGGCCCTGCGCCAAGCGCCCCGGCTGGTCCGTCGAAGGCCTGGCCCACGCGATGACCGGTCGGTCCCACCGCGCCGCCCCCGCCAAGGCGCGGATCCAGGAGGTGTCGGATCGCAGCCGCGCGATCCTCGGCATGCCCGCGGACTGGAAGCTCGGCCTCGTCCCCGGCTCGGATACCGGCGCGGTCGAGATGGCCCTGTGGTCCCTGCTCGGCGCGCGCGGTGTCGACCTGCTCGCCTGGGAGAGCTTCGGCTCCGGCTGGGTGACCGACGTCGTCAAGCAGCTGAAGCTCGAGGACGTCCGCAAGCTCGAGGCGGACTACGGAGCGCTCCCGGATCTCTCGGCCGTCGACTTCTCCCGCGACGTGGTCTTCACCTGGAACGGCACGACCTCCGGTGTGCGTGTCCCGAACGGCGACTGGATTCCCGCGGACCGCGAGGGCCTCACGATCTGCGACGCGACCAGCGCGGCCTTCGCGATGGACCTCGCCTGGGAAAAGCTCGACGTGGTGACGTGGTCCTGGCAGAAGGTCCTCGGCGGCGAGGCGGCCCACGGCATGCTTGCCCTCTCGCCGCGCGCGGTGGCGCGCCTCGAGTCGTACACGCCGCCGTGGCCGATGCCCAAGGTCTTCCGGCTGACCAAGAACGGAAAGCTGAACGGCTCGATCTTCGAGGGCTCGACGATCAACACGCCGTCGATGCTCTGCGTCGAAGACGCGCTCGACGGCCTGCGCTGGGCGGAGTCGATCGGGGGCCTCGAGGGCCTGCTCGGCCGCGCGGAGGCGAACCTCGCGGCCGTGACGCGGTGGGTCGAGGGCTCGAGCTGGGTCGACTTCCTCTGTGACGATCCGGCGACGCGCTCCTGCACTTCGATCTGCTTGAAGATCGTCGACCCCTGGGCCGCCGACCGCGACGCCGACGAGGTCGCGAAGACCGTCAAGGCGGCCGCCCAGCGCCTCGACGAGGAAGGCGTGGCCTACGACATCGGCTCGTACCGTGATGCGCCGACCGGCTTCCGCGTCTGGGGCGGCGCGACCGTCGACACCGCCGATCTCGAAGCCCTCCTCCCCTGGCTCGATTGGGCGTGGCAAGCAGCCAAGCAGGGCTGAGCCGGGAATTCAGTCGCTTCGAACGGCGGCGGAGAGCGCTTCGAGGCGCTGGATCTTCTCTTCCTGGGCGCGCAGCCGATCCTTCTTCACGTCGAGTTCGGCGCGGATCGAGGCGTAGAGCTGCTCCTGGGTGGCCATGCGGCGGCGCATCCGGACCTCGCTCTGCTTCGCGAGCTCGAGCTGGTTCTCGAGCTTGTCGACCTGCTCGACCGCTTCCGCGAGGCGGCCCTCTTCGCGTTCCGCATCGGGTGCCGCGGCCGGCGCCGCAGGCTGGGCCGGGCGTCGGGCGACCTCGAGCCGCGCCTCGAGATTCCCGACCTGGGCCGCGAGCTGCTCCCGTTCCGCGCGACTCCGGTCGCGCTCCCGTTCGACGCGCTCGATCTGGGCCTCGAGATCCGCGATCCGGGAGGCCGTCCCGAGCGGAAGATCACCAGCGCCCTTCTCGGCGCGAGCGCTTCGCTTCTTCGCCTTGTCGACGCGCTTGCGCAACGTCGCGAGTTCCTCGCCCTGCTCCGCGCGGGCCCGACGCTCCCGACTGAGGGCAGCGGTCAGCGATTCGCGCTCGCTGCGGAGCCCCTCGAGCGCTTCTTCCTGGGCGACGCCGCGCGCCTCCGCGCGGCGCCAGAGCAGCGCGAGTGCCATCGCGGCGATGACTGCGACACCCAGCAGAGCGAGCAGCGCAGGCGAGAAGCCGGTGTCCATCGATTCCTCCGATCCCGTCCAGCGCCGTGCCTCGTCGAGCGGGTGCGGCGGACGCCGAGTGGATCCCTCCCCCTCGCGTCACACCGCGGCCAGTCTACACTGCGCGCGCCGCCGCCGTGAGCGGCCCGCCTGGAATTCCCGCGGAGGCGTCGCCTCGCCTCCCCACGCCGCTGGAGGGTCCCCTTGGGCCACGCCGACCGAGTGATGCGCGCGACGCGACGCCTGTGTGACGCCGTGGACGCGATGCGGTTCCGGGCGCCGGTCACCCACGTCTACAACCCCCTGGTCCACGCCGCGCGAGGCCACCGCCGCTACGTCCGTCGCTTCGGGGACGGTCGCAAGCGGGTGATCTTCCTCGGTATGAACCCGGGCCCCTACGGCATGACCCAGACCGGCGTTCCCTTCGGCGAGATCGCGTCCGTCCGGGACTGGATGGGGATCGAGGAGAAGATCGATCGTCCGGCGGACGAGCACCCGAAACGACCGGTGGACGGCTTCGCCTGCACGCGGAGCGAGGTGAGCGGCGCGCGCGTCTGGGGCGCGATCGGCGATCACTGGGGTCGCCCCGAGGCCTTCTTCCGGGACCACTACATCGCCAACTACTGCCCGCTGGTCTTCATGGAGGCCTCGGGAAAGAACCGGACCCCCGACAAGCTCGCGCCAGCAGAGCGCGAACGCCTCTACGAAGCGTGCGACGATCACCTCCACCGACTCGTCGACATCCTGGAGCCGGAATGGATCGTCGGAATCGGGGCCTTCGCGGAGAACCGGGCGCGCGAGGTCCTGGGCGGGCGCGAACTCGAGATCGGGCGCGTGCTCCACCCGAGCCCCGCGTCCCCCAAGGCGAATCGCGGCTGGGCCGGGGAAGCGGCGAAGGAACTCCGGGCGCTCGGGCTCTGTCGGAAGCGTTAGCGCTTCGCCCTGAACGCCGTACGTTACGCGGCCGCCCCCTCCCGCCTCGTCACAGGAGAGATCCATGTCGTTTCGCGCCGGTGCCCCGCGCGCCTTCCGCGCCTTGCTCGGCCTCCTCACCCTCGTCCTCGTCTTCGGCTGTTCCGAGCAGGGCGCCCGCGCCGACCAGGAGCGCCCGAGCGACCCCGCCATGGCGGCCCTCGACGAGTTTATTCTCTCCAACCCGGTCGACCGCAAGCGAAGCGGCTGGAAGACCCGGGTCGCGAAGCCGCCGCGGGTCGAGTTCGCACCGGACAAGACCTACGTCTGGAAGCTCAAGACCAACCAGGGCGAGATGAAGATCCGACTCTTCCACGAGTCCGCACCGAAGCACGTCGGCACGACGCTCTACCTCACCCGGCTCGGCTTCTACGACGGAACCCTCTTTCACCGCGTGATCCAGGGCTTCATGGCCCAGGGCGGCGATCCCAAGGGCAACGGGACCGGTGGCCCCGGTTTCCAGTACGAAGGCGAGTTCGGTCCCGACGCGGAGACGCACAGCCGGCGCGGCACGCTCTCGATGGCGAACGCCGGACCGCGAACCGACGGCAGCCAGTTCTTCCTGACCTTCCGCGCGACGCCCGATCTGGACGGGCGCCACACCGTCTTCGGCCGAATTGAGGACCCGGACAGCCTGGCCACCCTCGCGAAGATCGAGTCCCTCGGCGCCGCCCGGGATCCCGGTCGCCCCCAGCGACCGATCACCCTCGAGCGCGCGACGATCGTGATCGAGTAGCGCCCGGGGAGCGGCGTCCCCGGATCAGTCCTCGCCGATCGACGTGAGCAGGCCGTGACGCGCGACCGAGAAGCGGTCGGGGCCGGCGTCCTCTGCATCCGGATCCGGGGTCGCGCGGCCCCCGTAGAGCGCACCGCGGAGCGCGGCCTGGACCCGCTCCGGGTCCGCGCCGGCGACCGCGAGGCCGCGCACACGCAGCGCCGGGTGGAAGCGATCCGCCTCCGAGACGCCCGACCGGGCGGCCGTCCGCTCGACGCGCTCGACGGGCCCGAGGGCCGAGAGCGCCTCCTCGATCGCGGCCGCCTTCGCGCGGGACGCATCGCTCGCGAGGTCGACGACGAACAGGAAACGCGACCCGTGCGTCGTGTCGAAGTCCCCGGCCAGCGTGCCCTCGACTTCTTCGAGCCGCGTCGCGAGGCCGCGAGCGGCGAGCGGAACCGGGGGCTCCTCCCGCGCTGGATCGAGCCATTCCTCGTCCCCGGTCCAGAGGGTCATGAGGAGCTTCCCCTGGCTCACCGTTCGCGTCTCGCTTGCGCCGGAAGCGAGGTCGACGCAATCGAGGACGACCTCCGCCTCCCAGAGCGCCGTTCGCCGATCCCCTTCGGCGTCCGCCGGCGTCGTCCGCGCGCTCCGCTTCGGCAACAGGATCTGGAGTGCGGCGCCGCCCGATGTCCCGGCGTCCGCCTGGGCCTCATACGCGGCTTCCTCGCGGTAGAGCACGTCTCCCTGCTCGAAGCGGAAGCCCGCCAGGGCCGCCGAGAAGGCCGTGGGCACGGACCAGGCGAATCCCTCGAAGAAGGCGAGCGGAGCGGGTTCGGACGGGCTGGATTCAGGTCGCGTAGGCATCGACCAGAGTGTATCCCGGAGGGCATCCGAACGTGAACGCATGTCCGCGGCCCCTCAGGGGCATTCTGTGATCGACCGCCAAGTGATCAGGATCAAAGGATTTTCTGAGAAGTCGCAGCTCGAAAGACCGGTCGGAGTTGACATCTGTGTCGACATCTATAGAAATGAGAACCCCAGGTCATTTCCTGACCCTGCGAAGGAGGATTCCCTTGGCCGTCGAAGTCGCTCCCCCCGCCCCCTCAGCCACTTCGCCCTCCGAACAGCTCGACGACGCGAGCAGCGCCCTCATCTCCGGGCACGCCCCCGAGCCGGGTGAAGCGCAGCCGCTCGAAGCGTCGCCTCCGCCGATCGCGGAGCTGTCACCCCAGGACGACGCGGACTTCCTCCTCCATCCCGTCGAACTCGCCAAGGGCCGCCGCGCCGCCGAGAACTACCTGAGCACCTTCCGGAGCGACGACAGCCGCAAGGCCGCCGAGGAAGCCCTCGAGACCCTGGCCACGGTCATCAGCGGCGGCAAGTGCGACAGCGTCGACTTCCCCTGGCAACAGGTTCGCCCCTACCACGGCGCCGCCGCTCTCACGATCCTGAAGGAAAAGGGCGCCCCGGCGCGAATCGAAGCGCTCCGCTGCCGAGCGGACGAGACCCGCGGCTACCGCGTCGTCCCCGACAGTTACCCGGCCCGGCAGGTCCAGAAGATCCGCAGCACGCTCTCGAAGGTGATCGAGGAGTGCGAGGAGCTCGGCTTCCTCCCGGAGGGTGCGGAGCCGGAGGCCGCCAGCAAGCCGAAGAAGGCCAGCAAGAAGGCCGCCGCGCCGCGCGGACGCACCCTGGGTGACGGCGAGCTACGCGCCCTGGTCGCCGCCTGCGCCGCCGACGGAAACGCCGAGGGCTACCGCGACGCCGTCTTCTTCTGCCTCGTCTACCGCGGACTGAAGATCGCAGAGATCACGGGACTCACGCCCGAGAGCGTGAAGTTCAACAACAAGACCGGCGCCTGCACGATCACCGCCCGCCCGAAGGGCGGCGGCCGCGGCCGCAAGGTCGAGCTGTCGAACGACGAGCTGATCGTCCTCGAGGACTGGCTCGATCGGCGCGGCCAGGACGCGGGTCCCCTCCTCTGCACCCTCGGTCGAGGCGGCAAGGTCGAGGGCAAGCGGCTCACGACGGCGATGCTCAAGGCGCTCTGCGAGGAGCGCGCGCACCAGGCCGAGGTCCCGGTGTTCACGCCGAACGACCTCAGCCGAAGCGCCGAGGTGCTGACGAACCACCGGAAGGCGACCCGCCGCAAGGCGAACCGCCTGGCGCAGACGACGCTCTCGAATGCCGAGAAGGCCCTCTACCTTCCCGCGGACATGACCGACGAGGACGAGCTGAACCAGACGATCCAGTTCCCCTTCCTCGGCCTGAGCGACTGACCCGGCCGCTGGCTCTCCCAGCTCGCCACGTAGGCCCTTCACCCCGCCCACTCAGGCGGGGCTCAAGCCGGCCCTCCGCCCGCCGATGCGCAAGCCAGGAGGGTTGGTTTCCCATGGGCCAGTGGCGCCAGGCGCAGACCGGACTGCAGAAGTTTCCGCGGGTCGCGACGGCGGTTCCCGTCCGGATCACGACGGTCGATGCCGAGACCGAACCGGCGACCGGTCGCGCGTTCTTCCGGAGCGCCGAGGAAACCACCGCCAATCTCTCCCGCGGCGGCGCCTACGTGAAGTCGTGGGAGCCCCTCGCCGCGGGACGAAGGGTCGTCATCACGATCGCTCTGCCCGACGAGGCCGAGCTCCAGCTCGTCGGTCGCGTCGTCTGGACGCGGCGCGCGTTGCGACCGAACCAGGGCGGGGAGATCGAGCCCGCTGGCTACGGCATCGAGTTCGTGGGCGGTTCCCGTGCCGAGCTCGACGCCCTCGACCGCTACCTCACCGCGCTCGCCCCCCGCGCGAAGACGACGTCTCCGCCTCCGCTCCGCCCGGCCGCACCGACGCCCTGATCGGCGGGCCACCGCTCGCGCGAGCGCCCGGACCTTCCGAAGCGAAGCCCCCGGCTGCCCGCGACGACCGGGTCGTCAGGCGTCGATCCCGTACTCCGCGACCTTCCGTCGCAGCGTCGAGCGATCGATGTCGAGGAGCTTCGCGGCACGCGTGCGGTTCCCGTCGCAGTCCTCGAGCGCCTGGACGATCGCCCGGCGCTCGATCTCGCGGAGGGGCACGCCGCGCGGCACGCCCTCCGCGCCACTTCCGGTCGGAACGACCGGTCCGCCGCGTCCGATCTGATCCGTCGGGAGGTGCAGCATCCCCACCGGCGCGTCCCCCGCTGCGGCCCGCGCCCCCTGCACGAGGTTCCGCAGCTGACGCACGTTGCCCGGCAGCGGCGCTGCACACAGGGCCTCGATCGCCTCCGGCGTGAAGCCGGCGGACCCCGCCTTGTCGAAGTGAGCGACCAGGAGCGGAATGTCCTCGCGGCGGTCGGCGAGCGCGGGCAGTCGGATCTCCACGCCTCGGAGACGGTAGTAGAGATCCTCGCGCAGGCTCCCCTCGTCGATCATCACCTGCGCCTCGCGATTGGTCGCGGCGACGAAGCGGACGTTCACCCGCTCCGCCTTCTCGGCGCCGACGGGCCGGACCTCGCCGTCGTCGATCACGCGCAGCAGCTTCGCCTGAAAGCCCATGTCGAGGGTCTCGAGCTCGTCGAGGAAGAGCACGCCCTCGTGGGCCTCGCGAAGGAGCCCACGGCGGTCGCGGTCGGCCCCGGTGAACGCACCGCGGCGGTGACCGAAGAACTCGCTCTCGAAGAGGTCCGAAGGGGACAGCGCGCAATTGTGCGCGACGAAGGGCCCCTTGCTCAGGCCCGAGTGCGTGTGGATCGCGCGGGACACGAGCTCCTTGCCGGTTCCCGTGTCGCCCGTCACGAGGACGTGCACGTCGCTCCGCGCGGCCATCAGGACCCGGTGGCGGACCTCGACCATCGCCTTGCTCTCGCCGACGAGCTCCGGAACCGTCGCGTCCTCGACGACCGTGCGACTCCGGGTGAGGAGCGCTCTTTCCACCGCGGACCCGACGCTCGCCGGCGTCGCGGGCTTGAGCAGGTAGTTCACCGCCCCGAGGCGAACGGCATCGATCACGTCCTGCGGATTCTCGTTCGCCGACAGCACGATCGCGGGCATCCCCGGCCAGCGCTGCCCGAGGTGGGTCAGCAGCTCGAAGCCGTCCATCGAAGGCATGCGCAGATCGGTGATCACGAGGTCGAAGCTTCGCGCCTCGAGCGCGAGCAGCGCCTCGACGCCGTTTCCGACGAGCCGGACCTCGTAGCCCATCTCCTCGAGCAGGAGCTTCAGGTACTCCCCCGAAGCGCGCTCGTCCTCCGCGATCAGAATCGAATCCGCCATCCTTCGCCCGTCAGACCTCCGCGCCAGCTTCGTCGAAACCCTCTTCGACAGAAGGAAGCGCGACCTGGACGAATGCGCCCCCCGTCTCGAGGTTTCCGATCTCGAGATGGCCGCCGGCGTCCCCTGCGATCCGTCGGGCGAGAAAGAGGCCGAAGCCGCTGCCCTTCTCCTTGGTGGTGACGCCCGGCTGGAGCTCGCCGCCGAGCATCTCTGCGGGGAAGCCCGGCCCCTCGTCCGCGACGGCGATGCGCACGAATCGGCCGAGCCGAGAGAGCTCCACGCGCCCCCGCCCTCGCCCGTCCATCGCCTCGACGGCGTTTCGCATCAGGATCACGAACATCTCGAGCAGGGTCTCCCGCTCCACCCCGACGCGCGCGGCCTCCGCGCCGTCCGAGAGGTCGACCGTCCATTCGACACCGGGATTCGCGGTTTCGATCTCCCCGCGCGCGGCAGCGAGCAGCTCGCCCAGGGAGCTCGCGCCCGCCGCGCCGCTGCGAGCCGACTCGGGTGTGGGCCCCACCGTCCCGCCGGCGTCGCCGTCTGCGAGCGTGAGTCGCGCGAGCTTCTCGAGATCATCGATCGCGGCATGGAGCCCGGCGAGGGCCGCCTGCCCGCTCGCGCCGCGGTCGAGCTCCGGCTCGATCAGCGTCACGAAGCCGCGCAGGCTGTGCACGGCGTTCTTCAATCCGTGCGCGAGCCGCGCGACGTTCTCCCCGACCCGGCTGATCACGCGCTCGTCCTCGAGCTCCCGCTGGAGCGAATCGAGGCGCTGTCCGAGCTCCTCGCCCTGGGTCCGGAGCGCGAGCTCACTCGTCTGCCGGCGCCGGACCATCGCGGCGCCGAGCGCCCCTGCTGCCGCGACCAGAACGAGCTCGAAGCTCAGGATCCCGATCGCATCGGCCCCCCGCGTCCAGGCCATGCCGACCAGCGCGAGGGAGGAACCGACCGTCACGGCCGTCACCCCGCGCACGCCCATCGAGATCGCCGCGATCAGGATCTCGAGCAGGAAGCCCACGACCAGCGGCCCGTAGACCCCGTTGGTCACGAACGAGAAGATCGTCCAGCCGATCAGGCCGATCCCGATCGAGACGACGTTCGCGCCCCGCGTGAGTGAAGGACGTTCGGCGGCCCACGCCGCCAACAGGGCGGGCACGGCGACACTCGCGATCACGATCTCGTCGATGGGTCCGGGCCGAAAGCGCGGGTTCACGAGGCCCGCGCCCAGCCCGGCGGCCGCCAGAACGAAGGGCCGGGACCACAGCGCGCGTCGAAGCGTTCTGTTCATCGCCTCCGCATCCCGGACGCCCACTCCGCCGAGGCCCGCTGGCTGCGCCAGCCCATCCCCGGATGCACGAAAGCCCCGAACCGAAGATCGGGGCTTCCGTCGTTCGACTCGTCCCGAAAGGGTGCGTGTGCCTCACGGCCTCGCATTCGGAACACCGAAGCGCGCGGCCTGCGGATGAACGTGTCCGCCGCGTCGGCTCGCGCCTTCGGATTCAAGTCTCGAACATCACCGAGCATCGGGAGAAGACTCAGCCCTCCCGAAGCGGCGGTGCAGTCTACCAGCGACCGCCGCCGCCGCCGCCGCCACCACCGCCGCCGCCACCGCGACGCTTGTCGAGCGCCTCGTTGACGCGCAGCGCGCGGCCGCCGTAGTCGCGGCCGTCGAGCTCGCCGATGGCCTTGTCAGCGTCGGCCCCTTCCATCTCGACGAAGCCGAAGCCGCGCGAGCGGCCGGTCTCGCGATCGTTCACGACCGCCGAGGACGCGACGGCGCCGTAAGTAGAGAAGAGCTCACGCAGATCGTCGTCTGTCGTGGCCCAGGGAAGGTTGCCAACATAAATCTTCTTCACGAACTCACTCCGTGCCCGCGGTCGCGATTCGCGATCCTTCGTCGGGCGCATGTACGACCCCTCCTTCCACATCCGGAGAGCAGGGATCGCTTTTGTCTCCGCCCTCTTCCCATCCGGACTCTGCCAGGACCAGGAGGACGACGTACCTGGGATCGCGCGACTTCCGACGATCGTCACGATTCCGGCGAACCGGAGTCGTTCCGACCTGCTCCGCCTCCGAATCGAGGTGGACCGGGGCGGGCGTCGCACGCGACCAGGCCCGCGGAAGGTAGGGGATCGATTCCGACGCCGCCAAGGCAGCTTTCGGACGCTTCTGCCGCCTGCCCCCCGGCGCCGAATCGGCCCCGTCGCAGAAAGGTGTCGACCTCGTCTGCGACTGGCCCCGCGGCGACGATGAAGGTGTGGGTGTAGGGGAGCACGATGTGGTCCCGCATCCCCTCGAGGCGCGTACTCTCGACGCTGACCGTCCCGTCGTGCGGGGACGGGAGCCAGAGCGGACCCGCAGGGTTGATCCAGTCGTCTCCGGCGATGACACCGAAGGGAATCGAGGGGACCGGGAGGCGTTTCGGGAGGTCCTCCGGGCGGGTCCCGAGCTGCGCGGCGAGCGGCCCCATCACCGCCGTCAACCAACCCAGATCCCGAAGCCTGTCGGCGATCTCGCTGCCGTGATTGGGGGGAGCGAGCATCACGGCGCGCCCGGGCCGTAGATCCGGGTATCGCGGAAGGAGCGCCCTCAGGACCAACCCGCCCAGCGAGTGGGTCACGAAGTGGACCGGTTCGACGCCGGGCTCGCAGACCGCGATCGCCCGGGCGACCTCGTCGGTCGCGTCCTCGATCGTCGCCACGCGCGTGTCGTATCCGACATTGCAGACCCGGTATCCGCGCGCCTCCAGCCGCCACTCGAGGATCCGCATGTTGTTCTCGCTACGGCCGAGGCCGTGCAACAGGACGACGGTCCCCTCGACCGCGTCCGCCGCCTCGTCCCGCTCAGCGAGGGCGACCGCCCCGCCGACCAGGCCGACCAGGGCCACGACCGCCATCGCCGGCCGCGTTCCGCGCCCTCGCCGGGTGCTCATCCGCCGCCCTCCGCACCGAGGGTCTTCGCGAAGAAGCCCAGGAAGGCCGCAGTCGCCTTCGCCCTCGCCTCGTCGTCACGACCGATCAGGTATCCCGAGTGCACGCAGGCGGCCATCGGTCCCCCGCTCGAGAGCCGCATCACGACCCGCTCCGCACGCGTGTCGTCGGGGTCTCCATCGACGATCGGCACGTCCTCGATCCACGAATGGCCCTGCTCGTCGTACTCGATCGTGCACCCGGCGACGTAGGGGGACTCCTCGAAGAGCCGACGCGGGGTCTCCGCTTCCCACGCGTGCCCAGCGCCCTCGTACACCCGCGCGTCGACCTCGACGCCGAGCGAACGCAACGCCGCCTCCCGCTCGCCGCACGCCGCGAGGTCGTTCGAGGCGTCCTCGGTTCCGCGCAGGGTGAGCAGGGGAGCACCGTTCACGCGCTTCGTCCCCCAGTCCTGGAAGCACGGGCCATAGACGTCGACGAAGGCGGCGAAGCCCGAATGAGCCGGCGCGACCGCCTCCCGGACGCGCTCGTCCATCGCGATCCGTACCGCCATGCCTCCGTACGAGAAGCCGATCATTCCGATTCGCGCCCCGTCGATCGCGGGATGGGTCGAGAGCAGTCGCAGGGCCGCGTACGCATCGGTCGCTGCGTCGAACTCCGTCACCGCCATGACCTTCGACAGGTACGGCGTCTCCGTGGTGATCCCGCGCGGCCGGTAGTAGTCGATCACGAACCCCGCGATTCCGGCTTCCGCCAGGGTCTGCGCGATCCGCATCTCGCGCCCCGGCGTGATCCCGCCGCTGCCGTGGACGAGCACCACCGCCGGCACCGGCGCCTCGGCGGAAACGCCGTCCGGGAGCACGAGCGTGCCGAGTCCCGTGGTCGGGACCGGAAGCGGACGGCGGCGAAGCAGGATGTCGAAGTCGTAGGGCGACCACGTGGCGAAATGGAAATCCCCCTCGCCACCCGCGGCGAGATCGCCCTGCGGCGCCGGCCAGTCCGGGAACTCGGGAAGCTGAGACTCGGCGATCCCGGCAGCACCCCCTACGGCGAACCAGGCGATCGATGCGACGATCACGATCGATGCGATCCCGACGGAGACGATCTGCAGGCCCCTGATCATCACGCGCCCTCCCTAGCGAACCCGAACCGGGAGCCGCTCGTCTTCCGGAGCCATGCGCGCCAGGAAGCCATCGAGGGGCGCCGGGGCCGGCACCTCGGAGTCCCGCACGTAGTCGTCGGACCAGAAGCGCGCCCACGACGCGAAGAACTGCGCGAAGCCCCCGTCGTACGCCTCCCGGTCGGGCCACCGCATCTTCTTGTCGCCGACCGGCGGCGCGTTCAGATCCGTCGCGTACCAGTAGAGCGGCAGACGCCGACGGAAGAGCCACGCTCCTCCGAGCCGCTCGTAGCGATCCCAATAGACCATCGTCATGATCACCCATTCCTCGCCCGCCTCGTGCTCGTTCCGGCTGTACACGAGGCCGCGGGCGTGGTCGGGGTCGTCGAACTCGATGATGTGGTTGCCGGTGACGTGGGCCGTCCCGGTGAACTGGTCGCGGAGCGTCTGGTCGAACCAGACCTTGAGGGCTCGACGACCGGTCTCGTCACGACTGACGCGCACGTCTTCCGGGAAGAGCCCGCAGAGCGCGTCGAGGTCGCGCATGTCGAGGGCCAGGCAGTACTTGGCCACGAGCTGACGGATCGCGTCGAGGGACTCGAGTCGATCGAGTCGCGCTTCGGGCGTGTCGGGTGTCCAGGTCATCTCGGGAGCCTCGCTCGGTTCGAGCAAGAACGTGCCGGAGACGCACCGCGGTAGCCAGTGCGACGCGAAGCGGCCGAGGCGAACTCGCGGAGTCTACTTCCCCGCTGCCTTCTTCTTCGCGGCCTTCTTCTTGGCTGCCTTCTTCGACGCCTTCTTGGACACGTTCTTGGCGGCCTTCTTCTTGGCCGCGCTCTTGCGCTTGGGCGCTTTCTTGGCGGCCGCCCGCTTCTTCTTGGCCGCGCCCTTCGCCTTGACGGCCTTCTTCGGCGGCGGGATCTCCTCGACCCACTTGCCGTCCTGATAGGTGGCGCGCCAGCCGGTCGTCTTGCCGTCCTGCTCCGAGGTGACGTACTGCTCCTTGGTCTTGCGCGCGAAGCGGACGATCGCCGGACGCCCCTCGTGGTCCGTGAGTGGCGCGGTCGCCAGGAACTTGTACTTCTCGTCGAGCTTGTCCTCGACGCTCTTGATCTCTTCGATGGACGGGGCCCGGGTCTCCCGGTGCTTCGGGAACTGGCTGGCCGCGAGGAAGATCCCCGCCGCTCCGTCCCGCAGCAGGAAGAAGTCGTCGCAGCGCTCGCACTTCAGGTGCTCCATCGGGATGGGGTCGACCTTCGGCGGGGCCGGCTCCCCGTTCCGCAGCAGCTTGCGCGTGTTCTTGCAGTCGTCGCTCGTGCAGCCGAAGTACTTGCCGAAGCGCCCGGACTTGAGCTGCATGTCCTCGCCGCACTTGTCGCACTCGAGGACCGGGCCGTCGTAGCCCTTGATCTGGAACGTGCCGGTCTCCACCTCGAAGCCGGTGCAGTCCGGGTTGTTGCCGCAGACGTGGAGCTTGCGGCCTTCGTCGACGAGGTAGCTGTCCATGGCGGTCTCGCACTTCGGACAATGCCGCTTCTTGAGCAGCAGCCGCGCCTCGTTCTCTTCCTCGTCCTCGCCCACCGTCTCCACTTCGTCGCCGGACACGAGGTTGATCGTGCTCTTGCAGCGCTCCTTGGGCGGAAGCGCGTAGCCGGAGCAGCCGAGGAAGACGCCGGTCGACGCCGTGCGGATCTGCATGGGCCGCTCGCACTGCGGACACGGGATGTCGGTGTCCGTCGGCGAGTTGGGCCGCATGCCCTTCGCCTGGTCCTCCGCGGCGGTGAGCGTCTTGCGGAAATCGTCGTAGAAGTCCCCGAGGACCTTCTTCCACTGTTTGGAGCCGACGGCCACCTCGTCGAGGGCCTCTTCCAGCCCGGCGGTGAAGCCGTAGTCCATCAGGTCGCCGAAGTTCTCGACGAGTCGCTCGGTCACGATCTCGCCCATCTTCTCGGCGTGGAAGCGGCGGTTGTCGAGGCGGACGTAGCCGCGGTCCTGGATCGTCGAGATGATCGACGCGTAGGTCGAGGGCCGACCGATGCCGCGCTTCTCGAGCTCCTTCACGAGGCTCGCTTCGCCGAAGCGGGACGGCGGCTTCGTGAAGTGCTGACTGGGGTCGAGCTTCTCGAGCTGGAGCCGTTCGCCGACCTGGACGTCCGGAAGGGCGACGTTCGCATCGCTCTTGCCCGTCGTCGGCTGGACCTTCGTGTAGCCGTCGAAGACCAGGATCCGGCCGCGGGTCTTCAGCTCGAAGTCGCCGGCCTTGATCGTCAGATTGGTCGAGAGGTACTCGGCCTGCGTCATCTGGCACGCGACGAACTGGCGCCAGATCATGTCGTAGAGACGTTCCTGGTCGCGCTCGAGACCGGAGATCGAACCGGGCTTCACGGCCACGTCGGACGGCCGGATCGCCTCGTGGGCCTCCTGCGCGCCTTCCTTGCTCGAATACGACTTGGCCTCTTCGGGCAGGTAGCGCGGACCGTATTCCCCGCCGATCAGCTCGCGGCAGGACTCGACCGCCTCCGCGGAGAGATTCGTCGAGTCGGTTCGCATGTACGTGATGTGACCGGCTTCGTAGAGCCGCTGGGCGAGCATCATCGTCTTCTTGACGCTGAACCCGAGGCGCGTGCTCGCCGCCTGCTGGAGCGTCGACGTGATGTAGGGCGCGCCGGGGCGCGTCTTGGTCGGCTTGTCCTTGCGCTCGGCGACTTCGTAGTCGGCGGCCTCGAGCAGCGCGAGGGCCGCGTTCGTCTGCTCCTCGGAGGTCGGCCGGAAATTCTCGCCGTTCTGCTTGGCGACTTCGAGGCGGAGCGCCTCCTTCTTGGCCGTCTTCGTGTCGGCGTGGACCTCCCAGAATTCCTCCGGGACGAAGGCGCGGATCTCCTTCTCGCGCTCGACGATCAGACGGACCGCGACCGACTGGACGCGTCCCGCAGAAAGACCGCGCGCGAGCTTCGCCCACAGGAGCGGCGAGAGCATGTAGCCGACCACGCGATCGAGGAACCGTCGCGCCTGCTGGGCGTTCACCCGGGAGATGTCGAGATCGCCGGGATCTTCGAAGGCCTGCTGGATCGCGCTCTTCGTGATCTCGTTGAAGACGACCCGCTTGAAGCGCTTCTCGTCGCCGCCGATCACCTCGCGCAGATGCCATGCGATCGCTTCGCCCTCGCGATCGAGATCCGTCGCGAGATAGACCTGGTCGGCGTCCTTGGCGAGCTTCTTCAGCTCGTTGACCACCTTCTCCTTGCCCGGGAGGATCTCGTAGGTCGCGGCCCAATCCTTCTCCGGGTTGATCCCCATGCGAGCGAAGAGCGCCTTCTTGGCCTGCTCCTTCTTGTGCTTCTCGCGCTTGGCCTCCGGCATCTTGCGCGTCTTCGCCGCAGCGGCCGCACGTGCCTTCGGATCGACCTTCTTGCCGGAGCCACTCGTCGGGAGATCACGGATGTGCCCGACACTGGACTTCACCACGTAGTCTCGTCCGAGATACTTGTTGATGGTCCGCGCCTTGGCGGGCGACTCGACGATGACGAGCGACTTCCCCATTCCGCTTGTCCTGGCTCCTGCTGCGACGTTCGACGGGCTGTCCGGGAGGAGTCGGGGGGAACTTCCTCTCCGGCTTGTTCTCGTGCTCCGAGCCGCCCGGCGACCGTTCAGAGCCCGGGATCGGGTTCAGCGCGAATTTTCTTGAGACGCAGAACCCGTCCCACCCCCCGGAAGGACTTTCCTCGTAGCACACCTCCCCCGGCCCTCGGCAAGCCCACCCGCGCCGGGCAAGTGGGGCATTCGACCCTCGACGCGACCAAAAAGCTTCGTGGCGACGTTGGGTTGGGTCCCGCGCGTCCCGGCAGATCGACGATTGCCGGAAGCGGCCCGAGCCAGGACAATCCGGCGCGCCGATCTGCGCCACCACACCCGCGCGCCCTGCGGGGTCCCCATGCCGACCGCTCCCGACACCCCTCGCTCCGACGACGAAGCCCGTCGCCTCGCGCGCAATCCCGCCCTGCTCTGCGTCCACCAGGCGTTGATGATGTCGCTGTTCCCGATGGCGATCATCACGGTCTTCCAGCGGGATCTGCTCGGTCTGTCGGTACGCGAGATCATGATCGTGCAGGCGGCGTTCGGTGCGTCGCTCGTCGTGCTCGAGTTCCCGTCCGGCTATCTCGCGGATCGGATCGGGTACCGCCCGACGATGATCCTGGCGTCGGCGACCGCGATCGGCGGCTGGGCGGTCTACAGCGCGGCGACGGGGTTCGCTTCCGTGATCGTCGGAGAGCTGCTGCTGGGCGTGAGTCTGTCCCTCGTCTCGGGGACGAGCTCGGCGATGCTCTACGAATCCCTCGACGAGCAGGGTCAAGCCGAAACCTTCGCTCGCTGGTTCGGCCGCTCCCGCTTCTGGGGACAGATGGGCGAAGGCAGCGCGGCGCTCGCCGCGGGCGTGCTCTTCGTGTACTCCGAACGCCTGCCCTTTCAGCTGATGGTCGTCGTGTGGATCCTCAACCTCGGCGTCTCCTTCGCGCTCGTCGAGCCCCGCTACACGCGCCATCGCCCGGAGCGGCCCGTCGCGCACGTGATCGAGCTGATCCGTTACGTCGCGCGCCACGAACGACTCCGCGCGATCTTCGCCGTCGCGGTCACCGTCGGGGTCGCGACCTTCGTCCCGGTCTGGCTCGTCCAGCTCTACGCGCAGGACGCGGGCGTGGCCCTCTCGTGGCTCGGCCCGATCTGGGCCGCGGCGAACTACGTGGTCGCCATCGGCTCGGCCGTCAGCGATCGCACCGGGCGGGCCCTCGGCATGGAGGGCGTGATGCTCCTCTGCTGCGGACTCCTCGCCGTGGGCTATTTCGGAATGGGCCTGACGACGGCGTGGTGGGGGTTCGTCTTCTACTTCGCATTCAATCTGAGCCGCGGCCTCTCGGCGCCGCTCATCGCCCACGCAGAGCAGGCGGCCATTCCGTCCGGCGACCGCGCCAGCCTGGTCTCGATGCGCAGTCTGCTCTTCCGCGCCGCCTTCATCGGCGTCGGTCCCGCCGCCGGCGAAGCCATCGACCGATACGGACAACACGTGGTCCTGCTCGGCCTGGGTGGTCTGCTGGTCACGGGCGCGCTGGCCGCCTGGCTCCCGCTCCTGCGCACGAGAGGTACGGGGGCCTCGCCGAACGCGCGACGCATTTCCACGTAGGCGTAGGTGTAGGCGTAGGTATAGAAGGTCGATCCAGCGGCCTCGCGGGCGCCCACCGACACGAATCCATATGCTCGCCGCGATGCCCGAGCGCCCGCCGCCGATCGCTCTCTGGAAGCTCTGCCTGGTCGTGGCGCTGGGCGGCGCCCTTGGCGCGCTCACGCGGCTCGGGGTCGAGATCGCGCTCGCGGCGAGCGTCGCGTCTCCGCTCCTCGCCGGCTCGCTCTCGCTCGGCGCCGTGAACGCGCTCGGCGCCGGCGGGCTCGGCGGCCTCCTCGGCCGGCTCGAGCGGCGCGGCGGCGCCCCTTGGCTGCGCCCTTTCCTCGCGATCGGCTTCCTGGGCGCCTTCACGACCTTCTCCGGCTTCGCCGCCCATCTGCGGGTCCTCCACCTGGAGGCCGGCCCGCTCCCGACGGCCGTGTTCTTCTTCGCGTCCTGTTTCGCAGCGGTCCTGCTCTTCCACGCCGCGCGCGGTCCCGCGCCCGCGCCGGAGGCGCGCGCTTGATCCTCGACCTCCTGGCAGTGGCTGCGGGTGGCGCAGTCGGCGCGCTTCTTCGCTTCGGCCTGCTTCGCCGATCGGAAGCGAGCGCACGGAGCGCCGGTGGACCTTGGGATGCAGGCGCGCGCGCGACCTTCGCGACGAATCTCGCCGGCTGTGCCCTCTTCGGCTTCTGGGTCGCGGCGGCCGCCGCCGGCCGGGTCGGCGCGAACCTCGACGCCGGAAGCGCGAACGCCCTCGACCTCTTCGTCCTGACCGGGCTCTGCGGGGGCTGGACGACCTTCTCCACCGTCGTTGCCGACGGCGTCCGGCTTCGCAGCGACCGCGGCCGCAGAAGCGCCGTCGCCTACGCCGCCGCGACCGGAATCCTCGGGATCCTCGCCCTCTGGATCGGCCTGCGGATCGGCGCGTAGCCGACTCCCCGCAGGACCAAACCCGACATGCATGTCGCATGGTGCGCCGCGACTCGTTACACTGCGCCGGCCCGCCATCGCGGGCGTCCAGAGCGGCCATCCCCCCGGCGGGGGCCGTACCTCCTGCGAACGATCCGATTCGAACCCACGCGCCCCCCAGCGACGGTCCGCCGTGCCCGGGAGCGCAGCCACGGCGATTCGCGGCCCCTCGGCCGCGGTCGCGAGCGAACCCGACCACGACACCATGGCCGAACCCCAGTACACGCTCTCGAACCCCCTTCCGGAACCCGCGGACGAAGCGAGCGACAAGCCGCTCGCGAACGGCGCCGACACGACGGCGGCCGGTCACGCTGTCCTCCCGGCAGGGCCGTATGACAAGGCGCTCGCCCTGGGCAACGACCTGATCGAGCGCCCGCTCGTCGGAGGCGGCCCGGCCCGCGTCCGCGTCCAGCACTCGAAGGACCGCATGACGGTCTGGGAGCGCATCAAGGTCCTGACCGAGAAGGAGCCGATGATCCTCTACCGGAACTGGGGTCCGGAGCTGGACGGCGCCTCGATCGTGACGGGGATCCTCGACATCGGCGGCCGGGACGTCGCCGTCTACGGCCACGACTTCACGGTCCGCGCGGGCTCGATGGACGCGACCAACGGCGCGAAGCTCGCCCGACTCATCTACATGGCCGGTGAGAAGGGCATCCCGCTGATCGGCATGAACGACTCCGCGGGCGCCTTCGTCCCCGCCGGCGTCGGCGGCCTCGACGGCTACTCCGAAGCGTTCACCGCGCTCCGCAAGATCAGCGGCCTCGTGCCCTCGATCAGCCTCATGTTCGGCTACAACGCGGGCGGCGGTGCCTATCTCCCGCGCCAGGGCTCGTTCATGATCCAGTGCGAGGAGACCTTCATCGGCCTGACCGGCCCGGGCGTCGTGAAGAGCGTGCTCGGCGAGGACGTGAGCGCCGACGAGCTCGGCGGCCCCGGCGTGCACGGCCAGAGCGGCGTGGTCGACCTCGTGACCGGCGACGAGCTCGGCTCCCTCCGGACCGCGCTCCGCCTCCTCGGCTACCTGCCGGACAACAACAGGAGCCTCGCGCCCTTCCACGAGACGAGCGATCCGGTCGACCGGTACACCGAAGAGGAGGACAAGCTCTTCCGCCGGACCTTCGACTCGCCCGCCGGCATGAACGCGCCGATGGACATCACGCTCTACCTTCAGCAGATCTGCGACCACGGCGAGTTCTTCGAGATCCAGCCCCAGCGCGCCCGCAACATGGTCACGGCCTTCGGTCGCCTCGGCGGCTGGGTGACGGGCTTCGTCGCCAACAACTCGGCCGTCGCCTCGGGGCAGATCGACATCGACGCCGCCCTCAAGGCCACGCGCTTCATCCGCTTCTGCAACCTCTACAACATCCCGCTGATCTTCGTCGAGGACACGACGGGCTTCCTCCCCGGCACCGACCAGGAGAGCCGCGGCATCGTCCAGGCGGGCCGCAAGCTCCTCGACGCGATCATCGACGTCCGCACGCCGCGCATGACGATGATCATCCGCAACGCCTTCGGCGGCGCGTACGCGGCCTACAACTCGCACTTCACCGGCGCGGACCTCGTCTTCGCGATGCCGATGGCGCGGGTCGCCGTGATGGGCGCGGCGGGCAAGGACTTCGTCTTCAAGGACGAGATGCGCGCGATCGCCGCGGAGCACAAGAAGGCCCTCGCGGACGGCGCCGACGAAGCGGAGGCCAACCGCCTCCGCGACGAGAAGCTGGCGAAGCTCACGACCGAGTACGAAGACCTGCTGATGAACCCGAAGGAGGCCCTCTCCCTCGGCTCGGTCAGCCGGATCGTCATGCCGGGCGAGAGCCGACGCATCCTCTCCCGAAACCTGGACTTCCTGATGCGGAAGTACACCCCGGAGCCGATGGGCGGCCCGCAGCGCGAGCACGAATAGGCCCGCGCCCGACGCCCCGACTCCCCTCCTCCACCCGCTTCCGCACGAGAGTGATAGACCCATGCTCGACCGCAATGGCAACATGATCAAAGCCCACGAGAGCGACTCCGACTGGATCCGCTCCTTCGACATCTCGGACGTCAAGTGCCTCGTCGTCTGCCGCGGCCCCGTCCGCAAGGAGGCCTTCGACGTCTTCGACGAGATCGGCATCCGCGAGTACGGCATGCTGCTCTCCGAGAAGGACTCGGTCGTCTACCCGCGCTGTCTGGCGCCGGAGCTTCGCGACCTGCGCTTCCCGAGCAACGTCCATCGCGTCGCCGACTACATGGGGGTCGGACAGGCCGAGAAGCTGGAGCGGATCGACGAGATCATCGAGATCGCCGAGTCGAACGGCTACACGCACATCTTCGCCGGCTACGGCTTCATGGCGGAGGACTCGGACTTCATCAAGGCGATCGAGGCAGCGCCGACGGTCCAGTTCATGGGCCCGTCCTCCACGACGATCGATCGCGCCGGCGCGAAGGACGAGGCGAAGAAGCTCGCCCGCTCCCTCGGCAACGCGGTCGTTCCGGGGATCGACAACGTCTCGGCCCTCGCGCTGATCGAGCGCTGCGGCGACCAGAAGAGCCTCGAGGCCCTCGCCAAGGAACTCGGCCTCGCGTTCACCTGGAACGGCGACGTCGACCTCGCCGAGAACGCCGAGCAGCTCCTGCAGGCGGGCTATGCGAAGTCGATCGAGATCGTCACGATCGAGGAGCTCCAGAAGGCGGCCGAGAAGGAATCCCAGAAGATCTGGGAGCAGTACCCGGGCAAGCGCATCCGCTACAAGTGCATCGGCGGCGGCGGCGGCAAGGGCCAGCGCGTCGTCACCAACGGCGGCGAGACCGCCGCGGCGGTCATGGACATCCTCGCCGAACAGAAGGTCCTCGAGCCCGGCTCGAACCGGAACTTCCTGATCGAGCTCAACCTCGAGACCACCCGCCACAACGAGATCCAGGTCGTCGGCAACGGCGAGTGGGCGATCACCCTGGGTGGCCGCGACTGCTCGATCCAGATGCGCGAGCAGAAGCAGCTCGAGTTCTCGCTGACCGACGAGCTCCTGGAGACGGCGGCCAAGCAGACGGACAACCCGAAGCACGCCGCCAACCTGACCAAGGAGCGCGACACGCTCCGCGCGATGGAAGAAGACGGCGCCCGCTTCGGCCAGGGCGTCGGCCTCGACAGCGTCTCGACCTTCGAGTGCATCGTCGAGGGCTTCGACCACTTCTTCATGGAGATGAACACGCGGATCCAGGTCGAGCACGGCTGCTCCGAGCTCGCCTACAAGATGCGCTTCACGAACCCGGACGACCCGACGGAGTTCTTCGAGGTCGAGCGCCTGATCGAGGCGATGGCGCTGCTCGCCGTCCACGGCCCCCGCATGCCGAAGCCGAAGCGGATCCTGCGCGCGGTCTCGGGCGCCGAGGTGCGCGTCAACGCGGTGAACGCCGCGCTCCAGCCGCACGCCGGCGGCGTGATCCGCGGCTGGTCGAAGCCCCTCGACTACGAACACCGCGACGACCAGGGGATCGGCACCCGGAATCCCGACACGGGCTCCTTCCCGTACTACAACCTGGCCGGCGCCTACGACTCGAACATCGCGCTGATCCTCTGCGACGGCACGAGCCGGGCCGACAACCTGGAGCGTCTCGCGGAGATCATCCGCCGCATGGAGCTCCGGGGCGACAACCTCCAGACGTCGATCCCGCTCCACTACGGCCTGATCAACTGGACCCTCGGCCTCGAGCCCATGATGAAGCCGAACACGCGCTTCATGGGGCCGTATCTGGCGGCGGTCGGCGCGCTCGAGACGCTCGCCCGGGACGTCGACATGGACATCGCCGCGAGTGTCGTCCTCGGAAAGCTCGACGACGCCTCCGCGCGCACCACGCTCATGGCTCAGGAGACGCTCCTGCTCCGCCCGATCCGCCGGCTCGTCGGCGATGCCCACGCGCTGACCGGCTTCCTCGGCCTCTACGACGGGAAGCTCTGGACGCGGGACGGGAACGACGTGGAGTTCGCCGCGAATCCAGTCCACTTCCTGCGCGACCTCTACCACTACTTGAACATGGAGACCGCTCCTGGCAAACCGGCCAGCGACATGATCTGGGAGCACGACGACGCGATCCTGCAGGACGCCCTCGCGTTCTACGATCGCGTCGCCACGGCGATCGGCTCCGACGATTGGGGCAAGGTCGACGTCGCGCTCCGGGGCGGACCGATCGAGGCGCTCGTCGGGAGCGATGCTTCGAAGTGGGACGCCTGCCAGGCGGCCCATCGCGGTTATCAGGTCGGCGCATCGCTGCTGCTGATGATCCCGCGACTCGGCATCCAGTCGGAGCTCCTCGACATCACGATCGACGACGCCCTCGAGCCGGTCTTCCCCGCGCGGTTCATGGACGAGGAGAACCAGGAGACCCTGCGCCGGGCCCTCGCGCCGCCGCCGAAGGCCTCCGCGAACGAAATCGTGACGCCGATGGGCGGCTCGTTCTACGCCCGCGAGGCACCGCACCTTCCGATGCTGATCGACGAAGGCGACCACTTCGAAGAGGGTCAGCCGCTCTTCATCATCGAGGTGATGAAGATGTTCAACAAGGTGCTGGCGCCTTTCTCCGGCACGATCACGAAGAACCGAATGGTCGACAGCGACGGCGCCGTCGTCGCCGCCGGCGAGGTCATCTTCGACATCGTGCCCGACGAGGTCGTCATCGAGGAAACCGACGAGGAGATCGCCAAGCGGCGCCAGCAGGTCACGCTGGCGGCGCTCGGCGGGTAGCCGGACGCGCCATCCCCTCGACCGATCGGACGGCGACCGCGCACGGCACGGTCGCCGTTCTGCGTTTCAGAGGACCGCAGTTTCGGCCCGACCTGCGCGTTCGCTGCGTAGGTGGTTCTAGATGGAAGCCCGCATTTCAGCTCGAAATCCGGGATTTCCCTTCACCGTTTCAGACTGAAAGCCGAACCCGGATCCATGACAGCACCACGCGAACCGGAGGGGGACGCGTCGTGGCGAGGCGGCCGTGACCGCCTCGTCGGGGTCTCGACATGTCCTTCCGCATCGGCTCCATGGGAATCAGCCTCGGCGCCATCCGCTCGCTGCGCACGGCGGAGAGCGCGGTCGCGCGGTCCAGCGCACGCCTTGCGTCCGGCCTGCGCATCAACTCCGCCGCGGACGACGCCGCCGGGCTCGCGATCTCCGAACGCTTCCGCGCCGACATCGCGAGTCTGCAGCGCGCCCAGCTGAACACCGCCGACGGCATCGGGATCGCCGAGACCGCCCAGGGCGGCCTCTCCGAGATCTCGAGTCTGCTCTCGGAGGCGCGCGCCCTCGCCATCCAGTCCTCGAACGGCACCCTCGGTGGGCAGACCCGCACGATGCTCGACGACCAGTTCCAGTCGATCCTCGCCGACATCGACGCGATCGCCGCGAGCACGAGCTTCGGCACCTTCAACCCCCTCGTGAACAGCGGCCAGCAGATCGAGATCGCCGTGGGCACGACCGCCGGTGACACGATCACCGTGACGGGTGTCGACGCGACCGCGACCGCCCTCGGCGCCGGTGGTGTCGACATCGCGACACAGACCGGCGCCGGCAACGCGATCTCGGCGATCGACACCGCGATCGCGAATACCAGCGCCCTCGCCGCGCGCTTCGGGATCGCGGAGAACCGCCTCGAGAGCCGGTCCCGCCTGCTCGGCGTCCAGATCGAGGCGTCGGCCGCCGCCGAGTCGCGGATCCGGGATGCGGACTATGCGACGGAGACCGCCCTGCTCACGCGGAACCAGATCATCCAGGAGTCGGCGATCGCCGTCCTCGGCCAGGCCAACACGAACATGTCGCTGGTGCTGCGCCTGCTCGGGACCTGATCGGGCCGTTCGGAGCACGCAGGAATGAGCGATTCCCTCGCGATTCCGAAGGGATGGCGGTAGCCGGAAAGCCGGAAGCGCCGTAGAATCCCGCCATCCCAATCGTCCGCGCTGCTCCGACCCGGTGGCGCGACGGCGGCGGCTCCCCACACTCGTGGGCCCCCACCCTCCCCACCGGATCCCCCCGAAGGTCCCCGTTCCGGGGCGTGCGGACCGAAACGAAGGTCCGACCGAGTCCGCCCCGCGCCCCGTGCGACGGCGACCGGCCCGGGCCCATCGAGGCTCCGATGTTCTCCTTGCGAGGGGGTCCGGCCCACTCCGACGCCCGGCGAAACCGGCTGCTCGCGACGCTGCGACAGACCGAGCCGGGACTCCGCGCCCTCGAGACCGAGAGCGTCTACTTCGTCGACGCCGAGCGCGCGCTGACCGACGACGAGACGCGGGTCCTCGAGGCCCTTCTCCGGGACGGACTCGACCCGGCGCCGGCGAACGAGGCCGCGCCCTCGCTGCTCGTCGTGCCGCGACTGGGCACGATCTCGCCCTGGTCCTCGAAAGCGACCGAGATCGTCCGCAACTGCGGGCTCGGCGCCGTCCGGCGCGTCGAACGCGGCACGACCTGGCGCTTCGTCGGACTCGACGCGGACGCCGCCGCCCGCCTGGCGCCGATCGTCCACGACCGCATGACGGAGAGCGTGCTCGGCGACCCCAGCGAAGCGGAGCGGCTCTTCCAGCGCGCCGAGCCCACGCCCTTCACCCAGGTCGACGTCCTGGGACGCGGCGCGGACGCGATCCGCGAGGCCGACAAACACCTGGGTCTCGCCCTCGCCCCCGACGAGGTCGACTACCTGGTCGACAGCTTCCGCGAGCTCGACCGCAACCCGACCGACGTCGAGCTGATGATGTTCGCCCAGGCGAACTCCGAGCACTGCCGCCACAAGATCTTCAACGCCGACTGGACGATCGACGGCGAGGCCCGCGACAGGTCGCTCTTCGAGATGATCCGGAACACGACGAACCAGTCGCCGGACGGCGTGCTCTCCGCCTACTCGGACAACGCGGCGGTCGTCGCCGGGGGCGACGGCGGTCGCTTCTTTCCCGACCCCGAGACGGGACGCTATTCGCAGGTCGACGAGCCGGCGCAGATCCTGATGAAGGTCGAGACGCACAACCATCCAACCGCCATCTCGCCCTTCCCGGGCGCCGCGACGGGCTCCGGCGGCGAGATCCGCGACGAGGGCGCGACCGGCCGCGGCGGCAAGCCGAAGGCGGGCCTCACGGGATTCAGCGTGTCGAACCTGCGGATCCCGGGCGCGGAGCAGCCCTGGGAGAACGACCCGGGCAAGCCCTCCCGGATCGCCTCCGCCCTCGACATCATGATCGAGGGCCCGATCGGCGGTGCCGCCTTCAACAACGAGTTCGGGCGTCCGAACCTGGCGGGCTACTTCCGGACCTTCTGCCAGGAAGTCCAGGGCGCCGAAGGCCCGGCGGTCCGCGGCTACCACAAGCCGATCATGCTCGCGGGCGGGATGGGCAACGTGCGACCCATGCACGTCGAGAAGGAGAAGGCGAAGGACGGCGCGGCGGTCGTCGTCCTCGGCGGGCCCGCCATGCTGATCGGCCTCGGTGGCGGCGCTGCCTCGTCGATGGCGACGGGGACGAGCGCCGAGGATCTCGACTTCGCCTCGGTCCAGCGGGGCAATCCCGAGATCGAGCGACGCTGCCAGGAAGTGATCGATCGCTGCGTGGCGCGCGGCGACGACAATCCCATTCTCTTCATCCACGACGTCGGCGCCGGGGGCCTCTCGAACGCGATTCCCGAGATCCTCGACGACTGCGACCTCGGCGGGCGGATCGACCTGCGCGCCGTCCCCAACGACGAGCCCGGCATGTCGCCCCTCGAGATCTGGTGCAACGAGGCGCAGGAGCGCTACGTGCTCACGATCGCGCCCGACCGGATCGCCGAGTTCGAGGCGATCTGCGAGCGCGAACGCTGCCCCTACGCGGTCGTCGGCACGGCCACCGCCGAGCGGGACCTGGTCGTCGAGGACGCCCACTTCCCCGACGCGCGGGCGCCGATCGACGTGCCGCTCTCGGTGATCCTCGACAAGCCGCCGAAGATGCACCGGGACGTGAAGCGCGCCGAGAAGCCGACCGAGATCTTCGACGCGGACACGATCGATCCCCGGGAAGCCCTGCGCCGGGTGCTGCGACTCCCGACCGTCGGCGACAAGACCTTCCTGATCTCGATCGGCGATCGAACGGTCACGGGCATGGTCGCCCGCGACCAGAACGTGGGCCCCTGGCAGGTGCCGGTGGCCGACGCCGCCGTGACGACCGGCGGCTACTCGACGGTGACCGGCGAGGCGATGGCCCTCGGTGAGCGGACGCCCGTCGCGCTCCTCGACGCCCGCGCCTCCGCGCGCATGGCGATCGGCGAGACGCTCACGAATCTGGCCAGCGCGCCCGTCCCGGCGCTCTCCCAGGTGCGGCTCTCGGCCAACTGGATGGCGCCCGCCGGCTACGTCGGCGAGGACGCAAAGCTCTACGATGCGGTCGAGACCGTGGGCCTCGAGCTCTGTCCTGCGCTCGGGATCGCGATTCCGGTGGGCAAGGACTCGATGTCGATGCGGACGGTGTGGGACGAGGACGGAGAGGAGCGATCGGTGACGGCCCCGCTCTCGCTCATCGTCTCGGGCTTCGCTCCGGTCGACGACGCCCGGCTCGCGCTCACCCCGGAGCTCCGGCACGAGGCCGACACGACGCTCCTGCTCGTCGATCTCGGCCGCGGGGCCAACCGGCTCGGGGCCTCCGCCCTGGCCCAGGTCCACGCGGCGATCGGCGACGTCCCGCCGGACGTCGACGACCCGGCGACGCTGCGCGGCTTCTTCGAAGCCGTCCAGCGTCTGCTCAGGGAGGGTCGTCTCCTCGCCTACCACGACCGCTCGGACGGCGGCCTCGCGGCGACCCTCGTCGAAATGGCCTTCGCCGGCGCGACCGGCCTCGACATCGATCTCGACGATCTCCCTGGCGCGACGAACGCGAAGCTCTTCAACGAAGAGCTCGGCGCCGTACTCCAGGTCCGGAACGCCGACCGCGAGGCCGTCCACACCGCCTTCGCAGAGGTCGGTCTCGCCGACGCCCTCCACGCCGTGGGCCACCTGCGCGACGACCACCGGATCGTGATCCGCGAGGGCGACGCCGTCGTCCTCGAGAGCGACCGCGCCGAGCTCCGGCGCGAGTGGTCCGAGACCACCTGGCAGATCCAGCGGCTGCGCGACGACCCCGACTGCGCCGACGAGGAGCAGGAGACGCGCTGCGACCTGGACGACCCCGGTCTGACGGTCCATGTGCCCTTCTCGCTGGCGTCTGCGCCGGCCATCACGGGGACCGCGCGACCGCAGATGGCGATCCTTCGCGAGCAGGGCGTGAACGGGCAGATCGAGATGGCCGCCGCGTTCGACCGCGCCGGCTTCGACGCGATCGACGTGCACATGAGCGACCTGATGAGCGGGCGGCGCTCTCTCGACTCATTCCAGGGGCTCGTCGCCTGCGGCGGATTCTCCTACGGCGACGTCCTGGGCGCCGGCGGCGGATGGGCCAAGTCGATTCTCTTCCACGACCGGCTCCGCGACGACTTCAGCGCCTTCTTCGCCGACCCGAACCGCTTCGCCCTCGGCGTCTGCAACGGCTGCCAGATGCTCTCGGTCCTGAAGGACCTGATCCCCGGCGCCGAAGACTGGCCGCGATTCGTCCGGAATCGCTCGGAGCAGTTCGAAGCCCGCCTCGCCCTCGTGCGCGTCGAAGAGAGCCCTTCGGTCCTCTTCGCGGGCATGGCCGGCGCGCGTCTCCCGATCGCCGTCGCCCACGGCGAAGGCCGCGCGGCGTTCGCCGACGAGGCCGCGAAGGTCCGCGTGACCGACGCCGGCCTGATCGCGGGGCGCTACGTCGATGGTCACGATCGGATCGCGACCCGCTACCCCGTGAACCCGAACGGCTCCCCCGACGGAATCACGGCGCTCACCACGCCGGACGGTCGCGTCACGATCATGATGCCTCACCCCGAGCGGGTCTTCCGGACCGTGCAGCACTCGTGGGCGCCGGACGACTGGGGCGAGGATGCTCCCTGGCTCAAGCTCTTCCAGAACGCGCGCGCGTTCCTCGCCTAGCGACCCGCCCTCGCTGATCGCCAACCCATTCTAGGACCCCATGCCCTCCGATCCCGACAACACCTCCGAACCGGTTTCCCAATCGGCCTCGCTCCTCGCGATCTCGCCCCTCGACGGCCGCTACCAGAGCAAGCTCGACGACCTCCGTCCGATCGTCTCGGAGTTCGGCCTGATCCGCTATCGCGTGATCGTCGAGGTCCGCTGGCTCGAAGCCCTCGCGGCGGCGCCCCAGATCCCCGAGGTCCCCGCGCTCTCCGACGAGGCGAGCGCCTGGCTCGACGCGCTTCTCGCGGACTTCTCGCCGGCGGACGCCGCCGCGATCCGCCAGATCGAGGCGACGACGAACCACGACGTGAAGGCCGTCGAGTACTGGCTCAAGGAGAAGCTGGCGACGAACGCCGAGCTCGAACCCCTCCTCGAGTTCGTCCACTTCGCCTGCACCTCTGAAGACATCAACAACCTCTCCTATGCGCTGATGCTCCGGGACGCCCGCGACGAGATCGTCCTGCCCGAGATCGACCGGGTCATCGCGACCCTCCGACAGATGGCCGGGGACTACGCCGACCTGCCGATGCTCTCTCGGACCCACGGACAGCCCGCGACCCCCACGACCCTCGGTAAGGAGATCGCCAACGTCGGCGCGCGCATGCTCCGCCAGCGCGAGCTCATCGCCGCGGTCGAGATGCTCGGCAAGGCGAACGGCGCGGTCGGCAGCTATGCCGCACACGCGGTCACCTACCCCGAGGTCGACTGGGAGGCGCACACCCGGGACTTCGTCGAGTCGCTGGGCCTCACCTGGAATCCGATGACGACCCAGATCGAGCCCCACGACTGGATCGCCGAGCTCTTCCACGGGCTCGTCCGGTTCAACACGATCCTGCTCGACCTGTCCCGCGATCTCTGGAGCTACATCTCGATCGGCTACTTCAAGCAGAAGCTGGTCGAGGGCGAGGTCGGCTCGTCGACCATGCCCCACAAGGTGAACCCGATCGACTTCGAGAACGCCGAAGGCAACCTCGGTGTGGCGAACGCCGTCCTGGGGCACCTGGCGGAGAAGCTTCCGGTCAGCCGCTGGCAGCGCGACCTCTCCGATTCGACCACGCTCCGGAACGTGGGCCTGGGAGTCGGCCACGGCGTCCTCGCGATCCGGTCCGCGATGCGCGGACTCGGCAAGCTGGCCGTCGACCCGGAACGGCTCGCCGCCGACCTCGACCAGAACCAGGCGGTCCTGGCCGAGGCGATCCAGACCGTGATGCGCCGGCACGGGATCGAGGAGCCCTACGAGAAGCTCAAGGCCCTCACCCGCGGCCAGGAGATCAACGTGGAGCGCCTGCGCACCTTCGTCGATGGGCTCGAGCTGCCCGAGGCGGTGAAGGCCGAGCTCGGCGGGCTCTCACCGGACCGGTACATCGGCCTCGCGGCGGAGCTGGCGAAGCGATTCGCGGCCGGCTGAGGTCTTCGGCGATCGGCGCACGAGCGCCGAGATTCCCCCTCTAACTCCCCTCAGTCCCGCCTCAGCCCCTTTTTCGGGGTCGAACGATACGCACCGTTTCGTTATTGTCCCGAAGACCCGCGAGGGTCGGAGCGCGCCGGCCCCGGCCTCGCGACCCTGCCGTTCGACCCCTGCCGGTCAGCGGCGACGAGGGCGCGAAGGCACCCGCGGACCCCGGCACGATCCCGTTCGGATGCGAGCTCCCGGAGGCGACCCCGCCGACGGTGCGACCCGTCGAAACCGGGCCAAGGCCGCCAAAAAGAAGCATGATGGACGGTCGCCCCCGACCGCGGATCCGGCTGCTCCCACCCTCTGGAAGCAGGTCCGGCCCGTGACCGCGCGGCGCCCCGTTCCCCCTTCACGCGGAAGGAATGAAATGGACAAGCGGACGACGGAGCAGGAGGCGGTCGCCGAGCTCCGCGACGGAATGACCATCGGCATCGGGGGCTGGGGCTCCCGACGCAAGCCGATGTCGATCGTGCGGGAGATCCTCCGCTCGCCGGTCAAGGACCTCACGGTCGTGACCTACGGGGGTCCGGACGTCGGCCTCCTCTGCAACTACGGCAAGGTCGAGAAGCTGATCTACGGCTTCGTCTCCCTCGACTCGATTCCGCTCGAGCCCCACTTCCGCAAGGCGCGCCAGGCGGGCGCGATCGAAGCGGCGGAGCTCGACGAGGGCATGCTCCAGTGGGGCCTGCTCGCCGCGTCCCACAAGCTTCCCTTCCTGCCCACGCGAAGCGGCATGGGCTCGTCCGTCCTCGACATCAACCCGGACTTCAAGATGGTGAAGTCGCCCTACGCTGGTCCCGACGGTGCCGACGGCGAGGAGCTGGTGGCGATGCCGGCGCTCGAGCTCGACGTGGCCTTCATCCACATGAACCGCGGCGACGTGCGGGGCAACGGCCAGTACCTGGGCCCCGACCCCTACTTCGACGACATGTACTGCCGCGCGGCGAAGAAGCGGTTCATGACCGTCGAGAAGATCATGGACACGGCGGCCATGGCCAACGAAGGCCCCCTCCAGACGCGGATCATCAACCGCACGATGGTCGACGGCGTGATCGAAGCGCCGAACGGCGCGCACTTCACCGAGTGCCCGACCGACTACGGACGCGACGAAGCGTTCCAGAAGGAATACGCCGCGACGGCGAAAGACCCCGACGCCTGGGAGGCGTTCAAGGCGAAGTACCTCGACGTCGAGACCGAGGCCGACTACCAGGAGGCGGTGCGAAACCGATGAGCGACGCAGCAACCCGCGGTGAAATCTGTGCAGTCGCGTGTGCCGACGCCTTCCGGGGCAACGGCGAGATCCTGGCGAGCTGCTTCGGCACGGCGCCTGCGATCGGCGCCCGACTGGCCAAGATGACCTTCGAGCCCGACCTGCTCATGACCGACGGGATCTGCACCGTCGTCGACATGCCGAACCCGGTCTCCGGCGAAGGCCACGAGCAGATCGTCGAGGCCTGGCTGCCCTTCCGGACCGTCTTCGACCATCTCTGGAACGGCAATCGTCACGTCATCATGGCGGCGAGCCAGATCGACCAGTTCGGCAACCAGAACTTCGCCTGCATCGGCGAGCACGCGAAGCCGAAGGCCCAGCTCCTCGGCATGCGCGGTGCGCCGGGCAATACGATCTCGCATACGACCAGCTACTGGGTCGCGAATCAGACCGCCAAGGTGTTCGTGCCCGAGGTCGACGTCGTCTCCGGCGTGGGCCACGACCGGGCGGCGAAGCTTCCGGCGGCATCCACTCAGGGCCACGACGTCCGCTTCGTGATCTCCAACCTCGCGGTCTACGACTTCGAGACCCCGGACAAGCGCATGCGCCTCAAGTCGCTGCACCCCGGCGTGACCGTCGACCAGGTGGTCGAGAACACCGGCTTCGAGCTCGTGATCGAGGGCGACGTCCCGGAAACCCGACTGCCGACCGCCGACGAGATCGCCCTGATTCGCGAGAAGATCGACCCCAAGGGCGTCCTCGGGCGGGAAGTCCCGAACCCGGAGTGAACCCGACGGCTCGACGAAGCCGGAGCCACCCTCCTTCCCGGAGTCCACATTGCCGAACCCCCTGCAGACCCGCGTGACCGAGCTTCTCGGCTGCGATCATCCGATCCTCCAGACGGGGATGGGCTGGGTCGCGGAGCCGCCGCTCGTCGCCGCGGCGTGCAACGCGGGCGCGTTCGGCTTCCTGGCCGCCGCGACGATTCCGCCCGCGGAGGTCGAGGGCGCGATCGAAGATATCAAGGCCCTCACCGACCGCCCCTTCGGCGTGAACTTCCTGATGGACGCGCCCGGCGCCGACGTGATCTCCGACGCGATCATCCGCCAGGGCGTCCGCGCCGCCGGCTACAACCGGGCGCCCTCCGCTCAACTCATCGCGAAGATGAAGGACGCCGGCGTCGTCTGCGTGCCGACTTGCGGCGCGGTCAAGCACGCGGCGAAGGCCGAGCAGCTCGGCGCCGACATCATCATCGTCCAGGGCGGCGAAGGGGGCGGCCACACGGGGACGACGCCCACCTCACTCCTCGCGTCTGCCTGCGCGGACATCGTCGACGTCCCGATCGTCGCCGCCGGCGGCTTCCGGGACGGTCGCGGCCTCGTCGCCGCGCTCGCCTTCGGCGCCGAGGGGGTCGCGATGGGTACGCGCTTCCTGATGACCGCCGAGAGCCCGCTGCCGCCGCAGAGCTTCGAGCGCTACCAGAAGGCCGGGCTGAACGACGTGATCGTCTCGACCGCCCTCGACGGCATGCCCCAGCGCATGGTCTCGAACGAGCTGGTCGCGAAGCTCGAGGCGGCGGGCCCGATCCGCAAGCTCGTCCTCGCCCTCGGCAGCGCCCGCGCCTTGCAGGCGGAGACCGGCGCCTCGATCCCCGAGCTCCTCCGCAGTGGCCTGGCCATGCGCAAGAACCAGGGGCTGAGCCTCTGGCAGACGATCATGGCGGCGAACGCCCCGATCCTCGCCCGGGTCGGCGTCGCCGACGGCGATCCCGTGAACGGTTACCTGGCGAGCGGAACCGTGGCGGGCGTGCTCGACGACCGCCCGACCTGCGACGAGCTCGTCCGGCGGATCGTCGAAGAAGCAGAACAGACCCTCAAGCGACTCGCGCTCTGAGCGACGGCGGCCCGAGCGACCGCGAAGAAGGAGCCAGCCCATGGCGATCGACATCGAGATCAAGGACGGCGTAGGCGAGCTGATCATCAACGCACCGCCCGTCAACGCCCTCGACAATGCGGGCTGGAAGGAGTTCGCGGCGAAGATGACCGCCCTCGGTCAGAACGAGGACGTGAACTGCGTCGTGATCCGGGCAATCGGCAAGGGCTTCCAGTGCGGCGTCGACGTCAAGGAGCTCGCCGCGGACGGCAGCCTGATCGTCGAGCTGAATCGCGGCTGCTACGACAGCTTCGCCGCGGTCTACGACTGCCCGGTCCCGACGATCTCGGCCGTGAACGGCTTCTGTATCGGCGGCGGCCTCGGGATCGCCGGCGCGTCGGACTTCATCATCGCTGCCGACGACTCCACCTACTGCCTGCCCGAGATCGACCGAGGCGCCCTCGGCGCCGCGACCCACCTCATGCGCATGGTCGGCGTCCAGAAGGCGCGTCGCATGCTCTACACCTGCGAGACGATCGACGCCCAGGAGCTCTTCTCCCTCGGCGGCTGCACGGAGGTCGTCCCCGCCGCCGAGCTGGAAGCCCGCGCCCGCGAGGTGGCGAGTCAGATCGCCGGCAAGAGCGGCAAGGCGCTCCGCCTCGGAAAGCAGGCGCTCAACGGAATCGAGCTCCTCGAGCCCAAGACCTCCTACCGCTACGAGCAGGGCTTCACGCTCGAGCTCTATACCACGCCCGACTCTCAAGAGGCGCGCGATGCCTTCGTCGAGAAGCGCGAAGCACAGTTCTAGTCGCCTGCGGGCGCTCGGCGACGGGCTCGATCCCCGACCGCCATCGAACACGACCGAGGACCTGATGACATGGACCTGAAGTACACCCCCGAACAGGAAGCCTTCCGGAAGGAAGCCCGGGCCTGGCTCGAGGCGAACGTGCCCTCCGAGAAGCTCGCCTCCTTCGACACCAAGGAAGGCTTCGAGCAGCACCGCGAGTGGGAGAAGAAGCTCCAGGCCGGTGGCTACGCGATGGTGCCCTGGCCCGTCGAGTACGGTGGCCGCGGCGCGAATCTTCTCGAATGGCTGATCTTCGAAGAGGAGTACTACCGCGCGGGCGCGCCCGGGCGCGTGAACCAGAACGGCATCTTCCTCCTCGGCCCGACCATCATGGACGTCGGCACGCCGGAGCAGAAGGCGCGCTTCCTGCCCAAGATGGCGTCCTCCGAAGAGGTCTGGGCCCAGGGCTGGTCGGAGCCGAACGCGGGCTCGGACATGGCCAACATCCAGGCCACTGCGATCAAGGACGGGGACCACTTCGTCATCAACGGCCAGAAGACCTGGGCGAGTCGCGGCGCCTTCGCCCACTGGCTCTTCGGCATGTTCCGAAGCGATCCGGACTCGACGCGACACAAGGGGCTGACCTTCATCCTCGTGCCGCTCGATACGCCCGGCATCACGGTCCGCCCGATCGAGAAGCTCAACAACAAGAAGGCCTTCGCCGAGGTCTTCTTCGACGACGCCCGCGTTCCAGTCGAGTACCAGCTCGGTGAGGAGGGCAAGGGCTGGGATGTGGCCATGGCGACCGCCGGCTTCGAGCGAGGGCTCATGCTGCGCAGCCCCGCCCGCTTCCAGGACACGGCGCGCAAGCTCGTCGAGCTCTACAAGGAGACCGTCGCGAGCGGCGCCTATGTGGCACCCGAGCTGCGGCGCACGGTCGCCCAGTGCTGGATGGATGCGGAGGCTTACGCCCTCAACACGTACCAGACCGTGGCCCACCTGATGGGCGGCGGGAAGATCGGTGCCGAGGCGAGCCTCAACAAGATCTTCTGGTCGGAGCTCGACACGAAGATGCACGAGACGGCGCTCAAGCTCCTCGGCCACCGCGCGGAACTCCTGCCGGGCTCGTCCGCCGCCGGCGACGTCGGCGAGTGGCTCGACGGCTACATCTTCGCCCTCGCCGGCCCCATCTACGCCGGTACGAACGAGATCCAGCGCAACATCATCGCCGAGCGCATCCTCGGCATGCCGCGCAAGTAGAGAGCAGAGGACGTCCACCATGGAATTCCGATTCACCGAAGACCAGCGCCTCCTCCAGGAGACCGTCCGCGACTTCCTCGCCGGCGAGTGCACCGTCGACTTCGTGCGCGGCCAGTGGGAGACCGAGACCGGCCGCAGCCCCGAGTTCTGGGCCAGCCTCGCCGAGATCGGCGTCCCCGGGCTGCTGATCCCCGAGGAGCACGGCGGCCTCGGCATGACCGAGATCGATCTGGTCCTCGTGATGGTCGAGGTCGGCCGCGCGGGCCTCGCCGAGCCGGTGACGCCCACGGCGGCGGTCGCGGCGCCGCTTCTCCGCGACTGCGGGAACGAAGCCCTGGCCAAGGAGTGGCTCCCGAAGATCGCCGCAGGCGAGGCGATCGTCGCCGTCGCCCAGCCGACGAGCCCCCTCGTCCCCGAGGCCGAGTGCGCCGACCTGCTGATCCTCCGGTCGGGAGACGGCCTCTACGCCGTGCCCGCCGCCGACGCGCGGATCACGCCCCAGAAGTCGAACGACCCGAGCCAGAAGCTCGCGACGGTCGAGTTCGATCCGCAGCCCGCGCAGCTCATCGCGAGCGGCGCCAACGCGGATCGCCTCGAGACCGCGGCCCTCGACCGTGGCGCCCTCGCCTGCGCCGCCCAGCAGCTCGGGGCCTGCGAACAGCTGATCCAGATGAGCGTCGACTACACCGCCGAGCGCAAGCAGTTCGGTGTCCCGATCGGCAGCTTCCAGGCGGTCAAGCACCAGGTGGCCGACATCAAGGTCGCTCTCGAGTACGCCCGTAGCCACGTGGAGCGCGCTGCGCACTCGGTGGCACAGGACGTGGAGAGCCGCTCGGTCGACGTCTCGATGGCGAAGATCAGCGCCGGCGAGGCCGCGCTCCAGGGCGCCTCGACGTCGCTCCAGGTGCACGGTGCCCTCGGCTACACGTGGGAGCAGGACCTCCACGTGTGGATGCGACGCGCCTGGACCCTGGACCTCGCCTGGGGCGAGACGGCGTGGCACCGCGAGCGCCTCGCCGAGGCCCTCTTCGACGGCGGCCCGCCCGCCGTGAGCTTCGGATTCGAGCCGGCCGCCTAGACCGCAGAGGCCACAGGCAGAGAACGAGCGGGCGCGAGGCGGTATCCTCTGTGCGCCCGATGAAGGAGAACGAAATGGCCAAGACGCGCGTCCCCGCGATCGAGGGATGGCTCACGCTGGACGAGGACAATCCGCAGCTCCTCGGCTACCTCGACGAGTCGAGCGGGACCTACTTCTTCCCCAAGGACGTGTCGATCAGCCACGCCCCGGGACACGCGGATGCCGAGTTCAAGGAGGTCGCCCTCTCCAACCGCGGCAAGCTGTGGTCCTACACGACGAACCACTACAAGCCCCCGGAGCCCGCGATCTCGAAGGACCCCTTCGAGCCCTACACCGTCGCGGCGGTCGAGCTGAACGACGAGCGCATGGTCGTCCTCGGCCAGCTCGCCGACGGCGTGAGCCCCGACGACATCGAGGTCGGGATGGAGATGCAGCTCGTGCTCGGCACGTTGTACGAAGACGACGAGCACGAATACATGGTCTGGAAGTGGAAGCCCGTGGAGGCCAACTGACATGAGCAAGAACGACGTCGCGATCCTCGGTGCAGGCATGCACGAGTGGGGTAAGTGGGGCCGCAACTTCGCCGAGTACGGCGTGGCGGCCATCAAGGAAGCGATGGCCGATGCCGGCCTCGAATGGAACCAGGTCGACTTCATCGTCGGCGGCGACACCGTCCGCAACGGCTACCCGGGCTACGTGGCGGGCGCGACCTTCGCGAAGGCCATGGGCTGGACCGGGATCCCGATCGCCAGCTGCTACGCGGCCTGCGCGACCGGCGCCCAGGCGATCGACATCGCGCGCATGCGCATCCTCGCCGGGATGGCGGAGTGCGTGGTCGTCGTCGGTGCGGACACGACGCCCAAGGGCTTCCTCGCCCCGAACAAGGGCGAGCGCGGATTCGACCCCGACTGGCTGCGTTTCCGGCTCCTCGGTGCCACCAACCCGACCTATTTCGGGCTCTGGGCCCAGCGCCGGATGGATCTCTACGGCGCGACCGAGAAGGACTTCGCCCACGTGAAGGTCAAGAACTCGCGCCACGGCGTGTCCAACCCCAAGGCGCGGTTCAAGAAGATCTACACCGAGGAAGACGTCCTGGGCTCGCCCTACGTCTCGCAGCCGCTGCGCCTCTTCGACATCTGCGCGACGAGCGACGGCGGCGCCGCCCTCGTGATCACGTCGATGGAGTTCGCGAAGAAGCACGGCGTCTCGAACCCGGTCCGGATCTCGGGCGTGTCGACGATCTCGCCGACCTTCCCGCAGACGGTGATCGACATGCCGGACTTCACGACGGATTCGGCCGCCGGAGTGTCCGCGCCGGATCGCAGCTTCCGCGACTCGATCGCGTACGCCGCGTACGAGGAAGCGGGCCTCGGCCCGGAGGACATGGACCTCGCCGAGGTCTACGACCTCTCGAGCGCCCTCGAGCTCGACTGGTACGAGAACATCGGCCTCTGCAAGCCCGGCGAAGCGGAGGGCCTCCTTCGCGACGGCGCGACCTCGATCGGCGGCCGCATCCCGGTCAACCCGTCGGGCGGCCTCGGCTGCTTCGGCGAGGCGGTCCCGGCGCAGGCGATCGCCCAGGTCTGCGAGCTCACCTGGCAGCTCCGCGGCCAGGCCGGCGAGCGGCAGGTCGAAGGCGCCAAGGCCGGCATCACGGCGAACCAGGGCCTCTTCGGCCACGGCTCGTCGGTGCTCTGCACCCGGTAGCACTCATTGGCCGCCTGCGGGCGCTCGGCGGCACATTGGCCGCCTGCGGGCGCCCGGCGGCTGGAACCCGGAACCCCCGACGCCCCGATCGGCGTCCCCAAGGAGAATCGAAATGGCTGAGGCCTATCTCGTAGAGGCGGTGCGCACGCCCGTCGGCCGCCGGAACGGCGGACTCTCGACCATCCATTCGGCGGACCTGGGAGCGCACGTGCTCAAGGGTCTGATGGAGCGCTCGGGCGTCGACCCGAACGCCGTCGACGACGTCGTCTTCGGCTGCTGCGACACGATCGGCTCCCAGGCCGGCGACATCGCCCGCTCGTGCTGGCTCGCCGCCGACCTGCCGATCCACGTCCCCGGCGTGACGATCGACCGCCAGTGCGGCTCCTCCCAGCAGTCGGTCCACTTCGCGGCCCAGGCCGTCATGAGCGGAACCGCCGACCTCGTCGTCGCGGGCGGCGTCCAGAACATGAGCGCGATCCCGATCTCTTCGGCGATGACGGTCGGTGAGCAGTTCGGCTTCGAGACGCCCTTCTCGGGCTCGGTCGGTTGGGAGGCCCGCTTCGGCGACCAGGAGATCTCCCAGTTCAACGGCGCCGAGATGATGGTCAAGAAGTGGGACATCAAGCGCGAAGAGCTCGACAATCTCGCGATCAACTCCCACCTCCGTGCCATCAAGGCGACCGAGGAAGGCCGGTTCAAGAACGAGATCCTGCCGATCAACGGGATCGAGAACGACGAGGGCATGCGCGAGCCGAACCCCGAGAAGATGGCTTCGCTCCAGCCGCTCGTGGAAGGCGGCTCCCTCACGGCGGCCCACGCCAGCCAGATCTCGGACGGCGCGTCCGCGATCCTGGTCGCTTCGGAGCAGGCGGTGAAGGACCACAACCTGACGCCTCGCGCGCGGGTCCACCACATCTCGGTGCTCGCAGACGATCCGGTCATGATGCTCTCGGCGCCGGTTCCGGCCACGAAGCGCGCCTTCGAGAAGACCGGCATGACAGTTAACGACATCGATCTCGTCGAGATCAACGAGGCCTTCGCCCCGGTCGTGCTCGCCTGGCTGAAGGAGACGGGCATGGACTACGAGAAGGTGAACGTGAACGGCGGCGCGATGGCCCTCGGCCATCCGATCGGCGCGACCGGCACCCGCCTCATGACCACGCTCCTCAACGAGATGGAGAAGCGCGAGGTCCGCTACGGCCTCCAGACCATGTGCGAAGGCGGTGGCCAGGCGAACGTCACGATTCTGGAACGCCTGTAGGCGTTCCGGAATCGCGACGTGACACGGCGCCGCCTTCGGCGACGACGTCTCGTCGGACTCTCTCCAGCATGCGGCTTCGCCGCATCCCCTTGAACCGAGCGCGCCTCCGGCGCGCGGACTTCAGCCGTCAGGGACGCTGAAGGTGCCAAGAAGGAACGTCGACCAATGGGTATCAACGACGGGCGTGTCGTCATCGTGACGGGCGCGGGTGGCGGCCTCGGCCGCGAGCATGCACTGGCCTTCGCGGCCGAAGGCGCGAAGGTCGTGGTCAACGACCTCGGTGTCTCCAACCATGGCGAGGGGGGCTCGAAGGGTCCGGCCGAAGCCGTGGTCGACGAGATCGAGGCGATGGGCGGTGAAGCCATCGCGAACACCGACAGCGTCTCCGACTTCGCTGCGGGCATGCGGATGGTCGAGCAGGCCCTCGACACGTTCGGTCGCCTGGACGTGGTCGTGAACAACGCGGGCTTCCTCCGCGACCGGATGTTCGTCTCGACCTCCGAGGAAGAGTGGGACGCGGTCATCAACGTCCACCTGAAGGGCCACTTCTGCATCTCGAAGCACGCCTGCGAGCACTGGCGCGCCCAGTCGAAGGCCGGTGAGACCGTCGATGCCCGGATCATCAACACGAGCTCCGGCGCCGGTCTCCAGGGCAGCGTCGGTCAAGGCACCTACTCGGCCGCCAAGGGCGGGATCGCGAGTCTCACCCTCGTGCAGGCCGCCGAACTGGGCCGCTACGGCGTGACCTCCAATGCGATCGCCCCCGCGGCGCGCACGCGCATGACCGAAGCGATCTTCACCGACATGAAGCCGCCGGAGGACGGCACCTTCGACGAATCCCACCCCGGCAACGTGTCACCGCTCGTCGTGTGGCTAGGGTCCCCCGAGAGCCGCGAGGTCACGGGCCGCGTCTTCGAGGTGAAGGGCGGCCTGATCGGCGTCTCCGATGGTTGGCGCGACGGGCCGACCTACGACAAGGGCGCGAAGTGGGCCCCGGACGAGATCGGCGCCAAGGTCATGGAGCTGATCGCCGAGGCCCCTGAGCCCCAGAAGGTGCACGGGACCTGACATGGATTTCCGATTCAGCGAAGAACAGGAAGAGCTCGGCACGATCGCACGCAGCTTCCTCGAAGGGGCGAGCGGCCCGGAGCAGATCCGCTCCGCCATGGAGTCGGAGCTCGGCTACGACCCGGCGGTCTGGGAGCAGATCGGAACCGAGCTCGGCTGGGCCTGCGTCCACATCCCCGAAGAATACGGCGGACTCGGACTCGGCTACGTCGATCTCGTCGTGCTCCTCGAGGCTTCCGGCGAGTACGTCCTCTGCTCGCCCTTCTTCGCGACGGTCGCCCTCGCCGCCAACACGATCCTCTGCGTCGGCTCCGAGGAGCAGAAGGCGGCGCGCCTCCCCGCGATCGCCGAAGGCACCCGGACCGCGACCCTCGCCTTCGCCGAAGCGGCCGGCGCCTGGGACGCGGACGGGATCGAGACCACGGCCACGCCAGACGGTGACGGCTACGTCCTCGAAGGCAAGAAGGCCTGGGTGGTCGACGGCCACTCCGCAGATCTCCTGCTCGTCGTGGCGCGGGCGCCGGGCTCGAGCGGCGACGACGGCCTCTCGGTGTTTGCGGTCGACGGAAACGCGGACGGCGTCTCTCGCAAGGCGCTCCCCACGATGGACCAGACCCGCCGACTGGCGGAGATCGAGCTCTCGGGCGTGCGCGTCGATGCCGACGCGTGCCTGGGCGAGCCCGGCGCCGCATGGCCGGGACTGCGACGCACCCTCGACCTGGCGGCGATCGCGCTCGCGGCGGAGCAGGTCGGCGGCGCCCAGCGCTGCCTCGACGCCAGCGTCGCCTACGCCAAGGAGCGCGAGCAGTTCGGTCGCCCGATCGGCTCGTTCCAGTCGATCAAGCACAAGTGCGCCGACATGATGATCGCGGTCGAGAGCGCACGGAGCGCGCTCTACTACGCCGCCTGCATCGTCGACGATCCGTCCGACGACCTGTCCTCGAACGCCTCGCTGGCGAAGGCCTGGTGCTCCGAGGCGTACTTCAAGTGCGCGGGCGACGCGATCCAGATCCACGGCGGCGTCGGCTTCACCTGGGAGTACGACCAGCACCTCCACTTCAAGCGCGCTCGCGCGAGCGAGTCCTGGCTCGGTGACCCCGCCTTCCACCGCGAGCGAATCGCGAAACACCTGGGGCTCTAGGCCGAAGCGGCCTGCCCCGACCGGAGACTGCCATGCTCGTCGTCCCCAAGCCCGCCGACCTTCCGAGCCACGTCGGAGCCGATCTCGGTGAAACCGACTGGCTCGAGATTTCGCAGGAGCGGATCAACACCTTCGCCGACGCGACCGGCGACCACCAGTGGATCCACGTCGACATCGAGAAGGCGAAGGACGGTCCCTTCGGCGCGCCGATTGCCCACGGCTACCTGACGGCGTCCCTGGCGAACCTGTTCCTGCCCCAGCTGCTCGAGGTCCAGAACGCCTCGATGGGCGTGAACTACGGATGCGACAAGATCCGCTTCCCCTCCCCCGTGCCCGTCGGGTCGAAGATCCGCGGAACCGGCGCGATCACCAGCGTCGAGGAGACGAAGGACGGCGGCTTCCAGGCCAAGGTCACGATCACGATCCAGATCGAGGGCAACGACCGCCCCGCCTGCATCATCGAGACGATCAGCCGCTTTTACCCCTGAGCCGTCACGGACTTCCTTCGCCACTCCGGTCCCGGAGAGGCACGGGAGCCCTCAGCGCAAGACGAGCCCCTGAGGGCTCGTCGGGAGGCGCGCAGCGCCGACCGTCGCCGATCAGGACAGAATGTCCTGAACGAGTCGACGCGCAAGAGCCCCGTCGAGCTCGGCCTTGTGGGCGCCCATCAATGCGCCCATGACCTTGCCCATGTCCTTCTTCTCGGAGGCGCCGGTCGAGGCGATCGCCTCTTCGACCCAGGTTCGGGTCTGCGCCTCGTCGGCGAGCTGAGGCAGGAATTCCTGGATCACGGCGAGCTCGACCCTCTCGGCCTCCGCCATCTCCGGTCGACCGCCCTTGTCGAAGGCCTCGATCGACTCCTTGCGCTGCTTCTCGAGCTTGCGCATGAGCCCCTCGGCGACCTCGTCGGAGATCGAGTCGGACCCGTCCTTCTTCATCTCGTTCAGGAAGGCGGTCCGCATCGAGCGGAGCGCGGCGAGGCGCCGCTCGTCCTTGGCCTTCATGGCCTCTTTCACCTGGGCCGTCACGTCGTCGACGATGGACATGCTGAGTTCCTCCGGCGCCGCAGCATAGCGGCTCCGTGGAGCGCCCGACGGGACGACGCTCCGAAACGCGAAGGGGCGGAACCCTCTCGAGTTCCGCCCCGCCAGAGATCAGCGGCGACGCGTCCTAGTAGAGCTCGTCGAGCTCCAGCGTGACCATCAGGTATCCGGATCGCGGTACCTGCGTCGACTGGTTGCCCTGGACGTCGTTGTACTCCGCGTGCCGCGCGTCGTTCAGGTTCTGACCGACGAGCGCGAGCTCCATCCAGTCGAGCGGCTGCCATCCGAGGCGGAGATCCACGCGCCAGTACTGACGGATGTTGTTGCTCCGCAGGACCGGCGTGACGGCACCGAGCCCGTCGACCCAGTAGACGGAGGTGTCGAACTCGAGGTTCTCGAGGACGTCGAACACCGAACGGAGGACGACCTGGTGTTCCGGCTGGGTGCGATTCGAGGTGCCGCCCTGGCCGATGGCACTGCGGGAGGCGTGCTCGTGCAGGAACTCGAGGAAGCTGTAGCTCGCGCTGAAGCGCCACCACTCCGTCGGCAGGACGGTCAGCTCGAACTCCGCGCCGACGACGTGGGCGCTGCCGGGATTCTGGAACACGAAGGGCCCGACCGGAGGAGGACCGACCAGGTTCGAGACGTCCTCGTAGTCGTTGAAGAAGGCGGTCGATTCGAGCGTCAGCCAGTCGAGATCGAAGAACCGGTAGCCGAGCTCGACGGCGAAGAGCTCTTCCGAGGCGAAGTCGCGGTCGCCCACGAGGTTGACGGGACCGATGAACGCGTTGAGATCGTTGTCGATCGAGGTCGGCGTCCGAACGGCGCGCGAGACGGCCCCCCAGATGACGTGACCGTCGACCGGACGGAGCACGAAGCGCCCGGACGGCTGGTACTCGAATCCGGACCAGCTGTTCACGGAGAGCTTCGTCCCCGCGATCAGCGTCAGGAGATCGTCGAAGAGGTCGTACTCGAACTGGATGAACCCGCTCCCCAGATGGAAGTCGTCGTCATTCGGATCGAGCGAGACCGCCGACGTGAGTGTCTCGTTGTGGGTCGTCCAGTACCGGTAGTCGATGCCGGAGACCAGGGACAGGCCGTCGCACCAATCCACCAGGTCGCGGTTGTACTGGGTCGAAGCCTGGAAGGTGTAGCTTCGCTCGTCGAGAGACGCTCG